>NZ_CP046455.1:932755-1243674 GCF_009734425.1 Corynebacterium occultum
CTGGTGGACACCGTCGCCGACAACGCCTCCTGCGGCGCGGTCATCATCGACCCCAACCCCATCGACGTGCCCACCGCGGACCTGCCGGGTGTCACCGCCCGGATGCTGATCGACGGTGAACTCGCCGGTCAGGGCAGCGGTGCGGATGTCATGGGCCATCCCCTGGCACCGCTGCAGTGGCTGGCCACCACCCTCGGGGAACAAGGTGTCGGCCTGCATGCCGGGGACATCATCCTCACCGGTAGTTTCTGCGGTGCCGCCCCCGTCATCGCCGGCCAGCACGTCGAGATCGACTACGGCCCCCACGGCACCCTCAGCGCCTCCTTCAGCTAAACCCACCTGCCCTTTTTTCCACTCCATTCCACTGCGTAAAGGATCCCTCAATATGTCCCAGAAATTGAAGGCGGCGATCGTTGGTCCGGGTAATATCGGCACCGATCTGCTGATCAAACTGCTCAACAACTCCCACCACATCGAACCGATCTACATGGTCGGTGTCGACCCCGCCTCGGACGGGCTGAAACGCGCCGCCGCGTTGGGACTGACCGTCTCCGCCGAAGGCGTGGACTGGCTGGTCGCCCAGGACCCGAAACCAGACCTGGTGTTCGAGGCGACCTCCGCCGCAGCGCATGCCTCCAACGCCCCGAAGTACCGGGCCGCCGGGATCCGCGCGATTGACCTGACCCCGGCAGCGGTGGGCCCTTACCTGTGCCCCGCGGTCAACCTCGATGCCCTCCAGGCGGTCGACAACGTCAACATGATCACCTGTGGTGGGCAGGCGACCACCCCGATCGTGCATGCCGTGTCCTCGGTCGTCGATGTGGAATACGCCGAGGTGATCTCCTCGATCTCCTCGAAATCCGCCGGCCCCGGTACCCGCGCCAACATCGACGAGTTCATCGACACCACCCAACACGCCCTGGTCGAGTTGGGAGGGGCGAAAAAAGGCAAGGTCGTGCTGGTCCTCAACCCGGTGGAACCCCCGATGCTGATGCGCAACACCGTCTACTGTGCCCTGCCCGCCGCCGCCGGGGAACCCGGTGCCCTCCAGGACCGGATCACCGCCGCCATCGAGGAACGCGTGGCAGAGGTCCAGGCCTATGTGCCCGGTTACCAGCTCACCGCACAGCCGCAGTTTGATCAGGCCCGTGAGGACTGGAACGGGTGGGCGAGGGTGACCATCCTGATTCAGGTTCGTGGGGCCGCGGATTACCTGCCGGAGTATGCCGGCAACCTTGACATCATCACCTCCGCGGCGGTGGCCACCGCCGACAAGTACGCCGAGCTCCTCGCACTCAGCGCTTCCTAGCAGCCGTTTTCAGAAGATAAGGGATACGACAATATTATGAGCACCACAATTCGTCTCAATGACTCCACCCTGCGTGATGGTTCCCATGCGGTGCGCCACCAGTACACCACCGACCAGGTCCGTCGGGTGGTCCGCGCCCTCGATGACGCCCACGTCGAGATGATCGAGGTCACCCACGGTGACGGGCTGGGGGGATCGACGTTTAACTACGGGTTCTCCCGCACCGATGAACTCGACCTGATCGAAGCAGCCGTCGATGAGGCCCGCCACGCCAAGATCGCCGCGCTGTTGCTGCCCGGGGTGGGGACGATCGCGGATCTCAAGGAAGCCGCCCTGCGGGGGGTGTCGGTGGTGCGGATCGCGACGCATTGTTCGGAGGCGGATGTTGCCATCCAGCATTTTCAGGCCGCCCGGGAGATGGGGTTGGAGACCGGTGGGTTTTTGATGCTCTCGCATCGCCTGGCCCCGGCCGAGTTGGCGGCCCAGGCCAGGATCATGGTGGATGCGGGGTGTGAGTGTGTGTTCGTGGTCGATTCCGCGGGGCATCTGATCATGGAGCAGGCCGCGGATCGGGTCCGTGCGGTCCTGGATGAGGTTGGTGGGGATGCGGAGGTCGGGTTCCATGGGCATCAGAATTTGAGCTTCGGGGTGGCTAATTCCCTGCTCGCGGTGCGGGAGGGTGCCACCCAGGTTGACGGGACCTTGTATGGGTTGGGTGCGGGTGCGGGTAATGCGCCGTTGGAGGTGTTGGCGACGGTGTTTGATCGGTTGGGGATGGATATCGGTGGGGTGGATGTCACCGGGTTGCAAAACGCTGCGGAGGAGGTGTTGCGTCCGATGGTGGAGCGGTTGCCGATGATGGATCGGGGGTCGATCGTGCAGGGACAGATGGGGGTGTACAACTCTTTCCTGTTCCATGCGGAACGGGCCTCGCAGCGGTATGGGGTACCCGCGCAGGATATCCTGCGCGAGATCGGGCGTCGGGGGTATGTCGGTGGGCAGGAAGACATGCTCATCGACGTCGCCGTCGAACTACAGCAGCGTTCCCTCAACATGGTCAGCTGACAGTCTTTCTGAAGTGGAAAGCACCGGAGTTTCCAGTCTCCGGTGCTTTTTCTATTCCTCCTCCAGATCACGGGCAGCGATCGCGAAAGCCTTGGAGGCAGCCGCGGTGATCCGCTTCAGGGTGGGGATGTGATCCTCGGGGTGGAAGTCTGCGGTGGAGCTGGACAGTGACATCGCTGCCACCGGCACCGGACCCCGACCGAAAACCGGTGCAGCCACACAACTCAGGCCGAGGGAGATCTCCTCCCGGTCATAGGCGATGCCCTCCTGACGCACCTGCGTCAGAACCCGATGGAACTCATCGGGATCATCAATGGTGTTCGGCGTCCACTTGGTCAGCCCTTTATTGATGGCCGCCTTAATCAGGTTCTCGTCATAGGCCATGATCGCCTTGCCCACACCGGTGGCGTAACCGGGTACCAGGCCCCCGATCCTCGAGGGAGTGGTGACTCCCCGGGTGGAGAAGAGCTTATTGGCGTAGGAGACATCCGTGCCAATGAGATAACCCAGATGAACCGTGTGGCGGGTGCGCTCAAAGAGCGCGGCCAGGAAGGGGGTGAGAACCTCCGAGACCATGTCGGCCTGGCGGGTGGTCTCTTCCTTGTTCAACTCGGTGAAGAGAGACCCCAGGCGGTAGACCTCCCCGGAACGCTGCACCGCACCATTCTGAACCAGGGCACTGAGCAGGCGGTGTGCCGTCGACTTGGAGAGGCTTGCTCGGCGGGCCAGCTCACTTACACCGACGCCGGCGGTGTCTTCGGTGGTGAAGGCACGGAGAATACTGAAGGCCTTGTCCACGGAACTGCGGGTATCAACCGCTGTCACGACTGCCACAACCTTTCACGGAAACGGTTAAATGTTTCCCAGTCTAAACCGTGCCGTTGTGTGGAACACAATCACATCGCAGCCATGAGGTGAAATACAGTCGAGAACATGACTACCGCGCAGATTCCTGATTACAAGACAGATTCCTTCTTCGGCCTCGAGGACCAGTGGCTCGAGACCGCTCCCGGTGAAATCACCCACTATCACGACCTGGGCGAGGGTGCCCCGATCCTGTTCCTCCACGGCTCGGGTACCGGTGTCACCGCTGCCGCCAACTGGTGGCTGAACCTCCCGGAGCTTTCGGAAGTTGGCCGCTGCATCGCGATCGACTCCATCGGCTACGGACAGACCGTGGTCCCGGAGGGCACCGAGTACGGCATCCGTGAGTGGGTCCGCCACGCCGTGCGTGTCCTGGATGCCCTGGGCATCGAGAAGACCTGGATCGTGGGCAACTCTCTCGGCGGTTGGTTGGCCTTCCAGTTCGCCATCGATTATCCGGAGCGCCTGCTGGGCGTGGTGTCGATGGGAACCGGTGGAGCCAAGCTCACCGGTGCGCTCCAGGGTCACTCCAACCCCACTCTGACCGAGGAAGGCATCCGCGAGACCCTCGAGAAGTTCGTGGTGGACAAGTCGCTGGTCACCGATGAACTGGTCAGCCTGCGCTACCAGTCCGCCCTGAATGACACGGCCTCCGACCGACTCAAGGAGGTTGTGACAGCCCGGGACCGGGATCGCACGGAACTGCCCTTGGATTTCGATGTGCTGGCCAAGCTTGACCTGCCGGTGCTGCTGATCCACGGTGTGCAGGATGTGGTCATCCCGGTGCAGCGCACCTGGGACATCCTCAACATCATCCCCCACGCTGATGCCCACATCTTCAGCCAGTGTGGCCACTGGTCCCAGGTGGAGCGTGCCGAGGAATTCAACCAGGTGATCAAGTCCTGGCTGTCCACCCGGATCTGAACAGCTGGCGCCCCCGTGGCCTATGACGGGGGTGGGAAACCACCGAAAATAAATTGAAAGCACCCCGCCCTCCGCTGCGGAAAAGTATCCTGGGAAACCAGACTTTCTGCAGGTGAGAGGGGGGTGTTTTTCGTTGAAGTGGCGTGAATCAATTCTCATCCGTCTGCCCGGAAAATATCATGCCCGGTGCCGTCCTACCGCTATGAAATAGTGGGATCACCGGCTTTCCCGGATGAGTGGTGGTCGGCCAAGGGGAGAGCTTATGGAGGGGGGTCGACAGCTGGCGCCCACCAACCGGGAAGCGAAACTCCCCCGCCGAAAAGCATCCCGGCGGGGGAGTGGCGTGCGGCAGTCGGTCAGCCGACGGCCTTGAGGGTCTTGTTCTCAGCTGGGGTGACCGGAGCCTTGTTCTTCAGGCTGGCTGCATGGCTCACGGCCTTGATGGCACGGGGCAGATCACCGTTGAGGCAGGCGGCGGCGATGAAACGGTCCGGACGGATCACCACGGAACCGACGCTGGCGTTGTCGAACCACTTCTTCAGGGCACCGGAGTCATCGAGAACCACAAGGGTGCCGGTGGCAGCGCACTGCTCCCGCGCCCATTCGACCTGGTTCGGGGAAACAGCGCAAACCAGCTGCACCCCCTTGGCGTTGATGTCCCTGCGGGATTCCTCGCTGAGCAGGTTGGCCGGATCCATGCCCCAGGACAGGATCGTGAAGCCGGTGCCGATGGCGTCGTCAAGCAGCTTTTCCTCACCTTCGAAGGTGACCCGCGGCTGAATGAACTGGGTGCCCACGGCGGAATCCTTGCGTAGGGCATTGCGCAGCGGGATCAGCTTCGGAATGCGATCCGTGCAGATCTTGCGCTTGGCGGTGCCGGCCGCCAGGGTTTCCTGATCGACGACGACACCCCGACCATAACGCGGCATAGGCTTGAACTTCATGTCTGAGAAGTAGCTCTTGACCTGCGGGGAAAGGTTGGCGGCGCGAGCGATCACATCGCGTCCGAAAGCGATCCTCTTGTCGGTGGGCTTGATCATGTTGCCCATCGCCAGAGAGAGATCGACCATCGCCTTGGCGTGGTCCCGGCGCTCCTGGCTGTAGGTGTCCAGCAGGGTGTCATCGGCCAGACCCTTGAGCACGGTATCCAGTTTCCAGGCCAGGTTGGTGGCATCACGGACACCGGAGTTGAAGCCCTGGCCCATCCACACCGGCATCAGGTGTGCGGCGTCACCGGCGATCATCACATTGCCCTTGCGGAAGTCAGAGGCCACCCGGCCGTGGTGGGTGAACACCCGGCGGCGGATGATGTCCAGCTCGATGCCCTCCGGCAGATGCTCATGCAGCAGGGAGGTGACGAAGGCGTTGTCCTCGACGCGTTCATTCGGCTCATCATCGAAGAGGAGGAACTCGAAGCGGCGCACGCCGTGCGGCAGGCCGATGGAAACATAGGGGCGGTTGGGGTCAGCACCGAGGTAGACATTGGGGATACCCAGCGGATCATTGCGGACATCGATGACCACCCAGCGGGTGGATGGGGAGACACCTTCGAAGTCCACACCCATCCACTTGCGGGTGAAGGAACGGCCTCCCTCGCAGCCGACATGGAAACGGGCGTTGATGGTGGTGCTCTCACCGGTGGGGTTCTCGCCCTCTTCGCCGGTGCAGTGGTTGATCTGGGCGGTGACACCTTCACCGGTGTCCTCCAGGCCGCTCAATTCGGCCCCGAAGATGGTCCGGACGTTGGGGTAACGGGCCAGGCCCTCGAACATGGTCCGGTCCACCAGTGGCTGGAGGAAGCCGAACTTGCGGGGGAAGCCGAACGGCTCGCCCTGCGGGTCATTGGTCATGATGACCTCGCCCTTTCCGTTGACCACACGCATCACGTGGTGGGGGAGGGTGTAGGGGCTGATCTCCTCGATCAGATCCATCGCCTGAATGGTGCGGTAGGACTCATCATCCAGACCCACCCCACGCGGATAGTCGATCAGCTCGGCACGCTTCTCCACAAGAGTGACGTTGACGCCTCGGGCGCCAAGGAGGTTAGCCAGAACCAGGCCGGTGGGGCCGGTGCCGGCGATCAGGACATCAGTTTCAATGACAGCGGACATGTATTTCTTCCTCTACGGGTCGATTGCCGGTGTGATGGGCATAAGTATCATCCACCCGAGTGAGTCGGCGCAGACTTTGTTCCGCTGTGTGGCACGCGACACCAATTTTGGCGGGTTTGAGACACCTTTCGGGGGAAGTAGCGGAACTGCCGGGACAGAAAGAACATTGAAAAGCCACCTCCCCCGGTGTGACATCCCATCTACTGGAATGTCACACCGGGGGAGGTGTGGTCTTCAGTGGTTCGAGGCGGCTATTTCTTCGGCAGCTGCACCGAGTAGGTGCATCCCACCTTCGCCAGCAGGGCATCATCAACCGAGGAGAAAATCTCGGTGTCGGTGACGATGATGGAGCGTCCGGCGCGGACGATACGGGAGACCGCGATGGCGTCGCCTTCATTCCGGTTGGTCAGCACATTGATGGAGGAGGCCACCGCCAGCGGGAACACCCCCTTGGGTACGTTCTGCATGGCCAGCCAGGTGGCGGAAAGATCCGCAAGTCCGAACAATGCTGGGGCGGAGAACATGCCGGCCGGTTGGGAGATGGCCTGCGCCAGTGGCATACCCAGGCGGACCTCCTCCTCAGAGCCGCTGATGGGGTACAGCTGCAGGGTCTCCTTGATATCGCTTACGGATGCGTACATCTCGTCCCAGTCAGCGAGAAAGGTCATGTCAACTCCAGGTCGGTGATGTCGGTGGACTGGGAGGTGACCCAGTCCGGTTCTTGAACCATGAGGGAAACCTCACGGCCGTCGGGCAGCTGGACGTCGAGGGAATAGCTCATTCCGGCATCCTCACAGGTGCGGATGGCATCCAGATCGCCCTCGCCGATGACGACCACCACCCGGCGGCATTCCTCCACCTCACGGAAGGCCTGAGCCAGGGATTCCCGGAGTTCCGCCACCGGGGCGAAGGGAACCTCGAGGTCATGGCGACCATAGGGGTAGGTGTGGCGTACCGGTGTCTTGGAGATGTAGGTATAGCTCATCAGGATCCCACCTTTTCTTCAGCGGCCTCGCGTTCCAGGGTTTCCCGGACCAGTGCCCGGGTTCGGATCTTGTCGATCTTGCCGGCGGTGTTCCGCGGAATTTCCTCGGTGAGGATCAGCTTGCGCGGCAGCTTGTAACGGGCGAGATGGTTATCACAGTGCTCCCGGATCTCTTCCAGGGTGAGCGTGACACCGGGGGAGGGCTGCACCACCGCGACCACACATTCCCCCCACTGCTCATTGGGGGTGCCCACCACCGCACTGCTGAGGATATGGTCATGGCCGGCGAGGACGCGTTCCACCTCCGCCGGGTACACATTCTCCCCACCGGAGATGATCATGTCCTTGAGGCGATCCACCACAAAGTAGTAGCCGTCCTCATCGATATAACCGATGTCCCCGGAGTGGAACCACCCGGCGGTGTAGGCAGTCTGCGTGGCTTCCGGATTATTCCAGTAGCCAGTGGCCACATTCGGTCCCTTGACCCACATTTCACCGGACTGGTTGGGCTCCCGGATGTCTTCGCCCGTGTCCAGGTTGACCAGCTTGATCTGGGTGTATGGCATCGGGATACCGCAGGACCCCAGCTTTTCCTCCGTCATCCGGGACGGGAGGTAGGTGGCGAAGGGGGAGGTTTCGGTCAGCCCCCAGGCCTGCTGCACCACAAGCCCCTTCTCCAGATAGCGGCGGATCAGCACAGGTGGGACGGGAGCGCCGGCGCAGATGATGGCACGCAGGGTCTCCAGTTTCGCATCCTGGAAATCATCGTGGTTGTACATGGCCTGCAACTGCGCCGGAACCAGGAAGGCGGAACCGATGCCGTACTGCTCAATGTCCGTGAAAATCTTGGCGGGATCGAAATTGCGGTGGACAACCGCGGTATTCCCCCGGTAGAAGGAGCGGATCACGAAGGAGTTGAGGGCACCGACGTGGAAGAGGGGTGCCGCCGCCAGAGTGATGTCACCCGGGCGGGTGTCCACCATGGTGTCCACGTTCATTGAGTTCCACCACAGGTTGCCGAAGGTGAGCTGAACTCCCTTGGGCAGTCCGGTGGTGCCGGAGGTGAAGAGCAGCAGAGCGAGATCGCGCATCACCACTGGGCGGGGCTTGCGGACTCCGGCGGTGTCCCGCCCCTCCAGGTTGGAGGTCTTCGCCCAGTACATGGGGATGTCCCCGTTCGGCAGGGCATAAGGATCATCGTCGATGACGATGACGTGGTGGCGCTCAATACCGTAGATGGTCTTGGCCGTCTCCAGGTGGGAGCCCTCCACGAACACGGTGTGCGGCGTG
Source organism: Corynebacterium occultum (assembly GCF_009734425.1). Taxonomy (NCBI): domain Bacteria; kingdom Bacillati; phylum Actinomycetota; class Actinomycetes; order Mycobacteriales; family Corynebacteriaceae; genus Corynebacterium; species Corynebacterium occultum. Next base: position 941,304 of record NZ_CP046455.1, read on the forward strand.
CCCTGCAGGAAGAGCTGGGAAACTTCCGGCGCGGAGAGCCGGAAATTGAAGGGCATGAAGGTCGCGCCGATCCACCAGGAAGCGAACATGGCGAAGAGGAAGGACTCCGAGTTCATGCCGAGGTAAGCCACCCGGTCACCTGGCTGAACCCCGACCTCATCGAGGTGGCTGGCCCAGAGTCGGACCCGGTCATGGAACTCGCGGTAGGTGTAGCTCCGATCCTCATAGATCATGGCGGTCAGATCGGGCTGATAGCACGCATGATTCTGGATCTGACTGCATGGGCTGATATTGAATTCGCTGGCGTTATGTTCAACTCCGAGGACGATCATAGATCGTCACCTCCTGCAGCTGTGGCGAAACCGCGGGCAGAAATCCCGCCGTCTGCGTTGATGATGGTGCCGGTGATGTTCCCGGCTTCAGATGATGAGGCCAACATGACATAAGGGCCGGTGAAGGACGCCGGATCCATGGAAATGTCATGCAGGGGGATATAAGGGTTGCCCTCCACTGCTCTCCGGGCGAAGGAATCTGCGATCTTCCGGGAGTCGAGACCAGCGGAGGAAGGGCCGCTGAGATTGGTTTTCATGCCACCCACAGCAACCGCGTTGACCCGTACCTTCGGGGCCAGTTCATGGGCGAACTGCAGCATGAGTCCTCGGTCAGCGAACTTGCTGGCGGTGTATATGGGGCCGCCGCCAGCGGCGTAGAAAGAGGAATTGGACAAGGTCATGATGATCGAACCATGGGAAGCCACCAGGTGACGCCAGGTGGCCTCCACCGTCAGCAGATAACCCTTGGTGTTGACGGCCATGACCTCATCGAACATGTCGGAGAGTTCTTCACCGTTCAGGCGGGTCACCGAGCGGTTGTAATCCCAGATGCCCGCATTGGGGATCACGGTGTCCAGGGTGCCGAAGGATGAGATGGTGGCATCAACCGCAGTGTGCAGGGAATGGGTGTCCCGGACATCGGCAGCCAGGGGAAGCACCAGCTCGGAGTCGAGGGAGGCGGCGATTTCACGGGCCCGGTCCAGGTCGATGTCGACGATCGCGACCCTGGAACCTTCCGCGATGAATCGCTCTGCCAGTGCAGCACCCAACCCAGAGCCGGCACCGGTGATCAGAGTGGTGGTGTTCTTGAGCATCATGTCTCCTAGAAAAAGGTGGAGATGTTCTTTGAGGGGAGGACATTGAAGTCCAGGAGGATCCGGCGGTCGAAGACCTTGAAGCCACCCTCGTTCTGCCGCAGGAGATCAGTACGGGTGCCCACGAAGGTGTCCTGCTCATGCTCGAGACGGGTACGCCACACCAGGAAGTTGGAGCGCACCTCCAGCACCTGGTTGCCCTCCTGATCCTCACCATGCCGAGCAGTGATGTTGGTGATCAGGTGACGGGTACGTGAGGGCGGATCCTCAGCCCAGGCCATGCCGGAATCGAAACGGCGGATCCGCCAGGCCAGGGACTCGTGGGTCTCGTCATAGTAGGCGAGTTCCTCCCGGTCGGCGATGGACAGCGCCTGCTGGCGACGCAGCCGGTTGGTGCGGATCGGGGCCCAGTAGGAGAGATCCTCATCGAAACACTCGAGCCAGTCGACGTAGCGGCTGTCATCGAGCAGAGCGGCTTCATCGTGGTAGAAGTTCAGCAGTTCATAGTAGAGCTCGGCATTGACTCTCTCACCGAGCGTGATATCTTCGCGGCGAAGGTAATCAGACATGGCAACTCAATTCAGGGGAATCAGCGGGTCAGCTTTTTAAGCGGGATGGTGGGATCAGCAAGCTTCGCGGGATCGACATCAAGTTCGCGGTCGATGATCCTGCGGGCAGCGCGCACCGCCATGGAATCGTTGTAGGAGGCGGCACCGGCGAGTTTTCCTTCCGGGGTGACCCGGAAAGCCACGGCGGGATGGCCGGCCTCATCAGGTCGGATGACGGTGCTCCCCACTGCGGTCATTGAACCGATGCCCTCGAGGTGGACGCCATAACGGTCGGACCAGAACCAGGAAGCACCCCCCACCGGCGCCGGGGAACCTGTGATGGAAGCCGCGGCGGTCTTAGCCTCCTGCATCGCGGATTCCCAGTGCTCATGGCGACGCTCCAGAGAACCATCCGCGTTGCGACGTCGCGCGCAGTCACCCACCGCCCAGATACCCGGGGCGCTGGTGCGCTGTTCGGCGTCGACAAGCACCCCACCATCGCGTTCCAGACCGGCGGAAGCTGCCAGCGATTCCTCGGGAACGAGACCGATGCACAGCAGCACAGCATCCACCTCGACAGTCTCGTCCTGCCCGTCAATCTCCAGGAGATATTTCTCTCCCTCACGGCGGATGGCAGAGGTCAGACCGTTGATGAAGTGCACCCCATGGGCATCATGCAGATCGTGCAGACGCTGCGCGATCTCCTCACCCACCGCCGGGATCAGGGACACCGGGGCAGGATCCACCAGGATGACCTCAGCCCCGCGTTCCCGGGCCACCGAGGCCACCTCAGCACCGATCAGACCAGCACCGATGATGCCCAGGGTTCTGCCAGCCACGAGGTTTTCACTCAACCGCTGGGCATCCGCCAGGGTGCGCAACACGATCACCGAGTCATCATTGAAACCGGGGGTGTCACCGCGCCGGGCGTGGCCGCCGGTGGCCAGCACCAGGTTGTCATAGGTGTGTTCTTCACCGTTGTCGAGCAGCAAGGTACGGGCTGCTGCATCGATGCGTTCAACCTTGGCCTGCAGCACCTTCACCTGATTTTCCGAATACCAGCTTTCCGGTACGAACTGGATTTCTTCCGGGGCTTTGGTGCCGCTCAGAATCTCCTTGGACAGTGGTGGGCGGTCATAGGGAAGACCGTGCTCGTCAATGATGGTCACGGCACCTTCGTAACCGAGTTTCCTCAGTTCCTGGGCCAGGGTGAAACCACCGATGCCGCCACCGAGGATGGTGGTGGAGGAACTCATGCGTCGGCTTCCTGCGCCGGGGTGCCCGGGTAGAGCCAGATTTCTTCGCCCCGGAGCTCAACCTTGTGGGTGGGGGCATCGACGGTGGCCGGCATACAGAGCACGGAACCGGTCTTGAGGCAGAATTTTGCGGAGTGGATCGGACACTCCACCTCGGTTCCCTCGATCCAGCCATCAGCCAGGGATGCGGTTTCATGGGTGCAGGTGTCGTTGAGTGCGTAGACCTCATCATCCTCGGTGCGGAAGAGGGCGATCGGCTCAGCGAATCCACTGACATCGGATTCGATGACGATGGCCTCCTCCTGTTCGATGTCATCGAGGTCGGCAACCTTGACTGCGGTGGCTTCAGACATGGGGGTGGTCCTTTCGGGGGCTGGGTGGGGGGGGGAATTACTTTTCGTGCCAGGCCGGGGTGCTCATCAGTTCCGCCCAACGGCGGTAGAGGCTGCGTCCGGCGGCATCGGAGTAGAGACCGGAGGTGGTGCCGGGGAAGTCCGGATCCTGGGTTTCGGCGCCGATGCCCATCTGGTAGTTCAACGGGGTGTTGGACACCATGAAGGCACCGGCGTTTGCCTGCGCCTCGGACCAGTTCTCGCCGTCATCCTGCTCGAAGATGCCGGAGGGGCCGAAGGTGCGGAGGTTGTAGAGACGCTGGGCGCGGGCGACGTCCTCGGGCATACCGCGATCCAGGACAGTCCAGGCCCAGACCTCCATCTTGTCTGGGCCCTTGGGGTGCCAGATTCGGATGGAGCCGTTGACCGGGAGGTAGGAGAAGTTGGGGAAGATGGTGGCGTGTCCGTTGGTCATGGGGCCCATGACCTGCTCCGGGGAGAGTCGTTCACGCAGGAAGTCATAGTCGTAGTACTCATGGACCGGCTGAGCATCGAAACGGTTCTTGATGTGAACCGGGAAGCCGGCACCATTGCCATGATCATCGGTGTACTGCTTACCGGTGCGCTCCGCGATATCCTTCTTCGGGCCCTTGCCGGTGGGGGACATGACCATCAGTGCGGAGGCGTGGGACATGTTGACGTGGTACCAGTCGGTGGCGAACTGCTCGGCGGCGAGTTTCCAATTTCCCTCCAGCACCCACTTGGTGACACCGCCGACGGTGTAGGTGCCTTCGGGATCGCGGTCGAGGAAGGCATCCATGTACCACTTCATCTCGCCCAGGGCATCGGTGAGCGGCTCAGCGTTCTCATCCCAGTTCGCGAAGATGAGACCCTTGTAGGATTCGACGCGGGGGACGGCGATCAGGCTCCAGTCCTCGGTCTTGAAGTCCTCCGTGTAGTTGTCCGCACCTGGAAGACTGATCAGCTTGCCGTCAAGATCATAGGCCCACCCGTGGTAGGTGCAGGTGAAATTCTTGGTGCGGCCCAGGTCTGCACGGCAGACTCGCGCACCACGGTGGCGGCAGTTGTTGAGCAGAACGCGGACTTCCTTCTGCTTGTTCATGGTGGCGATAACCGGGTCTTCACCCATGTAGGTCTGGAAGAAGTCACCGGGCTTCTCGAACTGGGATTCGTGGGCGATGAACAGCCAGCTGCGGGCGAAGATGCGTCTCATCTCCTGCTGGTAGATCTGCTGGTCAGAGAAGATTCGCCGATCAATCTGGCCGCCGTCCGAATCGACCATGCCGCTGACATCCAGGTTGGTGTCAAGGCCTTCCGGCCGATTGAGACCATCCTTGGGAAGCTGGACGTTGGGACTACACACGTTGTTCTCCAGTTTGTTGGTGATGGGTAAGCATGTCCATGACATTGGAGTGGGGTATGTGGGTCACCTTGTCGGGCCACCCGGAATGTGCCGCCACTCACAGTTTGTGTCTGGTTGGGACTTAACCAGCGAAGCCCCTGAAAGTCCTCTCGTGTTCCACATGCCGGAACGCTCCGCTCTTTCCCTGTCAGAAAAGGGCAGTGTGAGTGGTGCAGAACACATTTTCAAGAGAGGTGTCCCCCGTGACGGAGCTGCAGCAGAAAATCATGACAGAGAAGTTATCCCTGGAAGTGCGGAATGGCACCGGTGTGATCACCCTGGATCGGCCGAAGGCACTCAATGCGATCGATCAAGAGATGGTCGATGAGATCGGCCCGGTGTTGCGCGCCTGGGAGAGTGATCCAGCGGTGGAACAGGTGCTGATCCGTTCCACCAGCTCCAAGGCCTTCTGCGCCGGCGGGGACATCCGCTACGGCTACAGCCACATGGCGGCGGGGAACACGGAACAGGCAGAGCACTTCTTCGCCTCCTCCTATGATCTGCACGCACAGGTGGCGGCTTTCCCCAAGCCCTATGTGGCGACCATTGACGGCATCGCCATGGGAGGTGGGCTCGGGATCTCTGCCCACGGTTCTTTCCGAGTGGTCACGGAGCGGGCCAGTGCCTCCATGCCGGAGATCTACATCGCTTTCGTGCCGGATGTGGGAATGTCCTATGAGATGCAACGGATGGAGGGCACCAAGGGTTATGCCTCGGCGAGCCTGGCCACCTTCATCGGCACCACCGCGCTACGCCTGAGTGCCGCGGACATGCTCTGGTCCGGGGTGGGCACCCACTTCGTGCCCTCAGCGGAACTGGCGGACTTCGAGGCTGCGGTCATTACGGGATCCATCGAGGAAGCCCTGGAGCGGTTCTCCGGCACCCTGGACCAGCCTTCCCGGATCGCAGGTTTTGAAACTGGGATTGAGGAATGCTTCAGCGGCGGAGAGTGGGCGGAGATCGCTGATCGCCTGGCGGCCTCCCCGGACACGGAGCTGCAGCAGCTGGTGCTTGCCCAACAGGAGCGGGCCAATCCGGCGTCGATCGTGGCAGCGGTGGAACTCTACCGGGCGCAGCCGAGCTCAGCTCGTGAGGCGCTGGACAATGAGGCGGCCGTCGGCAAGCTGCTGCGGCAGGACCCCAACTTCTTCGAGGGCATCCGCACCGTGCTCATCGACAAGGGGGATACCCCGAGGTTTTCCCCGGCCCGGACGGTCGAGGTCGACCCGGCTCCCTATCGTTCGGCACTCGCCCCGGACTGAGCTTTTCGACGGCCCGTTCAGAGGTGCTTTGCAGCCTCCCGGCGGCTCAGCGCCGAAAGTTTCTCCTCCTGCTCAAGGAGGAAGGTACGCACCCATTCCGGATTACTTCGGGCGTACTCCCTGAGTGCCCAGCCGATGGCCTTGTTGATGAAGAATTCCTTCGATCCGGTGTTGCGGAGGATGATCTCACTCAGCAGGGCGGGGTCGGTGTCCGCCTTGAATCCCAGCTGATGCAGGATCGCCACGCGGCGCACCCAGAAGTTAGGGTCCTGGGCCCACTCCTCCATGTCCGCCGCGGTGGCGGCCCGCCCGATGGTCTTGACCAGGGCATCAACGGTGTCCCACCAGGATTTGTTCTCCACCAGGAATTTCAGCTGTGGCAGATCCTCCCAGGTCACCGGAACCTGGGAGAGATGATCGCAGGCGACGTATTGGAACTCCCGTTCCTCGGCGGCCCAGCAGGCCGCGATGAATCTCCAGTCAGGTGCTTGACGACGCCCCCGCAGCAGCTCCCGGCTGGCTTTCCGTCGATCCGGGGTGCTCACCCCGAGGAAGGAAAATTGATCCCGCATATAGGCCTTCATGCCTGGGGCGCGCTCTGGGTCCGCGACATCGACAAGCGCGCGAAGCAGCAGGTCAAAAGGGGAGGAGGGGGTCATGCCCTTGAGCGTAACCCCTCCTTATCTGGTTCGGGGCCTTAGACGGCGGTGTAACCACCGTCGACCAGATGGTAGGAACCGGTGATGAAGGATGCTTCCTCGGAGAGCAGGAAGCGCACCAGGGAGGCCACCTCCTGGGACTCACCCAGACGGCCGAAGGCATGCTTGGCGGCCAGTGCGTCGTAGTGTTCCTTGGGCAGGTTCTCCAACAACGGGGTGTTGATGTAGGCCGGTCCGACGGCGTTGACCCGGATGCCCTTGTCGCCGTACTCGGCGGCGGCATTCTTGGTCAGGCCGACCACGCCGTGCTTCGCCGCGGTGTAGGCGGAGTTACCCGGTGCAGCGACGGTCCCGTGGATGGATGCCATGTTCACGATCGCACACTTGCCGGCATCATCCTGCTTGAGGAACTGCTCGATCTGGTAGCGGTTGCCATAGGCCACACCGCTGAGGTTGATGGCGATGACACGGTCCCAGTCATCGAGGTCCATCTCGCCGACCTTGTTGGACTTGCCGCCGATGCCGGCGTTGTTGACCGCCAGGTGCAGGGCACCGAAACGTTCCACGGCGAACTTCACGGCGGCCTTATTGTCCTCGCGGGAGGCGGAGTCCATCTTGAAGGGGGCTGCCTCGCCACTGGTCTCCTGAATTTCCGCGACGACGCGTTCGGTGCCCTCGAAGTTGATGTCGGTGGCGATGACCTTGGCCCCGCGGGCGGCCAGATCCTTGGCGATGGCCTCGCCGAGGCCGGAAGCGGCGCCGGTGACCAGTGCAACCTTGCCGGTGAATGAGCTCATGAAAACGTTCCTTCCACCACGTTGCCGTGGGTGTTGTCACATCCCCGCTCAGCACGCCGGGATGCTGCCTTCAAATCTCTGCTGACCTGCCGGAATGTTCCGGCCGTCACCACCCATGGTACGCGTGAGCCCAGGGGAGTTGTGGGGTGAGTTTAAGCACTTCCCAGGGGTGACACACATACCCTCAGGCTGGGCAATCTGAGGGAACGCCCTCGGCGGGGCAATCCAATGGGTATCCTATGACCGTCGAAAGGGAAGACCATGAAGAAACTTCAGATCGGGGCCATCTATGTCGGAGGTTTCGTGGGACCCTTCACCGGGCAGGCACTGGCGGTGGTGCTCCCGGAGTTCGCCGAGACCTTCGACATCACCGTGGCGCAGGCCGCACTGACGATCTCGGCCTATCTCTTCCCCTTCGCCACGATGATGCTTTTCTCCGGTCGGCTGGTCCGGAAGATACCGCCGCACAAGGTGATTCTGACGGCCTACGCGGTGACCCTGCCGTTCGCGCTGGCTCTCCTCATCACGCCTTCCTGGTTCTTTTTCCTGCTCTGTTTCGCGGTCATCGGCATCGCCAACGCCTTCACCACCCCGGTGTTCCAGATGATGCTGCGGGAGCTCACCCCACCGGAGTCATTGGGTTCGGCCCTGGGAACCTATGCGGCGATGCAGTCCCTGGGTATGCTCTCCGCGCCCCTGATCTCAGGGTTGTCCACCCTGGTGAGCTGGCGGCTGGCTTTCCTGGCCACCATCCTGACCTCGGCCTTTATTCTGCTGGTCCGGGTACCTGTGGTGCCTTCCCCGGATTCCTCCCCACAGCGGGTGACGGGTCAGATCCAGTGGGGACCCGTGGGGGTGCAGATGTTCAGCAGCTTCGTGGTGGGGATCGGTGTCATGGGGCTGGGTTTCCTGGCAGCCCTCTACGTCGGGGATGAATTCGGACTGGGGCCGGTGGGGCGTGGTCTGGTCATCATGTGCGGTGGCACCGCAGCATTCCTCACCGCCCGACCGATCGGCGGGCTGGCTGACCGCTACGGAACACGGGCCATCCTGGTGTCCGCTGCGCTGGTGGCCGCGGTCGCCCTCTTCCTGTTTCCCCTGGCAACCTGGGTGTGGCTGCTGATTCTGGCATGGGCGCTGACCATCATGGCGGGGCAGGGAATCCAGGCGACGGTGAACCTGGCGGTGATCGGAGGTCCGGGTGGCTCCTCCCTGATCTCCACGGTGCAGGCTTTCCGTTTCTTCGGCACCGCCGCCGCCCCAGTTGTGTTCCTGCCGATCTACACCGGCATCGGCGGGCCTGTTTTCTGGGTGCCTGCCGCAGCCCTGCTGGTGGTGGCGGTGCTCCAACAGCTCAACCCGGGAAACCGGCGGAATGACTAAGACCCCCTGTCACATGACAGGGGGTCTTGAATCAGTGGTTCTGGGCCAGCCGGAAATCTAGGCCTGTCCCTCGAAGAGGGTGGTCACGGAACCGTTCTCGAAGATCTCACTGATGGTTTGGGCCAGCAGCGGGGCGATGCTGAGGACGGTCAGGTTCTTCCAGCCCTCGGTGTTCTGCGGCAGGGTGTCGGTGGTGATGATCTCCTCGGCACCGCAGGCACTGAGGCGTTCCCGGGCCGGGTCGGAGAAGACGCCATGGGTGCAGGCGATGACCACGGAACGGGCACCGGCCTCCTTGAGCACGCGGCAGGCGCCGGCGATGGTGCCACCGGTGTCGATCATGTCATCGAGCAGGACACAGTCCTTACCCTCGACCTCACCGACGACGCGGTTTGCGGTGACCTCATTGGCCACGTCCACGCTGCGGGACTTGTGGATGAAGGCCAACGGGGCATCCCCCAGGGTGTTGGCCCACTTCTCGGCGACCTTGACGCGACCGGCATCGGGGGAGACGACACAGATATTGCTCATGTCGTACTTCGAGGTGATGTAGTCGGTCAGGATCGGCATGGCGTGCATGTGATCGACCGGGCCGTCGAAGAAGCCCTGGATCTGGTCGGTGTGCAGATCCACGGAGACGATGCGGTCTGCACCGGCGGTCAGCAGCAGGTCAGCGACCAGGCGAGCGGAGATCGGCTCGCGGCCGCGGTGCTTCTTGTCCTGGCGGGCATAGGGGTAGAAAGGCAGGATCGCGGTGATGCGCTTGGCGGAACCGCGCTTGAGAGCATCGATCATGATCAGCTGTTCCATCAGCCACTTGTTCAGCGGCTGAGTGTGGGACTGCAGGACGAAGCAGTCGGAGCCACGGACAGACTCCTCAAAACGGACGAAGATCTCGCCATTCGCAAAATCCCGGGCGGTGGTGGGAGTTACTTCGATCCCCAGTTCCCGTGCCACAGCCTCTCCCAGTTCGGGGTGCGCCCGACCAGAGAAAAACATCATGTTCTTGTGGTTTTGCTTCCAGTGAGCTGTCATGATCGTCAGCTTAACCTTCCTGGTTGAGTTCAGAAAAATCTGCCAGGGCGCGTTCAGCGGCCTCGGCGGCGGGGGTTCCCGGACGCTTCTTCTGGACCCATCCTTCAAGGTTGCGCTGGCTACCACCGGATACGGCGAGGGCGCCCGGGGGGACATCCTCCTTGATTACTGTACCTGCCCCGGAATATGCGCCATCGCCCACGGTCACCGGAGCGATGAACATGGTGTCTGAGCCGGTGCGGACATGACTGCCGATCGTGGTGTGATGTTTGGTAACACCATCATAGTTCACGAAGACGGAGGAAGCCCCGATATTGGATTCCTCGCCGATGGTGGCGTCACCGACATAGGTCAGGTGGGGCACCTTGGAGCCCCGCCCGATCTGGGCGTTCTTGGCCTCCACGAAGCCACCCAACTTGCCGTCCTCACCGAGAACGGTGTTCGGGCGGATGTAGGTGAAGGGGCCGACACTGGCGTGGGCGCCGATGACGGAACTCTCGCCGTGGGTGCGGATCACCGTGGCGCCGGTGCCGATGGTCATGTCACGCAGGGTGGTGTCCGGCCCGATCTCCGCATTATCGGCGATGCTGGTGGTACCCCACAGCTGGGTGCCCGGATGAATCACCACATCCCTGCCCACCTGCACATCCACGCCGATCCAGGTGCTCTCCGGATCGATGATGGTGGCCCCGCCGAGCATTGCGGTTTCAACGGTGCGGCGGTTGAGCTCACGGCCGGCCTCCGCCAGCTGCACGCGGTTGTTCACCCCGGCCAGTTCGGCGGGGTCCGCAGCCAGGAAGGCCCGCACCGGGTGGCCGGCCTCACGGGCGATGCCGAGCACGTCGGTCAGGTAAAGCTCGCCCTGGGCATTGTCGGAGTCGAGTTTGCCGAGAGCGTCGCGAAGCACTGCGGCATCGAAGGCGAAGACACCGGAGTTCACCTCATCCACGTTGCGCTGCTCCTCGGTGGCGTCCTTCTGCTCCACGATGGCGGTGACCTCACCCTCCGCGTTGCGGATGATCCGGCCATAGCCGGTGGGGTCCTCAAGCCGCATGGTCAGTACGGTCACCGCGGTGGGAACGGCGGTGTGCGCCTCCAGCAGCTGGCCCAGGGTTTCCGGGCGCAGCAGGGGGACATCAGCATTGGTGACGATGATGGTGCCCTCGAAATCGGGCAGCGGTGCCAGACCACACTGCACGGCATGGCCGGTACCGTTCTGCTCCTCCTGGATGGCGGTGAGCACCTCACGGTTCAGCTGCTCGGCGACGGCCTCGACCGCCGGGCCGACCTGCTCGCGCTTATGCCCGATCACCGCGACGATATGTTCCGGGGAGACCCCGGCAGCGGCATGCAGGCTGTGGGAGAGCAGGCTGCGGCCGCCGATCTCATGCAGGGTCTTCTGGGTCTCAGATTTCATGCGGGTGCCTGCACCGGCAGCCAGTACGACAAGGGCGCAGGGATTCGGGGAAGTGCTCACGTTCAGGTTGTTCCTTTGGTGCTAGGGGACGCATGCCGGGACATTGGGGGCTCAAGTGCACAAGGGACTAAGCCACCCCGGACAGGTACCGATACAGCATAACTGTCAGGGCGGATTCCGTGGGCTGCTTTGCTTCCACCTGCGGCGTGGTGCCCCAGGTGTAGACACGGTGGGGGAGGAGGGGCGTCGATAAGCGGTCTCAGCCCACCGAGACATCCTTCATCCGGCCCGCGGCCAGGGTTCCCACCAGTCCCACCGCCGCGAGGAAGAGCAGGGCAGCGGAAGATCCGGCCTGGGCGACCACCCCGGAGACAGCTCCCACCCCGAGCAGGATCAGGCCCATCAGGGAGTTCGCGGCACTGACATAACGGGTACGTTGATCACCCTCCGCCAGGTCCACCACATAGGTTTTCCGGGCCACCCGAATGGCGGTGTGGGCCAGATTCACCGCGAAGAATCCCAGAGGCAGTAACCAGGCGTTGACCCCCACCGGAAGCCAGCGGGCCCCGGCCACCAGTGCCAGCAGCACCAGGGCGGCGGCCGCGGAACCGAAGCTCATCACCTTCTTGGCGGAGACATCCGACCAGATCCCGGAGATCCGGCCGCCGAGCAGGGCGGCCAACCCGGAGGCGATGAGGAAGGCGCCCAGGCCGCTGAGGTTCTCACCCACTTCCTGGGAGAGGGTGACGATGAAGGTGGTGGACAGGGCGCTGACCAACATCAGGGAGCGCACGATGACGAAACTCCGGAAAACACGGTCGCCGCGCAGCAGCTCAATGCAGTCCCACAACCAGTTCCGGTCCCGCTCCCCGGCTTTGTCTGCGTCGTGCTCCGGTTCGAGGATGCCCCGGAACACCAGGGCCGCAATGATCCAGGCCAGAGCGGAGGCGAAGATCAGTGCGGCGATCAGACCGGTGGGGACCGCACCAGGCAACACCAGCAGTCCCAGTCCCACCGCCAGGGTCACCGCACCACCTAGGGCGGTGGCGCGCCCGGTGATCTCACCACGCCCACCCTTGTGGATGGTCCGGCCCTGCACATCCTTGGAGGTGATCGAACAGAGCGCGCGGAACACCGCGAGGACCGCCAACAGCAGGATCACCGCCAGACCGAGGGGCCAGCCCTCCATGGTCAGTGCCACCACCCCGATCAAGGCTGCTGCCACCCCCTGACCCACCGAACCCCACATCCAGAGTGCGCGGCGGTCCGCATTGCCGGTCACCCAGGGGGTCAGGGCCGCCTGGGGGAGCATGGAACCAGCTTCACGGATCGGCACCAGCAGGGCGATGAAGAAACCCGGGGCGCCGGCCGACTGCAGTAGCCAGGGCAGCACAGTTTTGGCGGCCACGATCTGATCACCGATATTCTGCAGCCCATTGGACCAGATGAATCGGCGCGCATTGTGATCCTCATCCGGATATTTCTCCGTCGTCTCCAACTTCGCGCCTTTGCTCCTCGATGAATTTATACAGCGAAATTCTAGACCACTTGGTCTAAATTATGTGGGCGAACCAGTTTAAGGAGGCTCCCCATGAGCGATGCAGCACTACCTGTCATCTCCCTGCAGAAGCTTATCGACGGCCCCGGACGCGAGTCCGAGATCGCCCGCTTGCGCCAGGTGACTCACGAGGTGGGATTCTTCTACCTCGCCGACCACGGCATCCCCGAGGGCCTCGCCACCGACCTCTTCGCCGCCACCCGCCGCTTCTTCGCTCAACCGGATGAAGTGAAACGGGAGATCTCGAATATCCACTCCCCGCACTACCGCGGTTACGCCCACATCGGCGATGAACTGACCCAGGGCAAGGTGGACTGGCGGGAGCAGATCGACTTCGCCCTGGAGCTTCCCGCCCGTGCTGATGACCTCCAAAACCGCCCCTGGCAGGTGCTGGAGGGCCCGAATCTCTGGCCGGAATCCGTCCCGGAACTACGCGGTCTGGTGGAGAAGTGGCTGGAGTTGAACACTCAGGTGTCCCGTCAGTTGCTAGCCGCCTGGGCCCAGTCTCTGGGACAGTCGGCGGACTTCTTCGAGCAGGTCTCCCAGGAACCTTTTCCGCTGATGAAAATCGCCCGCTACCCCGGCCATGACGGTTCCGGTTCCGACCAGGGTGTGGGAGCTCACAAGGACTCCGGGGTGCTCACCCTGCTGCTGCCCGAACCTGGTTCCGTAGGCCTTCAGGTCGAGCGTGCAGGGGAGTGGATCGACGTGGCGGCAATCCCCGGTCTCTTCGTGGTCAATATCGGGGAGCTGCTGGAGGTCGCGACGGATGGTTATCTGGTGGCCACCCCGCACCGCGTGCTGCCCCCGGAACCGGGAACCGAACGTTATTCCCTGCCCTATTTCTTCACCAGCAGCCTGGATGGGGTCTTCCCCAGGGTGAAACTGCCGGCGGAGCTGGCCGCTGCCGCTACCGGGGTGGGGCGAGATATGGCGGGCCAGGAGATCAGCGGCATCACCGGGATCAATGTCCTCAAGTCCCGCCTACGTGCCCACCCGGAGATCACGGCGCGCTATCACGCGGCTCTCATCCCGGCTTAAACTCAGGGGCATGAGCCCCCAGTTCAGTCGTCGAGCCTTCTTCCGTGGTGTCGTGGTCCTGCTCTCCGGGGCAGTGCTGGCGGCCTGCGCACCCACCCCGCGGGGCTACTCCGGGGAGCGCCGCCCACTTCCCGTTCCACCCCTGGCCGAAGGGGAGCTTATCGACGGCCGCCGTACCTTCCGGCTCGATGCCGGGGAGATCAACGCCCGCATCCTTCCGGATGAGGACACCCCCGCCTGGGGCTTCAACGGCAACCACCTGGGGCCCACCCTGCTGCTGCCGCGCGGGGAAGAAGTACAGATGGAGGTTCACAACGGACTCGGGGAGATGACCACCATCCACTGGCACGGCATGAAACTGCCCGCCGAAATGGATGGCGGCCCACACCAGCCCATCGAGCCCGGGGAAACCTGGACCCCCACCTGGACGGTGGATCAACCCGCCGCCACCCTCTGGTACCACCCACACCCCCATGGCCTGACCGGATTGCACGCCTACCGGGGACTGGCCGGACTGCTCTACATCACTGACCCGGAGTCGACGGCCCTGAAGATCCCCCAGGATTACGGGGTGGATGACATCCCGGTGGTCCTGATGGACCACAATTTCAACGAGGACGGCAGTCTCAATGAGATCGAGGATCCGGACCTCGGACTCAGGGGAGAGGTGCCCACCGTCAACGGCATCACCAACGCCACCTTCACCGCCAGCACCCCCAGGCTGCGGCTTCGCCTTCTCGATGCCTCCACCATGCGCTTTTTCAACCTGCGTTTCTCCGATGGCCGCCCCTTCCAGGTCATCGCCGCCGACTCCGGGCTCCTGCCGGAACCGGTGGAGGTGGAGAATATCTACCTCAGTCCCGGTGAACGCGCCGAGATCCTGGTTGATCTGGACGTGGGGGAGGAGGTGATGCTGGAAGCAGCGGAATTTCCCGAGAACCTGGAGGTCCCGGAGGATGAGTTCTCCCTTGACTTCGGCCTGGGGGACCACTTCGAACTGCTCCAGCTTCGCGGACCCGCCGAGTCATCACCAGCTCCGGCGGCCCTTCCGGCCACCCTGATCCCGGCGATTGACCTTGATACGGAAGGTGCAGTGGAGCGGGAGTTTCGTCTCAACACCTTTGAAATCAACGGTGAAACCATGGACATGACCAGGGTGGATCTCATCATTGATCATGACCGCCCCGAGATCTGGACCGTGAGCAATGAGAACTCGGACTGGATCCACAACTTCCATATCCACAACGCTTTCTTCCACGTGCTTTCAGTGGAGGGAACCCAGGCCCCGATCTGGACCCAGGGGCCGAAAGACACCGTCGCTCTGCCGCCTGGGGCGAGCGTGCGCCTGGCTGTCAGTTTCGGCCCCTATCCGGACCCTGGCTGGGCCTACATGTACCACTGCCACATGCTCTTCCATGAGGATCAGGGGATGATGGGCCAATTCGTCATGCTCGAACCGGGGCAGGAAGTCGACCTGGGGGAGGTCTACGGGCACACCGCGCACTGATACCCCAGGGGGTGGGTCCCATGTGAGAGAAATGGATATTTATCAGCAAATGATTAATATTTCCTCATGCGTAAAACCTTGTTGGCCCTTGGTGTGGCCGCTTCCGTCACCTTCTCCACCATTGTTCCCGCTGCAGCTCAGACCACTGAGTTGGAGCCGGAGAACACCGCAGAGACCTCCCTCAGTGCGGAGCTCTCCAGCGAATCCGAATCCACTGAGTCAGAAGATTCTGAGACGCAGCTGTTCAGCTCCCTGTCTTCCGGAGGTTCCTCCGAGGGCGAGGCCGGGGAGCTTATCGGTGGCGCGGTCGTGCTGGCAGCTGTGGTCGGACTGGCTGGAGCCGGTGTCACCTGGGCGGTGCAGCAGCGCCTGATTCCCAACCCGCTGCCGGGCATCATTCCCGGACCCGCACCGAAGTCTGCTCCGGCGCCTGCGCCTGCTCCTGCGCCTGCGCCTGCTCCGGCGCCTGCGCCTGCGCCTGCTCCTGCGCCGAAGCCTTCCACTCAGGTGTACTACCAGAACTGCGCGGCAGTTTGGAATGCGATCGGGGGGCCCATCCGCAAGAATGACCCGGGTTACCGCTCCGCCCATGACCGTGACGGTGATGGTGTGGGCTGCGAGCGGGATCCCCGCTAGAGCCGGCTTCTACTCAGGAACAAAAGACCGCACCACCCTCAATTAAGGAGGGTGGTGCGGTCTTTTCATTCTGCTGTGCTTCCCCACCAGGACTCGAACCTGGAATGACGGTACCAAAAACCGTAGTGTTGCCATTACACCATGGGGAACGACAAGAACACACCTTACCCGATCACCTGGTGTGTCAGTCAATTGAGGAAGCGATAGGCTGGCAGTCATGGTTCGTCAGCGGATGACCGGCAAGGAACGCCGGGAACAGCTCATTTCGATCGGCAGAAGTGTCTTCGCCGAACGTGGCTTTGAAGGCACCAGTGTTGAGGAGGTTGCGGCCCGGGCAAATGTCTCCAAACCGGTGCTCTATGAACACTTCGGTGGCAAGGAGGGGCTCTATGCGGTGGTGGTCGACCGGGAGATGATCCGCCTTGAGAATCTGATCACCGAAGCTCTGCAAAAGGGTCGCTCCAAGGTGCGGATCGAACGTGCCGTGCTGGCCCTGCTGACCTATGTGGAGAAAGAGACCGATGGTTTCCAGATCCTGGTGCGTGATATGACCCCCGGCAAGGACCGCAGTTACTCCACACTGCTCAACACCGCAGTCGGGCAGGTCTCCCATATACTGGGCCATTCCTTCCAGCGGCAGGGACTGCAGGAGGAGGTTGCGGTGCTCTACGGCCAGGCCCTGGTGGGCATGGTCTCCACCACCGCCCAGTGGTGGCTTGATGAGCGTCAACCCCCGAAGGAGGAGGTTGCGGCGCATATCGTCAACCTCTGCTGGAACGGCCTGGCGGGGATGCTGGGCCAGCCGACCCTCTCCGATGAGGTCCTGGCGGAACTCGCGGAAGCGGAACGTGCCGAAGCTGAAAACATGTCTGCAGAAAATATCGAGGAGAACGCGTGAGCCCCCAGGGCAGCACCGAAACACCCATGCTCGCCGGTCTGGCCAAGGTTGCGGCCACCGATCCCAAGATCAGGGGCATGCTCAACCATGTCGGTGAGAAGTCACTGCACCTGACCGGCATCGACCAGGCACGCCCCTGGGCCATCGCCGCCCTGGCACAGCGTGCCCCGGTGCTGCTGGTCACCGCCACCGGTCGTGAAGCCGAGGATCTGACCGCCGAGCTCAAGGCGATCCTGGGGGACAAGGTCGCCTGGTTCCCCTCCTGGGAGACCCTGCCCCATGAGCGGATGAGCCCCGGTGTGGACAGTGTCGGCCAGCGCGCCCACGTCCTGCACCATCTGGCTGAACTGAAGGTGGTGGTCACCGCGGCGCGTGGCTTCTGCCAGCCGCTCCTTGGGGACACCCCCGGCCGGGCACCTGTCGTGCTCCGCGAAGAGACGGAGCATGACTTTGAGGAGCTGGTCCGTCAGCTGGTGTTCCGGGCCTACAGCCCGGTGGACATGGTGGCCAAGCGTGGGGAGTTCGCCACCCGTGGTGGCATCCTCGATATCTTCCCCACCACCTACAACTATCCCGTGCGGGTGGAGTTCTGGGGTGATGAGATCACCGAGATCCGGCAGTTCTCCGTCGCCGACCAGCGCACCCTGCCCGATGTGGCGGTCGGGGAGGTGGAGATCTATCCGGCACGCGAACTACCCATCACCGAGGGCGTCGCAAAGCGCGCCGCCGAGCTGCTGGTGGCCCATCCCGGCAACCCCACCCTCGTGGAGCTGCTGACCCGCATCTCCGAGCAGACTCCGGCGGAGGGGATGGAGGCACTGATCCCCGCACTCGTCGACACCCCCATGGTGACCTTGTCTGAGCTGATGCCCCAGGGCACCCATGTGCTGTTGGTCGCACCGGAGAAGATCCGCACCCGCATCACCGACCTGGCGGCCACCGACGCGGAGTTCCTCGCCGCCGGATGGGAGGCCGCCGCGATGGGAGCCAGCGGACCGGTGGCCGCCGAGGGCCTGGACCTTTCCGCCTCCTCCTACCGCTCCTATGAATCCCTGCAGGTCACCGCGGAGAAGAACAAGATCGCGTGGTGGACCTTCGCCCCGCCCGGCATGTTCCAGGCCGATGAGGCAGACACCCTGCCCCTGGAATATGAACCCGGCCCCACCCCGCGTGGCGACGCCACCGCCATCGAGGAAATGATGGCACTCCTGCTCGCCCACACCAGGATCGGGGGCCGCGCCGCCTTCATCGCACCCGCCGAAGGCGCCATTAAGCGCATGGTGGAACGCTTCGCCGAGAAGGGCATCCCCACCAAGGTGGCAACCCCCGGCTGGGAACCCACCCCCGGTGAAGTCACCCTCTACCGGGCGCTCAGCCACGCCGGACTGGTTTTCCCCAAGGTCCGCAAGCACCGCGACGCCGACGCCCTGCCCCTGGTCGTGATCACCGAAACCGACCTCACCGGCAACCGCGTCGGGGACATCGCCGGTGCTAAACGACGCCCCGCCCGCCGCCGCAACAAGGTCGACCCCCTCGCCCTGAAAACCGGCGACTTCGTGGTGCACGAAACCCACGGCATCGGCCGCTTCCTCAAGATGGCAGAAAGAACCATCACCACCGGCGACGATAAATCCCGGCGCGAATACATCGTCCTGGAATACGCCCCCGCCAAACGCGGACAGCCCGCCGACCAGCTCTGGGTTCCCATGGAATCCCTGGACCTGTTGTCCAAGTACTCCGGTGGGGAATCACCGACCCTGTCCAAGATGGGTGGCTCGGACTGGAAGAACACCAAGAAGAAGGCCCGGGCCGCGGTCCGCGAGATCGCCGGGGAACTGGTGCAGCTCTACGCTAAACGCCAGGCCTCACCGGGGCACCCCTTCGCCCCGGACACCCCCTGGCAGCGGGAGATGGAGGACAACTTCCCCTTCGTCGAAACCGAGGACCAGATGAACGCCATCGAGGCGGTCAAGGAGGACATGGAGAAAGCAGTTCCCATGGACCGCGTCATTGTCGGCGATGTGGGTTACGGCAAGACCGAGGTGGCGGTGCGTGCGGCCTTCAAGGCGGTGCAGGATGGCAGGCAGGTCGCCGTGCTGGTGCCCACCACGCTCCTCGCCCAGCAACACCTGTCCACCTTTGAACAGCGTATGGAGGGTTTTCCGGTCACCATCCGGGGGCTTTCCCGCTTCACCTCTGCCGCGGACTCCAAGGAGGTTCTCAAGGGATTGGCCGATGGTGCCGTCGACATCGTGGTGGGAACCCACCGTCTGCTGGCCACCGGTGTGCACTGGAAGAACCTCGGCCTGATCGTCGTGGATGAGGAGCAGCGTTTCGGCGTGGAGCACAAGGAACACATCAAGGCGCTGCGCAGCCACGTCGACGTGCTCACCATGTCCGCCACCCCGATCCCCCGCACCCTGGAGATGTCGATGGCCGGCATCCGGGAGATGACCACCATCCTCACCCCGCCGGAGGACCGTCACCCCGTGCTGACCTATGTCGGCACCCAGGAGGAGAAGCAGGTCGCTGCCGCCATCCGCCGAGAACTGCTTCGCGACGGCCAGGTTTTCTTCGTCCACAACAAGGTCTCCGACATCGAGAAGAAGGCCCGCGAGCTACGCGAACTCGTGCCCGAGGCACGCATCGTCGTCGCCCACGGCCAGATGAGCGAGGAACTGTTGGAACAGACCGTCCAGGGTTTCTGGGACCGCGAATATGATGTCCTCGTCTGCACCACCATCGTGGAAACCGGTCTGGACATCGCCAACGCGAACACCCTCATCGTGGAAAACGCCCACCACATGGGCCTGTCCCAGCTGCACCAGCTGCGGGGGCGCGTCGGCCGATCCCGGGAACGCGGTTACGCCTACTTCCTCTACCCCAAGGGTGCGATCCTGACCGAGTCCTCCTACGACCGCTTGGCGACGATCGCGCAGAACAACGACCTCGGTGCCGGCATGGCCGTGGCAATGAAGGACCTCGAAATGCGCGGCGCCGGCAATGTTCTCGGTGCTGAACAATCCGGCCACATCGCCGGCGTCGGCTTCGACCTCTACATCCGGCTCGTCGGCGAAGCCGTGGACACCTACCGCGCACTGGCCACCGGCCAGGTCATGGACGCCACCGACCAGGGGCCGAAGGAAATCCGCATCGACCTCCCCGTCGACGCCCACATCCCCGAGTCCTACATCAACTCCGAAAGACTACGCCTGGAGGTCTACCGCAAACTGGCAGCTTCCGCCTCCAGCACTGACCTCCAGTTGATCATCGAGGAAATGGAGGACCGCTACGGACCCATCCCCGAGGAAGTTTCCCGACTATTGGCGGTGGCGAGGTTGAGACACCAGGCTCGACGCGCCGGGATCACTGATATCGGAGTCCAGGGCACCCGCATCAAGGTGCACCCCGTGGATCTGCCGGACTCCAAGCAGGTCCGCTTGCGCCGTCTTTTCCCTGGCTCCAACTACCGGGCCGCCGCCAAGGCAATCCAGCTGCCCTTCCCGAAGTCGGGCCGCAACATCACCGACCCGAAGCTGCGCGATGTGGAACTGCTGCAGTGGATGGCGGACTTCCTCTCCCGGATGTTCGACCTGGATGAGGTTGACATCAATGTGGGAGTGGGTGCTTCGGGGAAGAAGAAGTCGAGCGTGGTGTCCGCCTCGGAATAGTGGGCTGCTTTCCTGGGGTTCAGCTATTCGGCGGGGGTACCGGTGTACGTAATGCGAACTCCAGGGGGTGGGTTTGAACTGCGGAAATCCGCTTGGCAGGGGAGTGACGGAGGAAAGGGTGCGCCGGGGAGTGTCCTCTGCCACACTTGCTGCCATGCACCTTTCTGGGGCATCATCTTCGGTTGTCTGGCTGCTGGAGGGGAGTCCGAAGACGAAGATCAAGACAGATCCGGCAGCCGAAGCAGAAGCCTCACCCGAGCAGGTGGTTCAGACTGTGACTCCTGCGGAAGACGGGAAGCCCGAAACAGTTCAGAGAGTTTCCATCCGGGACTGATAAGGCGAGGATTCTGGCGCCAGTGACCCTCAGGCTGCCCGGGAATCTGGTGGCTGGGTTGGCTGGGTTGGCTGGGCCAGAGTTCTTCTGATTGTCGCGATGAAGGATTCACCGTTCAGATCCGCAGCGGAGAAGCGAAGCAGCCTGATACCGGTGTTCTGGATCTGTTTCTCACGGAGGCGCTCGGCTCTGATTACCTGCTCAGTCTTATTCTGATACTTGACTGAACCATCAATTTCGATCCCCAGCCACTCATCGATGAGCATGTCTAGGCGGTAAGTCTTGTAGGTCGTCTCCACCGGCGCCTGTAACTCCATCTGGTGCGTATTAGCGAGACCGGATTCAATGAGTTGAGCTCGTGCCCTGGACTCCAGGGGACTTTCAGCGAGCGGATTAGAATGCTGAAGGGCCCGCCAGACCCGGCTAGTGCCGTGGGCGCGGCCAAATGCCCTGAATTTGCGCTCCAGGCTCGATTTTGATTCCCGGTTTGTGCGTAGTTCCGCATCCAGGGTGGTGAGCCCCTGAGCGAGGTCGCTGGTCCGCACCACATCGAAGAGGGTGCGTTCCTTGGTGGTCAGGCGCAGCCCCTGCCAGGTCACCACATTCTTTGGTGGGAGATGCCAATTTCGGTAGATCACATTGGTGGGCCACTGGGATTTACTCGGGGGAAGTGTTTTTCCGATTGCGCACAGCTCGACCGGCCCTGATGAAGGCAGGAGAGGTAACCGCCGGATTCTTGCGGCAGCGTGCCCCACGACCACTGCCCGATGAACACTTCTTCCGACTGCCAGGGCCTGCACCCTGGCTTGTTCCCACGCTGGCAGTGCATTCCAGGTTGCCGCGTTGATCGCCAGGGCTGAAGTCAGTTGAAGATGGAACCGAGAATGATTCCTCACCCAGTCAGCATGCTCCGCCACATTCATTGACCGAAGGTTGATGAACTCTGATCCATCCACCTGAATAGTATTTCCCCGATACATATCTCAGCAGTGTGGCGAACCCGGAATTCCGGCGCCGGGCCTTGATCCAGGTGCTGTGGATAAGTGGCTGATCTGGGGACTTATCCACAGGGTGGGCGGAAAATCGTGGTTTTTGGGGGATTGGGGGGAGTGAGGGGGTTTTCGTGGAGGTGTAGCTAATTGGACCACGCTAATGCGAGTAATCACTCCGGGGAGAAATTGTGTTGGCCGTACAAGCGTGGTCCAACTAGCTACCAAACCGAAGAACTCAAACAGCACCCACCCCGAACCCCGGACCGAGCTAGAGCGATAGCGCCCCACTCAGTAGCCCCCACGTGCCAGCAGCCGCAGCAACCACGATCACTACGACAACACACCATTCAAAGGCGTTGAATACCCGCTCATTAGCCTGAACCCGGGTCAGCACATAGGGAATCAGACCCGGCACCACGGCCATCGCTCCGAAGAGCACGTATTGGGGTTCCGCAGCGTAGAAGAGCCAGAGTGAATACACCACGGCCACCAGGCCCACAAGCAGGTGTTTCCGATTGTCCCGGGGCGCAACTTCCGGCCCGGAGTCATCAAAACGTTTGCCAGCATGCGGGTGGCTCACCCCACGGCCCCGGACTGCCAGCAGCACCAGATAGAGGGCGGAGAAGAAGTAGGGGACCAGGTAGAGCACGGTGGCCAGCTGCACCATGGAGGTGTAGGCCGTTTCATTGAGGAAGAAGAGGATGACCGTGGCCTGGATGACGATGGTGGAGATCAGCTGTGCCATCCAGGGGGCGCCAGCTGCATTCACAGCACCGACCTTGCGTGGCAGCAGCCCATCAAAAGCCATCAGGGCGATCGGCTCAGCACACAGCATCTGCCAGGAAACGTAGGCGCCCAACACGGAGAGACACAGTCCCAGCGAGATCAGCGCGCCACCCCAGGGGCCAACCACTGCTTCCAGTACTGCAGCCATGGAGTTATCTCCCAGCGCAGCCAATTCTGACTGGGTGAGCACACCATAAGACAGGGTTGCGATGGTCACCAGGAGCACCAGCACCGTCAGAAAACCAATCACGGTGGCCCGACCGACATCACGACGGGTGCGGGCCTGCTTGGAGTAGACGCTGGCACCCTCAATTCCGATGAACACCCAGACGGTGAAGAGCATGGTGCCCTTGAGCTGCTCAAAAACAGATCCGACGGAACCAGAAGAACCCCAGAAGTCGAAGGTGAATTTATCCCAGGAAAAGCCCAGGAAAGCCACCAGCACAATAAAGGCCAGGAGCGGCAGGAGCTTAGCGATGGTCGTAATCGTGGTCAGGAAGGCCGCCTGCTTCACGCCCCGGGCCAGCACGGCAAAAATCAGCCAGGTCAACAGGGAAACCGCGACTGCTGACACCAGCCGGTTCTCGGCGGAGAAGAAGGGGATGTAGTAGCCGAGGGTGGAGAAGAAGAGGGTGGCGTAACCGACCTGGGCGATCACTGAGCCGAGCCAGTACCCCCAGGCTGAGGTGAAGCCGATGTAATCACCGAGACCGGCGCGGACGTAGGAGTAGACACCTGAATCCAGGTGCGGTTTTCTTTGGGCGAGTATCTGGAAGACGAAGGCCACGGAAAGCATGCCGATGCCGGCGATGACCCAGCCGATCAGCATGGCGCCGGGCGCGGAGACGGAACCCATGTTCTGGGGGAGCGCGAAAATTCCGGCGCCGATGGTCGAACCCAGGATCAGGGCGACCAGGGTCCACATCGAGACCTTGGTGGAGGAGGATGTGCTATTCACCGTTGCAATAATAAACGATGGGTGCTCACCCATGAAATTATCGGGCCTAAGCGCTCTAAGATGTAGGACATGACTGTTCTGCTTCTCGACGCCCGCTGGCCAACGATGATCCCGGTCGATGCCCTTGCCGCGCTTTCCGGCCTGCTCAGCTACACCGAGGAGGTCCCAATTCCGGTGCGCTGGCACCTCGGGGATCTGGTGCGTGAGGGGGAGGGCCAGGATGTGCTGGTCAGCACCAACCCACGCTCTGCGGAGGTTCAGGCCCGTTTGGAGAGGGGGGAACTATGTTTTCGTGCCCCCAGCCTGGCGGACCCGGTGGGGGAGGCTGTCTCGGTGATGGAGCAGGCCTGTTCCAGAGGAGAATGGGAGTCCTCCCAGACGCATCGCTCTCTGATTCCCTACCTCCGGGAGGAGAGTGATGAGTTCGTGGAGGCCATCGGGCAGTGGGAGGCCGGCCAGGTGGGGGAGGAAGAACTGCTCCGTGAGCTTGGAGATGTCCTTCTCCAGGTCCTCTTCCACGCTGAGATAGCCGCCCGCCGCGGTGCCTTCAACTTCAGTGATGTGGCCGCCAGTTTCGTGACCAAGATGCGCTCCCGATCGCCCTATTTCTTCGACGGGAGCGTAGGGCCGGTGTCCCGGGAAGAGCAGGATGAGGCCTGGGCGGCAGGGAAGCGTCGCGAAATGGAGTTGCCGCAGGCGGGGATAAGCGAAAAACCCGACCCGCAGTAGCGGATCGGGCTTCGGGCAGACTCTATTTAGAGTGCGCGGGAGGACAGGCTGTCAAGGATGCCTGCGAAATCGGAGGATCCCAGAGCCGGGTCCTGGATGACCAGATCGCAGCCCAGTGCCTTATCGGCGACGGAGTTTGCGATCTGAGCCTGGAACAGGCCGACGAAGGGGACGCCGCCGAGGAGGGTGCCCAGCGCGTCCTGGTTGAGTTCGCGGATGTTGGTGGCCAGTTCGTTGCGGGTGGTGGTGGCGGTGGCGTGGTCAGACTCGTAGGCCCCGACCGTCTTAATGCCGGTGTCGACCTGCTCGCAGGACAGGTTGGCCAGGATGTTGTCTAGGACGTTGCCATCCTGTGCGGCTGCATTCGGGGCAACAATGGCGCCGAGGGCGATGGCGGATGCGGCAGCGGTGATGCCAATGCGACGAAGCTTCATGATGTTCTCCCTTAAAGAATCAATGGTGATCTGGAATACAGGATAAAACTTTAGGATACTTCTGTGTCGGATGTGGGCCAGTGGGGGGGAAATAAGAGTCTCTCAGCCTTTTCTTGCTCTCAGGGCTGGTGTTTAGCGCCTGCCTTTTGAGAGCCTGAGAGCCTTCTCTCCGGATGCGGGTACTGGCGGGGGTGCCGCTAAGATCGGTGCCCATGGGTTCTGGGTTTAGAAAGGCAATGGGCTGCGGTTGCGGTTCGGTTCTCGCCGTCATCATGGTCATCGCCTTCGTCGGGTGGGCACTTTCCTTCGTTGAAGGGGCCCGTCCGGTTCGCCAGCTCGCCCCCATTCCGGCTGATGTGCCACCGCTGGCAGGGGAGGCGGTTCCGATTATCGACGTCCAGACTCCCGGACGTACCTCGGACAAATTGGCCTTCTGGTCGGAACCGATCGCAGCGGACACTGGCATTCCGGCGCAGGCACTGCGCGCTTATGGCAATGCCACGCTGATTGCGGCGGATTCCTGGCCGGAGTGCAACCTGAACTGGACCACCCTGGCTGGTATCGGCTACGTCGAGACGCGTCACGGCACCTACTCCGGCAAGATCTTCGGCGGCAGTCAGCTCAATGAGCAGGGCATGGTTGATCCGCCGATCATCGGCATTCCGCTTGATGGTTCTCCGGGTGTGGCGGAGATCCGGGACACCGATAAGGGCGAGCTGGACGGGGACACCGAATTTGACCGTGCCGTCGGCCCGATGCAGTTCATCCCGGAGTCATTCGCCCGCTACGGCCGAGATGCCAATGGTGACGGGGTCACGGACCCCAATCAGATTGATGATGCCGCACTCTCGGCGGCGAACCTGCTCTGCGAGGGGCGTGACCTGGCCACTCCGGAGGGGTGGGCCGAGGCGGTGCGTTCCTACAATATGAGCGATGAATACCTGATAAATGTCCGGGATGCCGCCAATTCCTATGCGCTGCGTCAGCCAGCGGTCTGAGCTGAGCGTTCTAGCTCACACTCGGGGGCAGTTATCGGAGGAAGATCCATTCGGATGGGGGCATTATGGCCGACAATCCGGACTGTTTCATGCCACAATGGCTGTGACTGCGTGAGGTGCTACCCAAAAGTGGAGTATCTCCGCGTGACTCATCACCCTGCTCAATATTTTGAAGTGGCATAGGAGAAACACTGTGGCTGACATCATTCACGTTTTTGCTCGCGAGATCATGGATTCCCGTGGCAACCCGACCGTCGAGGCTGAGGTCTTCCTGGACGACGGCTCCCACGGCGCCGCTGGCGTGCCCTCCGGCGCGTCGACCGGTGTCCACGAGGCTCATGAGCTGCGTGACGGTGGGGATCGCTACCTGGGCAAGGGTGTCCTGAAGGCTGTCGAGAACGTCAACGAGGAGATCTCTGATGATCTCGCCGGCTTCGAGGCTGATGATCAGCGCCTGATCGACCAGGCCATGATCGCTCTGGACGGCACCGACAACAAGTCCCGCCTGGGTGCCAACGCCATCCTGGGTGTCTCCATGGCCGTGGCCAAGGCTGCCGCCGATTCCGCCGGCCTGCCGCTCTACCGCTACATCGGTGGCCCGAACGCCCACACCCTGCCGGTTCCGATGATGAACATCCTCAACGGTGGTGCGCACGCTGACTCCGGGGTGGATGTCCAGGAGTTCATGATCGCCCCGATCGGTGCCGAGACCTTCGCTGAGGCACTGCAGCAGGGTGCCGAGGTCTACCACTCCCTGAAGGCGGTTCTGAAGGAGAAGGGGCTGTCCACCGGTCTGGGCGATGAGGGCGGCTTCGCTCCCTCCGTCGATTCCACCCGCGCAGCCCTGGACCTGATCCTCGAAGCCATCGAGAAGGCCGGCTACAAGGCGGGCGAAGACATCGCCCTAGCCCTGGACGTCGCTTCCTCCGAGTTCTTCAAGGACGGCAAGTACCACTTCGAGGGTGGCGAGCACACCGCCGAGGAGATGTCCAAGGTTTACGAGGAGCTCGTCAGCGAGTACCCGATCGTCTCCATCGAGGATCCTCTGCAGGAGGATGACTGGGAGGGTTATGTCGCCCTGACCGCCTCCATCGGCGACAAGGTTCAGCTGGTCGGCGATGACCTCTTCGTCACCAACCCGAAGCGTCTGGCTGAGGGCATCGAGAAGAAGGCCGGTAACTCCATCCTGGTCAAGGTCAACCAGATCGGTACCCTGACCGAGACCTTCGACGCTGTCGAGATGGCTCACCGCGCAGGCTACACCTCCATGATGTCCCACCGTTCCGGTGAGACTGAGGACACCATCATCGCCGATCTGGCTGTCGCTCTGAACTGTGGCCAGATCAAGACTGGTGCCCCGGCCCGTTCCGAGCGTGTGGCCAAGTACAACCAGCTGCTGCGCATCGAGCAGGAGCTCGGCACTGGCGCTGTTTACGCTGGTCGTTCCGCTTTCCCGCGTTTCAAGGCTTAATTGTCTCTGAAGCCACCTTGTGAATTCCACCCCACCCTGAGAGTCCTCGGGTGGGGTGGAGTGCTTTCAGGCTAAACTCGATAATCTATGGCGAAGGATTCACGGAGCTCGAAAAAACGGTCAGTGCCGGTTTCGAGCCGTAAGGCAGCTGGGGCTCCCCGGCAGAAGCTCAGGAAGCAGAAGGCGAAGCTCGGCGCCTTCGAGATCGGCATTCTCGTTTCCGTGGCCCTGGTGGTGCTGCTGATCATCGCGGTGCCGCTGCGCAACTATTTCCAGCAGCGTTCCGAGATCGCCCGTCTGACGGAGTCGATCGCGATGAAGCAGCTGGAGAAGGAACGTCTGCAGAGCGAGATCGAGGACTACCGCTCCGATGCTTATGTACGTGAGCAGGCCCGTCAACGGCTCGGGGTGATCGCGCAGGGGGAGACTGCTTATCGCATCATTGATCCGCGGATGGACCAGGATTCCTCGGTCACCAGTGATTCAGATGCGGAAGATCTGGAACGCACCTGGTACGAGATCCTGTGGACCTCGATCTCGGAGCCGGAGATGCTCATCGAGGAAGATGCGGAAAACGAGATCGACACCCGTATGCCGATCGAGCCGGGGACTGAAACTCTGCCGGAGAATGTGCCGGAGGCACCCGTCCAGTAACACCTTTGGGGCACTCGTGAGATAATGGGGCCCATGAGTGTTTCTGATGCAGATCTCGCAGCCGTAGCCGATCAGCTGGGTCGCGAGCCCCGTGGTGTGCTGGAGGTTTCCTACCGTTCGCCTGATGGCGCACCCGGCGTGGTCAAAACTGCCCCGAAGTTGCCTGATGGCACGCCTTTCCCCACTTTGTACTACCTGACCGATCCGCGTCTGACCTCTGAGGCTTCCCGTCTTGAGGTCGCCCACGTCATGAAGTGGATGAGCGAACGCCTCAGCAATGATGAGGAGCTGCAGGCCGACTACCGTCGGGCCCATGAGCACTACCTCGCCGAGCGCAACAAGATCGAGGATCTGGGCACCGATTTCTCCGGTGGTGGTATGCCGGACCGTGTCAAGTGTCTGCACGTGCTGATCGCCTACGCCCTGGCTGAGGGGCCGGATCATTTCCAGTTGGGCAAGGAAGCGGTGGCCATGGCCGCCGACCACGGCAAGCTGCGGGGCACCGCGATTCCCACGGATTGGCCGACCACCGAGGAACTGGGCATCGACCTGGACCAGTTCGATTTCTCCAACGCGGAGGTCCCCCGATGACCCGGGTCGCAGCGGTCGACTGCGGCACCAACTCCATCCGCCTGTTGATCTGTGAGATCGCCGGGGAGGACATCGTTGAACTCCACCGCACCATGGAGATCGTCCGCCTGGGCAAAGGGGTGGACGCCACCGGTGAGCTCGACCCTGCCGCTTTGGAGCGGACCCGCGCGGCCCTCACCCGTTTCGTGGAGATCATGGAGTTCGAGGAGGTCGTCGATGTTCGCATGGTAGCGACCTCGGCCACCCGTGATGCCTCTAACCGGGATGATTTCTTCTCCATGACCGCGGAGCTGCTGGGACGGATCCGCCTCGGCGCGATTGCCGAGGTCATCAGTGGTGAAGAGGAAGCGATGCTCTCTTTCCGGGGTGCGGTCGCCGACCTTGACCCTGAGGAGGGCCCTTTCTGCGTCATTGACCTGGGCGGTGGTTCGACTGAGTTCATCGTCGGTAAGAGCGACGGCACCATCCTTGGTTCGCATTCGGCACAGCTCGGCTGCGTGCGTGTCACTGAGCGCATCATGCGTTCGGATCCGCCGACCGAGACCGAGATCGAGATCGCCGAGGATTATATCGCCGAGCAGCTCTCCCGCGTGGAGGTCATAGTCCCGATCGCGGATGCCCGAACCTTTGTCGGTTGCGCCGGCACCTTCACCACGCTCTCTGCCCTGGCACAGGGGCTGGAGGTTTATGATGCGGCGGCTATCCACGGCTCTGAGCTGCGTTTCGACGCCTTGAAGGTCCTGGCCCGGGAGGTCGTCGCGGAGCCCGCCACACAGCGTGCTCAGCATCCGGTGATCCATCAGGGCCGCGCCGATGTGCTCGGCGGTGGCGCCACCATCGTCCGTGGCATCGTGGAGATGATTGAGCGCAACACTAATGTGGAATGCTTCACCATCTCGGAGAAGGACATTCTCGACGGCATCATCGCGGGCCTGGTGGATAAAGTACAGGCCGCTGAAAACTCTGACTCCCCGAGGAGTTAGAATATCTGGCAGAGCTGCGGACAAACTCAGCTCTGTGCAGGCCCCTATAGCCCAATTGGCAGAGGCAGCTGACTTAAAATCAGCACAGTGTGGGTTCGAGTCCCACTGGGGGCACAAGTGAGCAGCAGGAATACCGGTGGGCGTGACTCCGGATAAAGTCTGCGACTCCAGGGTTAGACGGCCCCTTTTGTGGGACTGGCGGATCTTGGCATAAATCAGGGATATCACGGGGCCCAATAGTCGGAGTGCCCCTTCCTTCCAGACCTTATCTAGCATGGGTTAGAGGATGACCGAGGTCTCCCCATTTCACTGCTTGAGCGGATCACCTTTGGAAGGGAATGATCATGCCTGAACAGATTGCCCCCAATGTCCTGTCATGGGCGTCCATCCTGGACGACACCACCAGGGAGCAGGCTCTCGCCTTGGCCGAGCTGCCTTTCATAAGCCCACATATCGCCCTTATGCCTGATGCCCATGCAGGTAAGGGCAGTGCGGTTGGCACGGTGATACCCACTCAAGGGGCGGTCATCCCGGCCGCCGTGGGTGTGGACATCGGCTGCGGCATGATCGCGGCACTGACCCGCTACCGGGTAGCCGATCTCAGTCGCATTGACCTAATTGAGCTGCGGGATCAGATTGAGCGTTCCATCCCACTCTCCCCGGGCAATTACAATCGCAGGATTCACCATGATCACACCGCTGCCCGGGTGGCTGAACTTGAGGGGTTGGCCGCTCAGGACAGTGTTGATCTCTCGCATTCCCCGAAATGGCGGGAGCAGCTCGGTAGTCTCGGCGGTGGCAACCATTTCATTGAGCTTTGCCTGGATGAACAGGAGCGGGTCTGGTGTTTCCTGCACTCCGGAAGCCGGGGAGTGGGCAATAAGATCGCCCAGAAGCACATCAAGATCGCCCAGAAGTACTGCCAGGAGCGCAATATCCAGCTCCGGGATCGGGATCATGCCTACCTGGGTGAGGGCACCCCTGAGTTCTCTCAATATCTGGCGGAGCTGCACTGGGCCCAGCTCTTCGCCAAACTCAACCGTGATGAGATGATGGACCGTTTCATCGCTCAACTTGCCAGACTCCTGGGGGATGAGGTTGAAGAGGTGGAGATGGAGCGGGTGAACACCCACCACAACTACACCGAGCAGGTGAATATCGGGCAGCAGCAGGTGTGGTTGACCAGGAAGGGCGCGATCAATGCGGAGGAAGGCAAGCTCGGGTTGATTCCCGGCAGCATGGGAACCCGTTCCTATGTTGTGCGCGGTAGGGGAAACCCGGCGGCTCTGCACTCCGCACCGCATGGTGCGGGACGGGTCATGTCGCGTACCCAGGCCAAGAAGCAGTTCACCGCAGCTGACCTGGAGAAGCGCATGGGTGGTATTGTTTATCGCCCCGGGGCCGCCTGGGTGGATGAGATTCCCGACGCCTATAAACCGATTGACCAGGTGATGGCAGATGCCGCTGAGCTGGTGGAAGTGCTTCATGAGCTGCGTCAGGTGCTGAATGTGAAGGGGACCTGACCCTCCCGGCTCTATAACGAACGGGTGAAGATTACCGTCGGCCAGCACAATTCCCTCAGCGGTGGCGTTAGCGTGGAGGCGTACATTCAATCAATCGAGAGGAACACAATAATGGGACTCGGCGACAAGATGAAGAATGCTGCTGAAAACGTAAGTGGTAAGGCCAAGGAAACCACCGGTAAGGCGACTGACAATGAGCGCCTTGAGGCTGACGGCAAGGGTGACCAGGCCAAGGCGAAGATCAAGGAGGGCGTCGAAGACGCCAAGGACAAGCTCGGCGGCAACTAGCCTCTGAGTCCCTCAACCCCCGCACCAGCATGGGTGCGGGGGTTCTTTCATGCGTTGAACTCGCTGAGCTCCCCGCTGCCACCGAAGAGCCAGGCGATCACGATGGAACCGGGATCCACCACGCCCTTGGCGGCCTCACCCACATAGGCGGCCCGCCCCCGCTTGGCATCCAGCTCCGCGGTACCACGCGCCCCCTCAGCGGCAGCTTCGAAGCACGACGAAAGCAGCTTTTCGACGTCCCCGCCGCCGACCTCGGCGGCCCGCTCGGCTGCGGGGGAGAGGGCGTCGACAAGCGTGCGATCACCCACCTGCGCACCACCCAGCTCGGTGACGGCCTCCAGTGCCTGGGACAGACCTTCAGCCAGGTCCTCAGCGGCGGCGAGTTCCCGGAAGATGGTGCCGAGGATGGCGCCGGAGGTGCCGCCGGCGCGGATCAGGAAACGTTGGGAGAGGAACTCAAGGACCTCTGCGTTGCTGCCCCGCAGCGGGAGTTCGAGATCACCCAGGGCGGCCGACATATTGGCACCGAAGTCACCGTCACCGGCCTTGCGGTCCAGCTCCGAGAGATCGTCGATGGCCCCCTGGACCCGGCTGAGGAAGCCGCTGAGCCAGTTGTTCTCCTCCCCCTCAGGAAGAGTCTCCTCATGACGGATCCGGGCTGGGGCGTGGCTTTGGGGTCGTCCCAGTTTCGGCCAGGCGGGGGCTTCGGTGGGATCATCATAAAGTTCGGTGAGTTCCGGGGTGGTCCGGGAAATGGTGATGCTGACACCGCTCATATTCACCGCGGTGACGAAATTACCGACCAGGCTGCGCATCACCTTCACCTTGCGTCCCTCCAATTGCTCGAGCAGCTCCCGGAAGATCAGGTTGAGTTCCAGCAGGGTGGTTCCCCCGAGCCCGTTGACCACGCAGACCACCTCCTCCCCGGTGTTCAGCTCCAGGGAAGGAAGGATGCGGTCAAGCATTTCCTCGACCATCTCCCGGGCACTGCCCGCTTCACTGCGCCCTGTGCCACGTTCGCCGTGGATGCCCACGCCGATCTCCATCTCACCCTCAGGGAGATCGAAGGTGGGGCGTGCCGCGGTGGGGAGGTGCCCCGGGGCTAAGGCGACCGCCATGCTGCGGGAATGGTGGGCCACCCAATTACCCATGTCGGTGACCCGCTCGAGGGAGTGACCGCGGGCAGCCGCGGCCCCGCAGATCTTCTCCACCAGAATGGTGGCACCGGTGCCACGTCGGCCCGGGCCATCCTCATCCTCGGTGGCCACGTCGTCGTCGACAAGCACCTGCCGGGTCTCAACCTCCCCGGTCAGAGCCTGCCGGGATACCCGGAAGTTCAGCACATCACCGGTGTAGTTCTTCACCACCTGCACCACCCCGGCACCGCCGTTGGCATACCGGGTAGCCTCGGTGATCTGGATGGCGTTGGGGGAGGTGAACATATGGCCTGGGACGGCGGCGTCGAGCATGCCGGCACCGATGAAACCGGCGTGCAGGGGCTCATGGCCGGAACCACCACCTGAGATCACCGCCACCCTTTCGTTGGTGGGGGAGCGGCGGGAAATGAATCCGGCCTCATTCCACACAGCGTCCGGATGGGCGGCGATCAGGCCACCGAGAGCTTCAGGAAGGAAGTCCTCGGGATCATTGTGGAAGGTGGGCAAGGATTTTTCCCGCGTCTTGTTCCGCGTTTCAGAGGCCGACATGCCACCAGGATAGGCAGATTTCATAAAGTCGCGGAAGACGGGAACTTAGTGCACCATTGAAACGTTAGAAGAATGTAAGAACTTCACTCGATGAGAAAGGACCGGGGTTAGACGTGCGAAGCAGCAACCCTGTACTGAATTCACTCACCAACTCCGGGGGCAAGGCCCGGCGCGGTGCCATGCAGCAGGGTTACCAGGACCCCTATGCAGGTTATGGCGCCCCGGCCGTCTCCAATGAACGCCCCATGACCGTGGATGATGTGGTCACCAAGACCGGCATCACCTTGGCTGTCATCGTCGCTTTCGCTGTGGTCACCTTCGGCATCTCCATCATCAACCCGGGCGCGGCTCTCCTGCTCGGTGCTGTCGGTGCCATCGGTGGTCTGATCACCGTTCTGGTGGCCACCTTCGGCAAGAAGATGGATTCCGCCCCGGTCACCCTTATCTACGCCGGCTTTGAAGGTCTTTTCGTCGGTGCCATCTCCATCCTCTTCACCGGCTGGTCCATTGGTAACTCCGATGCCGGTGTGATGATCATTCAGGCGATCATGGGCACCCTGGGTGTGTTCCTGGGCATGCTCTTCGTCTACAAGACCGGTGCTGTCAAGGTCACCCCGAAGTTCACCCGCATCCTCACCGCCTGCATGGTCGGTGTCTTGGTGCTGGTCGTCGGTAACCTGCTGCTCTCCCTGTTTACCGGGATGAGCCCGCTGCGTGATGGTGGCCCCCTGGCCATCGTCTTCTCCCTGGTCTGCATCGGCCTGGCGGCGATGAGCTTCCTCCAGGACTTCGATGTGGCGGACCGTATGATCCGCGCTGGCGCCCCGGCCAAGGCTGCCTGGGGTATCGCCCTCGGCCTGGCCGTCACCCTGGTCTGGCTCTACACTGAGATCCTGCGTCTGCTGAGCTACTTCCAGAACCGCTAGCCCAGCTCCTTCAAACCCCCGTTGCCAAAGCGCAGCGGGGGTTTTATGTTTCGGCTCCTGGTTCGGCTCCCTGGTCTTGGATTCGAGTGGTCGGCAAGGGGGCGCAGGAAGTTGCGGGGAAAAGAAAACCGCGTTCACCCCTCTCGAGGAGGGGGTGAACGCGGTGGGAAGTTTCATTCCCGCGGAGCATGGGGACCCCGCAAGAGGGAAACCTTAAGGGTTGACGACCTGACCGTCGACGGAGATCGCGGAGAAAACCAGTCCCTGGACACCGGAGATCGGGGCGGTGAGAACGATGTCGATCTCTTCCTCGGTGGTGGTCTCGCCGGTGGCGGCATCCACGGTCTCACGGGTGCCGGTGCCGGTGGCCTCATCGGCCTCCCACTTGTCCCACTCGATCTCGACCAGCAGGTCGGAGGAGTCCGCACAGTTCAGGGTCACGGTCTCCGGGGTCTGTGCCGGGGCGGCGACACAGTCGATGAAGGAGGGGGCGTCCGCGGCAGCCTCAACTGCGGTGGTGGCCGCGGCGGTGGTGGCGGTGCCGGTAGCGGCGGCAGTGGTGGTGCCGGTGGCTGCCTGAGCCTGGAACTCGGTGGCGGTCTCGACCTTCAGGTCGGAGGGGTTCTCCAGCGAGGGGCTACAGGCGGTGATGGCCAGGCCCGCGAGGGCGACGATACCGGCGGCAGCGGAGGTGCGGATGAAGGAGGACTTCATGATTCCTAGTTTTCCTTAGTTAGCGGATCGGGGAGTGGCAGCCTTTGCGGAGTCATAGGGCTCCGCGGAGACGATGGTCACGCTGATGGTCTTGCCGTTGGGGGCGGCGTACTCGCGGGTCTCACCCTCCTGAGCGCCCAGGACGGCGGCACCCAGCGGGGACTGCTCGGAGTAGGTCTCGAGGTCCTTGTTCTCCGAGGCGGCGGCACGGGTACCGATCAGGAAGGTTTCCTTCTCGTCCTGGTTGCCGTTGTAGTACACATGCACCACGGAACCGACCACGGCGACACCCTCGACCACACTGGTGCGCTCGGTGGTGGCATTCGCCAGCACCTCGGAGATCTGCTTGATGCGGGCTTCTTCCTGGTCCTGCATCTCGCGGGCGGCGTCATAGCCGGCGTTTTCCTTGAGGTCACCTTCCTCACGACGCTCGTTGATCTCGGCGGCGACGATCGGGCGGCGGGCGATCAGCTCGTTGAGCTCGGCCTCCAGCTTGGCCTTGGTCTCCGGGGTGATGTACTGCTTTTGCGCATCTGCCATGCGATAAACCTTCCCTGGTTTCGGCGTGGACCCCAGGTAGGGACCACTGCCACCACGTTTATTGGCCACGCCGACCGTTAACAAGGCTATCGCCCCGATTCGGTGCTACCGCTGGTGCGGTTTCCTCGGCGGGGCGGGTAATTGCCTGGATGTCTTATGATCGACGTGTGTTTTAAGGGGAATTCTAACACAGCGGCATCTCACTCATAGGGGGGCCGCCGGGATCGGCCCTCATCCTTCCCGGATTCCCGGCCAGGCGCCCTCCGTAGTCCCTTCCCTATAGATTAAGGAAGGAGGGGACGGAGGTGGAGCAGCCGTAGACGCTGCCCGAGACCGGGACATCCCAGGTGGGAATGAGAACCTCCCTGCGTTCCATGTCCTCCCCGCCGGCGGGCAGCAGGATTTCACGACGCCCGACCTCGGCCATGGCGTAGTTGATGGCGGTGACGATGCAGTAGGCGGGTTCGGCGGGATCCTCGCGGACAATATCGACCCAGAGCCTCATGGTGTTGTCGTCCACCCGCTCGAAACTCGTCATGGAGGCCGTGACCTCCACCGACTGACGGTTGTTTATGTACTGGGCGATGAGGATCACCGCGGCGATCAGGCCAGCCACGAGCAGCACTGCGATGACTTTCCCACCGATACCGGAGGGCTTGGCCGGGGTCCGGTCCGTCCCATATCGAGATGTGGGGCGATGAATGTCCGGGCTGCTCATGCTGGTCCTTCTCAAAGCGCGTTAAGGGGGTGTTTTTCCCGTGGTCTACTGCCACATCCTAGCTGACCCCTTTCCGCCCAACTTCCCGGGAGGGCTAGGATCGTGGGGAGAGGATCGACCCAGTGGACGGAAGGACAAGAAACCTTGAGCGGACTGCGCCTATTGGCGATTCACGCACACCCTGATGATGAATCTTCGAAGGGGGCGGCCACCATGGCCCGCTACTCTGCGGAGGGCAATCAGGTCATGGTGTTGACCTGTACCGGCGGTGAGCGTGGTGACATTCTCAACCCGGCGATGGAGAAGCCCGGGGTGCTGGAGAATCTGCCCGCGGTGCGTCGGGAGGAAATGGCCCAGGCCGCCGATGCCCTGGGCGTTGAGCATGTCTGGTTGGGGTATGAGGACTCCGGTCTGCCCCAGGGAGATCCCCTGCCGCCGTTGCCGGAAGGCTGCTTCGCGGTTCAGGATCCCCGTGACATCGCCCGCGACATGGTCCAGGTGATCCGTGACTTCAAGCCGCATGTGATCATCACCTATGACGAGAACGGTGGTTATCCGCACCCGGATCACCTCATGGTGCATGAGGCATCCATGATCGCCTGGGAAAAGGCAGGGGAGGAGGGTTTCGCCCCTGACCGTGGCGAGCCCTGGACCCCGCTGAAGCTCTACTACACCCACGGGTTCATCAAGCAGCGCATGCAGCTCTTCCACGATCTGCTGATCCGAGAGGGCAGGACCAGCCCCTATTCGCCGATGCTGGAGCGTTGGGAGCGCAACCGGGCGGACATCATGGCCCGGGTGACCACCCAGGTGGAGTGTGCGCAGTACTTCGAGAACCGTGAGGGAGCACTCCGGGCACATGCCACGCAGATTGACCCGGCGGGTGCGTTTTTTGGAACTCCGGTGGAGGTGCAGCGTAAACTGTGGCCGACGGAGGAATTCGAGCTCGCCAAGACCAGGGTGACCACCTCCCTCCCCGAGGATGACCTCTTCGCCGGGATCAGCCCGGAGTAGAGGAGCCCGGTTAAGCTCCGAACCTGGTCGGCGGTGTGGATCCCACCGCAGCCCGATGATTTAGGAAGTGCAAGCAGTGATTCTCGAGAGTCTCAACACCCTCAACTACGCGGCCACCACGGTGGTTCTCGCGCAACAGCAGCAGGGCGGACCGCTGGGTCCGGAGTTCGGTAAGGCATCCCCGATCGGTTGGCTGGTCATCGTCGCCAGTATGGCTGCGATCCTCTTCCTGGGCTGGCGTTTCCATCGCCGTTTCAGTCGTTATAACCGCCGCCTGCTCTTTGCTCAGGAGCATGGTCTGGATGTCTTTGATGAGGCGGCCGTGGATCAGGCGATGGCTGAGGCGGGGGTACTGGACCGTCGCAAGAAGTCCTGGCTCTAGCCAGAATCATTTTTTCCTGTTATCATGCATGTCATGTTCGTATGGCGATTTTATTTTGGTGAGGCTCCGGGAGCATGCCTCACCATCTCGCCTGCGCGCCCATAGATAGCAGCGCTAAAGCGAACACCCCCGGAGCCTCAAGCAGCACTCCACCGAAACGGTGGGAGGGCTGCTTTTTTGTTTCCCCCAGGATTGCAACAACCCCGCGATATCCGATCCCAGACTGCTTCCACCAACAGTTACTTCCCAAGAAGTATTTCCCAGAAAGGCTCATCTGCGACATGAGTTCCCCGGTTTCCCTCCAGAACGCTGCATCCACCTCCAATAAGCGGGTACGTGCCTTCCATGCCCTGCCCAGCCCGGCCCAGCTGCTGGCCGAGATGCCGCTGAGTGAGGATCAGGCCACCAAGGTTGAGCGTGACCGCCAGGACATCGCCGATATCTTCGCCGGTGAGGATGATCGCCTCGTCGTCGTGGTCGGCCCCTGCTCCATCCATGACCCGGCGGCCGCCCTGGACTATGCCAACCGTCTGGCCCCGCTGGCCAAGCGTCTCGACAGTGACCTGAAGGTCGTCATGCGTGTCTACTTTGAGAAGCCGCGCACCACCGTCGGATGGAAGGGTCTGATCAATGACCCGCATTTGAACGAGACCTACGATGTCGCTCACGGCCTGGAGCTGGCGCGCAAGGTGCTCACCGACGTGGTCAACCTGGACCTGCCGGTCGGTTGCGAGTTCCTCGAGCCCAATAGCCCGCAGTACTACGCGGACACCGTTGCCTGGGGTGCCATCGGCGCCCGCACCACCGAGTCCCAGGTCCACCGTCAGCTGGCCTCCGGCATGTCCATGCCCATCGGCTTCAAGAACGGCACCGACGGCAATGTCCAGGTTGCGGTGGATGCGGTGCAGGCGGCGCAGAGCCCGCACTTCTTCTTCGGCACCTCCGATGAGGGCAACCCCTCCGTGGTCGAGACCGCCGGCAATGAGAACTGCCACATCATCCTCCGTGGTGGTACCAGCGGCCCGAACCATGATGCGGAGTCCGTGGCGGCTGCGAAGGCGGCCGCAGGTGAGGGATCACGGCTGATGATCGACGCCTCCCACGCCAACTCCGATAAGGATCATGTCCGCCAGGCCGGTGTTGTCCGGGAGATCGCTGAGCAGATCACTGCCGGTGATGCGGGTATCGCAGGTGTCATGATCGAGTCCTTCCTGGTCGGCGGCGCCCAGAAGCTGGATCCGGCGAAGCTGAAGATCAACGGCGGGGAGGGTCTGGTCTACGGCCAGTCCGTCACCGACAAGTGCATCGACATCGACACCACCGTTGACCTGCTCGGCGAGCTGGCCTCGGCGGTACGCGCCCGTCGTGAAGCAGCTGCCCAGGTCTGAATCGGCGCTGCGACAGAAGGGGACTTGCTTCCCCCGGCTTTTAGGGGGGCGCTAGACTGTGACCTGTGAATCTCCTTCCGCGTCTGCTCTACCCGTTATATGAAGCTCGCCTGCGCCGTGAGCTAAAGGGTTGTGCGCAGCCGAAGCACATTGCGATCATGTGTGATGGGAACCGCCGCTGGGCGCGGGAAGCCGGTTTCGCCGATATCAGCCATGGCCACCGTGTGGGGGCCAGGAAGATCGGCGAGGTCGTCGGCTGGGCCCGGGAGGCCGGGGTGGAGCTGGTCACGGTTTACCTGCTCTCCACCGAGAACCTGTCCCGGGAAAGCTCCGAGCTGGAGTTGCTCTATGACATCATCATCGATGTCGTGGCGGAGCTGGCCCACGGCCCCAATGACTGTAGAGTGCGGCTGGTCGGCCATCTGGATCTGCTGCCTGATGAGGTGGCCAAACGGCTGCGGGAGGCGGCTGCGGGAACCGATGAGACCTCAAATATCGCGGTCAATATTGCGGTGGGCTATGGCGGCCGGCAGGAGATTGTCGACGCCGTGCATGCCCTCATCGATGATGAGGCTGCGGCCGACACCAGCATCGCGGAGCTGAAAGAGAAGGTGAGCATTGACTCCCTCTCCAGGCATCTCTACACCTCAGGGCAGCCGGACCCGGATCTGGTGATCCGAACCTCAGGGGAGCAGCGTCTCTCGGGTTTCCTGCTCTGGCAGTCCGCCTACTCGGAGATCTGGTTCACCGACACCTACTGGCCGGCTTTCCGGCGCATTGATTTCCTCCGCGCGCTGCGGGAATTCTCCCAGCGCTCCCGCCGTTTCGGTAAATAGCGCCCCCCGCCCTGCTTCACGACGCCCCCCTTGATGCCCGGGGGAGGGCTCAGATCTTGCGCATCCGCACGCGCTGCACCAGATGATCGGCACCCTTGGTCAGGACCAGGGAAGCACGCACCCTGGTGGGCAGAATATTCTCCACCAGGTTGGGCAGGTTGATGGACTGCCAGATCTCGCGGGCCTCCGTCCGGGCCCGGACCTCACTGAGGTCGGCGAAATGGGAGAAGTGGGCACCGGGTTCCTTGAATGCGGTACGCCGCAGGTGCAGGAATCTTTCGATGTACCAGTGTTCGATGACCTCGGTGCGGGCATCCACGTAGACACTGAAGTCGAAGAGATCGCTGACCATGAGGGTGGGGCCGGTCTGCAGCACATTCAACCCCTCGACGATGAGGATGTCGGGTTGGCGGATGACCTGCACCTCCTCGGTGCGGTCATAGCGGATGTGGGAGTAGACGGGGGCCCCGACCTCGGCCTTTCCGGATTTCACATCGGTGACAAAGCGCAGCAGGGCGCGCTGGTCATAGGATTCGGGGAATCCCTTGCGCTGCATGAGACGGCGTTCGCGCAGTTCGGCGGCAGGGTAGAGGAAACCATCCGTGGTGACCAGGTCCACCCTGGGGTGGGAGTCCCAGCGTTGCAGCAGCACCTGGAGCAGTCGGGAGGTGGTGGATTTGCCCACCGCGACGGATCCGGCGACCCCGATGATGAAGGGGACTGGTCCGGTGGGCCCACCGAGGAAGGTTTCGGTGGCCTGGGTCAGGCGCTGCCGGGCCCGCACCTGGAGGTGGATGAGTCGGCTCAGGGGGAGATAAACCTCGGCGACCTCATCCAGGTTGATGTTGTCGCCCAAGGCGCGAAGCTCGAAGAGCTCGGCCTCGGTGAGCACCTGGGGCATGGATTTACGGAGTTCATGCCAGGAGGTGCGGTCGAAGTCGAGATAGGGACTGCTGTCTTGGGGACGCGCCATGGATTCCATTGTGCACCCTCAGGCTTTCCTCCTGATGATTCGGGGGGTGGCTCACCCAAAGACCATGCCGATCGGGTTGCTGGTATTCGGGGGTGGTGGAGGAGCTAAAAAGCTCTGAAATACAGAGGAGTGTACTGTGCGCCGCTAAACTATCTCTCTGTATGTCGTCCCCGCCGGAAGCCTCTGCCCGGGGACCCCCACCGGACGTGGTCCACCAAATGCGAAAGGCACAGCATCTGACATGACAGACGCACAGCACAATGACGGCCTACACAACCTTCCCCTGGATCAGCTTGATCCGGACGTGTACGGCGCCATCCTGGGTGAGCTCGCCCGCCAGCGCGACACCCTCGAGATGATCGCCTCCGAGAACTTTGTTCCCCGTGCCGTACTGCAGGCACAGGGATCGGTCCTGACCAACAAGTACGCCGAGGGTTACCCGGGCCGCCGTTACTACGGTGGTTGCGAGAACGTCGACATCGTCGAGAACCTGGCCCGGGATCGCGCGAAGTCCCTCTTCGGTGCCGAATTCTCCAACGTTCAACCGCACTCCGGTGCCCAGGCCAACGCTGCGGTCCTGATGACCCTGGCCAACCCGGGTGACAAGATCATGGGCCTCTCCCTGGATCATGGTGGTCACCTGACCCACGGCATGAAGCTGAACTTCTCCGGCAAGCTCTATGAGGTCAGCGCCTACGGTGTCGACAAGGACACCATGCGTCTGGACATGGACAAGGTTCGGGAACAGGCCATCGCCGCGAAGCCGCAGGTTCTGATCGCCGGCTGGTCCGCCTACCCGCGTCACCAGGATTTTGAGGCATTCCGTTCCATCGCTGATGAGGTTGGCGCAAAGCTGTGGGTCGACATGGCCCACTTCGCCGGCCTGGTCGCCGCCGGTCTGCACCCCAGCCCGGTACCGCATGCTGATGTCGTGTCCTCCACCGTCCACAAGACCCTGGGTGGCCCGCGTTCCGGCCTGATCCTCGCCAAGCAGGAGTACGCCAAGAAGCTGAACTCCTCCGTCTTCCCGGGCCAGCAGGGTGGTCCCCTGATGCATGCGGTTGCCGCCAAGGCCATCGCCTTCAAGATCGCCGCCACCGAGGAGTTC
Source organism: Corynebacterium occultum (assembly GCF_009734425.1). Lineage (NCBI taxonomy): Bacteria > Bacillati > Actinomycetota > Actinomycetes > Mycobacteriales > Corynebacteriaceae > Corynebacterium > Corynebacterium occultum. The sequence goes on from NZ_CP046455.1 coordinate 982,920, forward strand.
AAGCTGCGCCAGGAGCGCACCCTCGAGGGCGCCCGCATCCTCGCGGAGCGCCTGACCGCCAAGGACGTCGCCGATGCCGGCATCACCGTCCTGACCGGTGGCACCGATGTTCACCTGGTCATGGTCGACCTCCGCAACTCCGCACTCGACGGCCAGCAGGGTGAGGACCTCCTCCATGAGGTCGGCATCACCGTCAACCGCAATGCCATCCCCTTCGACCCGCGTCCGCCGATGATCGGTTCCGGCCTACGCATCGGCACCTCCGCACTGGCCTCCCGTGGCCTGGATACCGCAGCCTTCACCGAGGTCGCTGATATCATCGCCACCGCTCTGACCCAGGGCCAGTCCGCTGACACCGAGGCGCTCTTTGCCCGGGCAACCAAGGTTGCTGCGCAGTTCCCGCTCTACGAGGGCATGGAGGAGTGGAAGCTGCTCTAAGCTTCCCCCTGATCCCCACGCACTAAAGGGCCCCGTCACCTTCAAGGTGACGGGGCCCTTCGCCATGCCAGGGGCGTCGATAAGCCAAAGGGCAAACCCCCGGCCCCACACCAGGGGTGTGGGACCGGGGGCCAAAGTGCCGGAACAGGTTTAGCGGGGTGCAGCCTCCGGGGAGGGGCGGTTCATGGCGGGTTCGATGGGGCCGTTGGCCAGGGCCGGGACCTCTTCGATGCTGACCTCGGCGGCAGCCGGGGAGCGGGGGATGAGGGCGGTGCAGATGGAGCCGATCACGGCGACACCGGCGAAGAGGTAGAAGGCGGTGGCCGGGCCGAAGCCGGCGGAGATGATCAGACCACCGATCAGCGGGCCGAAGATACCACCGAGTCGACCGAAGCCGGCGACCCAGGAGACGCCAGCCGCACGGGCGGAGGTGCCGTAGTAGTTGGAGGCCAGGCCGTAGGTCAGAACCTGGGTGCCCAGGACGCCGATGCCGGCGAAACCGATGAGCAGGTAGACCAGGACGATCGGCAGCTGGATCGGCAGGATGAAGAGGCAGACTGCGGCGATCAGGAAGGTGCTGGTGATGATCTTCTTGGCACCGATGCGGTCAGCCAACCAGGAGGCGAAGAGGCCACCGAGGACGGCGCCGCCGTTGAGGGCGAGCAGGGAGTACAGGGAGTTCTCGGAGCTGGTGCCGTTGGACTGCATGATCTGCGGCAGCCAGGTGTTCAGGCCGTAGGTGGAGAGCAGACCGATGAAGCTCATGGCACCGATCAGGACGGTGCCCGGCAGGTAAGCACGGGAGAAGAGGGCAGCGAAACCGGTGCGCTGCAGTGCCTTCTGCTTCTCGTCGACCGCGATCTTGTCCTCGGACTGGGGTGCGACGGTCTCGATGGCCAAGAACTGCTTGGCCGGCAGATCGTGCTTCTTGACGAGCTCAGCGGCCTTTTCGGTACGGCCACGGGAGACCAGCCAGCGCGGGGACTCCGGCAGGGCGAAGAGTGCCAGGGGCAGCAGGAAGAGCAGCGGGGAAGCGCCGATCAGGAAGAGACCGCGCCAGCTGATGACGTCCTCGAGCAGGATGGCGAGGATGGAAGCCATGACACCACCGGCGGGAACACCGGAGTAGACGATCGCGTTGAAAAGGTTACGGCGGTTACGCGGAGCGAACTCGGCGACCACGGCGCCACCGGTGGCGACGATCATGCCGACGCCCAGTCCGGTGAGGAAGCGGAGGAAACCGAACATCGCGATGGAACTGGCCATGGAGGTCAACGCCATGCCGAGGGAGAACCAGACGATCGCGGTGATCATCACCTTGCGGCGACCCAGGCGGTCACCGACCGCTCCAGCGGAAAGGGCACCGATCATCACGCCGATCATGGCGTAGGAGCCCAGGGTGCCGGCGATGGCCGGGCTGAGCTCACCGATCTGGGAGGAATCTGCGATCAGGGTCGGAAGCACAGCGCCATAGATGACAAGGTCATAACCATCGAAGAGGATGGAGAGGCCGACGATGGCCAGGACCAGGTACACCGTGCGCTTATGCTTCGGCGATTGCCAGGTGTCTGTGTTGTTGACCGGCCGGGCCGATCGGGTCTGCGATTTGTTCACGGGTCTGCTCCTTGGTGCACTTTTTAACGAAGCTCCCTGCATTTGAGAGCTGTCACACAGTTAAGACCCGCTTCATGAAAGATAACACTAGGGTACCCCCTAAATACTTCTAGGGGGTTCTTGTACGCCCCGACTGATTGGAGTAAACCTTTGTCTTTCCTGACTGTGAAGAGAGCTTTAATTAAGGGTGTTGAACTGCGCGGATGGGAAAATGCGGTGAGGATTTTCCAATGTCCAGGCAGCATCAGGGATTAGTTCGGGCTAATGGACTCGAAATGGTCACAATCATCGCGCCAGGGACTCCCCGGGGGTCTTGACCACCCATGTCTCAGGGTACCGGAATGGAAAATCCCCCGGTTCCTGGTGGAAACCCGGGGGAAGTGAGAAGAGAGCGGGAGGTTACTCCGTGGTCTCCTCTGTTTCTGCGGATTGTTCCTCGGACTGCTCGGCGCGACCTTCGGCCAGTGCGGTGCGGGCGGCACGCAGCCACTCCGGCTGGTTCTCCAGCAGTTCCTTGATGTCGGCGGTGGTCAGGGGCTGGTCCATCTCATTGCGCTTGAGGGCGGCAATGGTGATGCCGAGCTTCTGGGCCACGACGGGGCGGGGGTGGGGTCCATTGAGGCGCAGCTCGACCAGCCATTCCGGCGGGTTTTCGATGAGCTGCTTGAGCTCAGAGTGGGTTACGGCGTTATCGCGGAACTCCTCTGGGGTGGCCGGCAGGTAGATGCCGAGTTTCTTCGCCGCGGTCTGCGGCTTCATCGCAGTTCCGGACGGGATGCGGGCAGATTCTTCGTTCACGCCCTCAACGGTAGCATTCAGAGCATGCTGACCTTAAGTTTCGTCACCGGCACCGAACCCGGAAAATGGTTCGATCGCTTCCGGGACCGCACCCGCCACGGCCGTCTGGAGGCCTTTGAGTCCGAGGACTCCCTGGCCGCGCTTATCGACGGCCGCGCCCAGCTCGCCCTGGTGCGCCTGCCGAGCCAGCAGCTGGATGCGGAGAAATTCCATGTGGTGGAGCTCTACCAGGAGGATAAAGGTGTCGCCCTGCCCAAGGACAGTGAACTGACCCTGATCGAGGGCGAGGTGAAGCTGGCGGACCTGGCGGGCCAGATCATGAACTACCGCATCCCCGATCATGGGGAGGTGGATGTGGCTGCGGTGCGTGAGGCACTGCAGATCGTGGCCGCCAATGTCGGTGTGGTCATCGCCCCCAAGCCCCTGCTGAAGGTACTGAGCCGGAAACTGGTGGTGCCCCGCCAGCTGAAGGATGAGTCTGTGCCGGCGACCAGGATCGCCCTGGTGTGGCACCAGGATGCGGATTCTGATGCGATCCAGGATTTCGTGGGGATCGCCAAGGGAAGGACGGTGAACTCTTCCCGGCAGGTTGCCCCCAAACGCAGCGCACGGGAAAAAACCCTGACCAAACAGGCCCGCCGAACTGCGGAAAAGCCCGCCAAGAAGAGCTCGGATGGGAGGGGCGGAAACCGGGGCGGGAAAGGATTCGGGGGCTCCCGGCGTAAACGCGGTAGGTGACAGATGGGTTGCAGATTCATTCCGGAACTTTAACGATGAGGTCTTCTCATGGCGGGAAGGGTCTTTCCTCATGACAATGGGGAAAAGCTTTTCCAACACCCCCTGATGGAAGGACATCCCTAATGTCTCTGGAAAGAAAAACCCTGCGTCGGCGCATCCTCGCTGGAGCGGCCGCACTTACCCTTTCCCTCAGCGTGGTGGCCTGTTCGGATGCGGAGGAGGCCACTGGGACCGCCGGTGACGCTCTCTCCTCCGCCACCGATGCGGCCGGTTCCGCCATCGACGAGGCCACCGGTGGGGCTGATTCCCCGGATGAGACCACCGAGCCAGGGGAAGAGGGCTCCCCGGGGGAGACCACGGAGGTGGAGTCCGCCGATGGTGAGCCCCTCGAGGTGCCCGCCGCGGTGCTCCCCGTGGCGGAGCAGGCTGGGTTCGGTGCGCCCACCGAGGTTGAGGAGGGGGCCGAGGGCCAGACCCTGGTGAGCTTCGAGGAGGGTTATGTGGTTAATTCCGTGGAAGGTGGGGCCCAGTCGCTGGTCGGCATGATCGCCGAAACCTGGATTGATGAGGGTGGCCTGGACTCCGATGTGGGGGTGCCCGTTGCCCCCGAGGAGGCGAATGCCGAGGGCAACGGTTGGACACAGGAGTTCAATAACGGCACCATCTCCTGGGCCGATGATGGTTCCGGTGAGTTCGTCGCCGATATCCAGAGTAATTAAAGGGCATTCATCCAGGGTTAACCTCAGCTACATCTGTGGTGGCTAGCCTGTGGGCAATCGGGTGGACCCCATGAAAGTGCAGTATCTCCCTGAATCCTGGAGCTACCCACCCGGTGGCGTCCGCCGGGCGTCGGTACCGGCCCCGGGCAGGCGTGGCTCCGATTCCAGCCGTTGCATGCCGCGGTCTGTCGGGTACCCGACAGACCGCGGAGGGAGCTGAACCGAATGTTCAACCGAAGCACCGATACCGCTGCGCTCGATCATCGTGGAGAGTACACCTCCCCGGACACCACGATCCGCACCTATGTCGTCGACACCTCAGTCCTGCTCTCCGACCCCTGGTCGTTGCGCAAGTTTGCGGAGCACAATGTGGTGCTGCCGCTGGTGGTGGTGACTGAGCTGGAGGGCAAGCGCCATCACCCGGAGCTCGGCTGGTTCGCCCGACAGGCGCTGCGCCTGCTTGAGGAACTACGTGCCACCCACAAACGGCTCGACATCCCCGTCCCGGTCTCACCGGAGGGCGGCTATCTGCGGGTCGAGCTCAACCATCAGGACCAGTCCCTGCTGCCAGCTGCTTTCCGCGGCACTGAGGGAGATGTCCGCATCCTGACCTGTGCCCTGAACCTGCAGGCTGAGGGCAATGATGTGGTTCTGGTGACCAAGGACATCCCGTTGCGTGTCAAGGCCGGTGCCGTGGGGCTGGCCGCCGATGAATACCACGCTGAGGATGTGGTCCTGACCGGTTATAGCGGCATGGTCACCGCACACACCGACTCTGTCACCGTGGACACCCTCTTCAAGGATGGGGAGGTTGAGATTGATGACATCCGGACACCGGAGGGGGAGGCGGTGGAGGACCTGCCGGTGCACTGTGGGGTCACCCTGCTCACCGGCACCCAGTCCGCCCTGGCACGGGTGAGCGCCCGGGGCACGCTGCAGCTGGTGCGCGGTGATCAGCAGGCCTTCGGTCTGCAGGGTCGTTCCGCGGAGCAGCGCATCGCCCTGGATCTGCTGCTGGATGAGTCGGTGGGCATTGTCTCCATCGGTGGTCGGGCAGGTACCGGCAAATCCGCCCTGGCACTGTGTGCCGGTCTGGAGGCGGTGTTGGAGCGTCAGGAGCATAAGCGGATCGTGGTTTTCCGCCCCCTCTATGCGGTCGGTGGCCAGAACCTGGGTTACCTGCCCGGTAATGAGCTGGAGAAGATGAACCCCTGGGCGCAGGCGGTCTTCGACACCCTGGATGGGTTGGTCTCCGATAACGTCATGGAGGAGATCCAGGCCCGGGATCTGATCGAGGTTCTCCCGTTGACCCATATCCGTGGCCGCAGCCTGCACGACTCCTTCGTCATCGTCGATGAGGCTCAGTCCCTGGAACGGAATGTGCTGCTGACCGTGCTTTCCCGGTTGGGGCGAGGCAGCCGGGTGGTGCTCACCCATGATGTCGCCCAGCGCGATAACCTCCGGGTGGGGCGCCACGATGGGGTCCAGGCGGTCATTGAGACGCTGAAGGGTCATGAACTCTTCGCGCACATCACACTGCAGCGTTCAGAACGTTCCGCGATTGCGGAGCTGGTGACCGATCTGCTGGAATCGCGCTGATCACATTTTCCCCCCAGCAATGGCGAGACTGCGGTATCGAAGGGACAATGGAACTCATGGCAGAAGCAACTTTCAAGATCCGCCCGATCCGCCCCGAAGATTATCTTCAGGTGCAGGAAATCTATGTGCAGGGACTGGAAACCGGACACGCGACCTATGAACGTCATGCCCCGACCTGGGATGAGTTCAATGGTCGCAAGATCGAGGGAACGGTATTCGTCGCTGTCGAGGCTGATGATGAGGAGAAGGTGCTCGGCTGGGTCTCGGCTGCGCCTATTTCCCACCGGGAGGTGTTCTACGGTGTGGTCGAGGATTCCATCTATATCCGTAAGGGTGCCTCCGGCCGTGGTATCGCCGGAGCTCTCCTGGACCGTCTGATCGAGGAGTGCCAGCAGCTGGGTAAGTGGGGCATCCACTCCTGGATCTTCCCGGAGAATGAGGGCTCGGTGAAACTGCACGAGTCCCGTGGCTTCGAGAAGGTGGGCACCTTGCGCCACCTGGCGAAGATGCCCTACGGCGAGCTGAAGGGACAGTGGCGGGACACCGCCATCTGGGAGAAGCTCCTGCCCAAGCCAGATGTCGAGGTCTAGCCAGAAACAACACCATCAGAGAAAAGCTCCGGCCCCACACCGATATCGGTGTGGGGCCGGAGCTTTTGGAATGCCAGAGGCGGGATACTTACTTGGCCACTTCCGGCTCAGGTGAGCTGAGGGATTCGATCTTGTCGCTCAGCTTGCCTTCCTTGATGCCCAGCAGCAGAGCGGCGGCGATGAAGGCCAGCGGGCACAGCAGCAGGAACACCGGGGTCAGCGAGTCGTTGTAGGCGACCTGGATGGCGTTCTGCAGCACCTCCGGGAGAGTCTCGATCAGTGCCGGGGTGAGGCTGTTGGAACCTTCGGCGGAGGAGAACTGCTCCACATAGGGGGCGGCATCGGGACCCATGGAGGCCAGTGCGGGCTCCAGGTTCTCCGGCAACTTGCTGCTCAGGTTACTGATGAACATGCCACCGACGAGGGCGGAGCCGAGGGTGCCACCCACCTGCCGGAAGAAGTTGTTGGCACCGGTTGCGGTGCCGACCATGGACAGCGGGAAGGAGGTCTGCACGATGAGGACGATGACCTGCATGGCACAGCCCAGGCCGAAACCGAAGATGAAGAAGTAGAGTCCGACGGTGACCAGGGAGGTTTCGGTGGTCTGCAGGCTCAGCAGGATCAGGCCGATGCCGGTGATGACCATGCCCACCATCGGGTACCACTTGTACTTGCCGGAGCGGGAGATCAGGTTACCGACCGCGATGGAGGTGCCCATCAGGCCGATCATCATCGGGATCATCATCAGGCCGGCAGCGGTCGGGCTCATCCCATAAACCATCTGCAGGTAGGTCGGCAGGTAGGCCAGCGCGCCGAACATGAACACGCCGATGCCCAGGCCCACCAGGGTGGTGAGCACGAAGTTGCGGTTCTTGAACAGGGTCATCGGGATGATCGGGTCCTTGGCCTTGAGTTCGATCAGGACGAAGAGCACCGCGAAGACCACGAAAGCGGCAATCAGACCGAGGATCAACGGGTCGCCCCATTCGTACTCATTGCCACCCCAGGTGACAAAGAGCACGAGGGAGGCGGTGGACAGTGCCATGGTCATGGTGCCCATCCAGTCAGCCTGGAACTTGCGTTCCCGCTGCGGCAGCTTCAGCAGCAGGGCGATGGCGATGATGGCGATCAGGCCCAGCGGGACGTTGAACCACAGACCCCAGCGCCAACCGGGGCCATCGGTGAACCAACCTCCCAGGACGGGGCCAGCCACCGAGGAGACACCGAAGACGGAGCCCATGATGCCCATGTATTTGCCGCGCTCCCGCGGGGTGGTCACCTCAGCGGTGATGGCCTGTGAGGTGATCTGGATGGCACCGCCGGCCACACCCTGGATGGCGCGGGCGGCGATCAGCATACCCATGTTCGGGGCGAGGGCACCGAGTACGGAACCCACGATGAACATGATGATGGCAGCGATGAAGAGCTCTTTGCGGCCGATCTGGTCGCCGAGCTTGCCGAAGATCGGCAGGGCGATGGTCATGCCGAGCAGGAAGGCGGTGATGACCCAGGACATGTGGTTGACACCACCGAGCTCACCGACGATGGTCGGCAGTGCGGTGGAGAAGATCATCTGGCCCAGGGAGCTCATCAGCATGGTGAGCATCAGGGCGGCGATGATCAGGTGCAGTGTCCGTTTGGACTTCGGGTCACGTTCCACCTCGCCAGCGGCGGGAACAGAGGTTGTGCTCATTCTTTGGGTTGTCCTTCGATCAGGGTGGTGATGTCACTCAGGGCCTGGGTGCAAGCCAGGTTGAGGGCGATGGGGGAGTTGTCATTGCCGTTGAGCCAGCTCATGTAGCCCAGTTGCAGGGAAGATGAGGCGATCGAGACCAGGGTGTTGGCCTCCTGTTCCAGGCTGGAACCGGTGATCAGGGCATCCGGGTGGATCTCGTAGTACTCCTGCAGCAGAGCCTTGAGCGCCAGGTGGATCTCATGGAAACTGGAGTGGCGCTGGAGAATCAGCTCCGGGTTGCGGTGCCGGATCTCTTTACGGCGACGCAGGATCTCTGTTGCCCGGGGGCTTTCCAGGAGTTGAGTGGAAAGCGCCGTTGCGGAGCAGAGTTCCAGGACCGCATTCAAGAGGTGGGGCTGTCGGCTACCGAGGAAACTCGCTTTTTCCTCCGCGGTGGGGAGGCGGGGCGGATCGCCGAAGACGGCGGTTTCCTTGGAATCAACATAGTTGAAGAAGGTTCTTTTGGAGATCCCGACCTGAGCGCAGATATCCTCCACGGTGACATGGTCGAAGCCGCGCTCAGCCACCATGGTGGTGGCGTGTTCTTCGATGGCGGCGCGGGTCGCCCGGCGCTTGGCCTCACGGAGTGGAAGTTCTTCGGTCTCGTTCACCTGCGACACTCTACCTACGTTTTGCACTCGGTGCAATTTTACACAGCGTGCAATAAGTCTGGGTCCTGATAGTTTGTGAAGTGGCTCATAGATTTTGGGGTACTTCAGTGTCGATGGGCACCCAGCGGTGCTAACGTCACCAGAGAGGGCGCACGCCGCCCACCTCAACCCCGGGACCATCATTTCCCGGGAGGTACGACAGGGAGGCAGAGATGTTCTTCAGGAAGTTCCGCGCCAGGAAGCCGAATCCGACGCCCCCGGAGCCAGCAGCGAAGACACTGGTGCCCGGACTCAGCCCGGAAAAGGGATTGGAACTGCGCAAGGAACTGCGACAGCACTTCGCCGGGCATGGCGCCGCCATCCACTTCGAAGGCACCTCCGGAGTGATCACCCACCCAACCAAGGGGCGGATCAGGGTCAACTTCGAGAACCTGGTGCGGGCGCTGGCCGGAAATGAAAACCCCTACTCAGTCTCCCGGCACGCTGAAGCCTTTGTCCAGGCCATCATGACCGAAGACGGCACCGACACCATGCGGGACCCGGAGATCTACGCCGGCCTGCGACTCAAACTCACCGCCACCGCCGGACTGAGCGAGTCGGAAAAAGACATCATCGACTCCGCCACCATCGCCCCCTTCGCCCGGGACATCGCGATCACCCTGGTGCTGGACACCGAACACACCATCCAGACCGTCGCCCTGGGCCGGGCCGAAGACTTCGACGACATCCCCAGCCTGCAACGCGCCGCCGGAGCCAATCTGCGCAGTGAACTACAGCACGCGGCAGTGGAGGTGGTGCATCACCCCGGCACCGAGAACGCGCCGGGTGCACACTTCTGGTCCTTCGAGTCGGACAGCTTCTATCTGGGCAGTGCCGCGATCTATCTGGAGGATTTCCTCCGGCAGCGGGCCCCCGGCCTGGACCAGTCCAACGGGGTGATCTTCGCGGTCCCCAACCGACACCTGCTGTTGGCCCGCGAGGTGTCCACCGGCACGGATCTGCTGGAGGGACTGCATCGTCTGGCCATGGTCGCCGCCCGTTTCGCCCTGGAGCGGGCTCATCCCATCTCACCTTCGCTCCATCTCACCTATGCCGGGGGACTGGAGACCATCTCCGAGATAGATCAGCAGGCCCGGGAGCTGAAGATCATGCCGAACCCACACCTGACCCACCAGCTGGGGTTAAGTGATGAGAGCGGGGATCTTTAACCGCGGCCCGTCGATAAGCAGAGAAAAACCCGGCCTCCCTCGTAGGGAGACCGGGTTTAAGAGGCGCGGTTTTTTACTTGTCGCGGTCCGTGTTGGCCATCGCGAGGACGTCCAGACGCTTGTCCAGCTCTTCCTCGGTCAGCTTCTCGCCATCGACGAAGCCGAGGTCGATCACGGTCTGACGGATGGTCTTGCCCTCAGCCAGCGCGGTCTTGGCGACTTTGGCGGCGTTCTCGTAGCCGATCGCGGAGTTCAGCGGGGTCACGATGGAGGGGGAGGACTCAGCCTGCAGCTTCATGTGCTCTTCGTTGGCCTCCAGCCCGTCGACCAGACGCTCAGCGAAGACGCGGGAGGTGTTGGCCAGCAGCTTGATGGACTCGAGTACGTTGCGGGCCATCACGGGGATGAACACGTTGAGCTCGAACTGGCCCTGGGAACCACCGAAGGCGACGGCGGCGTCATTGCCGATGACCTGGGCGGAGACCTGGGTGGCGGTCTCACACAGCACCGGGTTGACCTTGCCCGGCATGATGGAGGAACCCGGCTGCAGATCCGGAAGACGCAGCTCGCCCAGGCCGGTCAGCGGGCCGGAGCCCATCAGGCGGATGTCGTTGGCGATCTTGTAGAAGGAGACTGCGATGGTGCGCAGTGCGCCGGAGATCTCGACCAGGGCATCGCGGTTGGCCTGTGCCTCGAAGTGGTTGCCAGCCTCGGAAAGCTGCTCGAGACCGGTCAGCTTCTTCAGCTCTTCGGTGACCTTCGCACCAAAGTCAGCCGGGGTGTTCAGGCCGGTGCCCACCGCGGTGCCACCGATCGGCAGCTCACCGACGCGGGACAGGGTGGCCTCGACGCGATGGATGCCCAGCTCGATCTGGCGGGCGTAACCGGAGAACTCCTGGCCCAGGGTGACCGGGACAGCATCCATCAGGTGGGTGCGGCCGGACTTGACCACGGACTTCCACTCCTTGGACTTGTTGTCCAGGGAGGTGTGCAGCTGCTTCAGTGCCGGGATCAGATCCTTGACGGCTGCCTCGGTGGTGGCCACGTGGGTGGCGGTCGGGAAGGTGTCATTGGAGGACTGACCCATGTTGACGTGGTCGTTGGGGTGAACCTCAACGCCATTGCGCTTGGCGATGGAGGCGATGACCTCGTTGGTGTTCATGTTGGAGGAAGTGCCGGAACCGGTCTGGAACACGTCGATCGGGAACTCAGCGTCGTGGGTGCCCTCCGCGATCTCCTTCGCAGCGGCGATGATGGCCTGCCCCTGCTCCTCGGGCAGCAGTCCACGCTCCATGTTGACGGTGGCGCAGGCCGCCTTCAGCAGACCCATGGCACGGATCTGGGCGGACTCCAGCGGGCGATCGGAAATCGGGAAGTTTTCCACCGCACGCTGGGTCTGGGCCCGCCACAGTGCCTGGGCGGGAACCTTGACCTCGCCCATGGTGTCGTGTTCGATGCGGAATTCCTGCTCGGTCATGAAATCACTCTCTGTCTGTTAGATGATGACTCGGTGCGGGGCGCTTCCAGCCCCCGCGCACCGCATACTTGCAAGTATGCCTAATATTTTGGCCCGGTGGGTGGAAAACCCCGCCTGAGGGGTGTGCCGGACACCCAGGATTGTACGCCCGGCCTTTCTCCAGAGTCGCCGGGGACCACCTCATCGTCATCGACGTGTCCCGCAGGGATTATCCCGCAGAAAAATGTGCTTATCGACGCCCCCTCCACTCCCTCCCAGGCCCCCGGGGGTTCGGCAGCAAAAAACCAGGCAGGTCAAGGACCTGCCTGGTTTAAGGGGTGCCGGGATGTGGCTTAGATGCCCGGTGCCGCGGAGTAGTCGATGACGGAGTACTCCTGCAGCTTGGCCAGCTTGTGAACGGACTCGACGTGGCGGACGGTGCCGGACTTCGAACGCATGACCAAGGAGCGGGTGGTCGCACCGTTGGCGCGGTAGCTCACACCACGGAGCATGTCACCGTTGGTGACGCCGGTGGCGGCGAAGAAGCAGTTGTCGGACCTGACCAGGTCATTGGTGTGCAGCACGCGGTTGAGTTCGTGACCTGCCTCCACCGCCTGGCGGGCTTCCGCCTCATCACGCGGTGCCAGGATGCCCTGGATCTCGCCGCCCATGGCCTTCATGGCGCAGGCGGTGATGATGCCCTCCGGGGTGCCACCGGTGCCCAGCATGATGTCGATGGAGTTGGAGTCCTGCGCGGCGGCGATGGCACCGGCGACGTCTCCATCGGAGATCAGACGGACCTTGGCACCGGCGCGACGGATATCGGCGATCAGATCCTTGTGACGGGGACGGTCCAGAACCACCACGGTCACATCCGAGGCGGCGACACCCTTGGCCTTGGCCACGGCGTTGATGTTGTGGTCCACCGGGGCGGCGATGTCGACCTTGCCGGCAGCCTCGGGGCCGACGGCCAACTTCTTCATGTAGAAGACGGCGGAGGGGTCGTACATGGAGCCACGCTCGGCGGCGGCGATCACGGAGATGGCGTTGGGGCGACCCTCCGCCATCAGGGTGGTGCCATCAACCGGGTCCACGGCGATATCGACCTCGGGGCCGTTGCCGGTGCCGACCTCTTCACCGTTGTACAGCATCGGGGCCTCGTCCTTCTCGCCTTCACCGATGACGACCACGCCGCGCATGTTCACGGAGTTGATCAGCTGACGCATGGCGTCGACGGCGGCACCGTCGCCCTCGTTCTTCATGCCGCGGCCGACCCAACGTCCGGAAGCCAGGGCTGCGGCCTCGGTCACTCGGACCAGCTCCATTGCGAGGTTACGGTCCAGGCTTTCGGTGGGTTGTGCGTTCATGTGTGTACGGCCTCCTGAAGAAGATGGGTTCGCCTAGGCGATATAAAGAGGGTGGGAAGGGTTGGGCTCAGCCAACCTGTCTGCACCTACGTTGCTTCATTCTTCCATCTTCTGCTTCCGTTTTTGGGGTGTTCTCCACCCGAAAGAGGGGACATGTCGGACGCATCACGTTCCGGGGCCCGCCCAGAGCGGGGATTCTTCCCGCTAGCTGGGGCATGACATACTGTTTGGCGTGGCTGATGAAAAACCCAAGATTTTCCAGGGCGGCAAGGACATGGTCCTTTCCGTCGGTGTGATTGTCCTCGTGATGTTTCTCATGGTCGGTTTCACCGGCATGTGCAGCTGGAACCCGGGAGCCCCGAAGCAGGGCCCCGTGCAGGAGGTCGATGCGGTGACCTTCGCCTCCCTGGAGGCCCGGACAATGAACTTCCCGGTGCGGATGCCGGAGACCCCGGAAGGTTGGGTCACCAACTCAGCCCGTCGCAGCATGGTCGATGACACCCCGGCCGTCACCATCGGCTGGGTGACCACCGAAGGTGGCTACCTGCAGTTGACGCAGACCGGGGAAGAACTTGATGATGCCGTCCGCGGCATCGACCCTGATCCCCGCACCCTGGAAGAAACTCGGGAGATCGCCGGCGAGGAGGTCCAGCGTTACTCCTCCGAGGAAAGTGATGTCCGTGACCTCTGGGTGGTGGACCTGGATGAGGTCCGCATCCTGCTGACCGGTGCCGGCACTGATGAAGAGTTCAGCACCCTCCTGGATGTGGCCATCGAGGCCGAACCGCTGCCCAGCGAATAAGCGGATTCACGACTGCGATTCAGGTGGCCAGCAGTACGGTCAGCAGGGACAAGATCACGATCAGCGCGACACACACCTGAAGCGCCAGCCGGAAAACCGGCTGCCGTTCCGGTTGATCCGGGCAGAGCCGGACCGCCAGTTCGATGCGGGACGGGGACGCCAGGGTCAGCAGGGAAGCGGAGACATTCTGGGCTGCGACCACCGGCAATGCGGAGACACCCAGCACATTCGCGGCCTGGGCCTGTGGCCCGGCAAACATGGCGTTGGCACCACTATTGGATCCGGTGAGGAAACCACCGGCCCCGCCGATCACCGGAACCAGGAACAGGTAGAGGCCCCCGAGTTCGGCGAGTCCGTTGGCGATCTGACCGGACATCCCGGAAACACTCATCACCACCCCCAGCACAATGAAGAGCCCGGTGGCAGGCCCCACATGGGACCAGGTCCGGGTGGCATGTCTGAGGGTGGGGCGCAGCTCATTCCGGGTGGTACGCAGGGTGAACAACACCGCCACTGCCAGCCAGAAAGCCGGGGAACCCAGGTATTTCCAGGGGGTGTCCTCCAGGGAGCTCAGGCGCAGCAGGACCTTGAGCAACAACACTCCGCCGAGCAACACCCCATAGGGTGCCAGTGCCTGCCAGACACGGGCCGGGGCCTGCATCGACATCCCCCGGAAGCGGTGCAGCAGCAGATGCACCGCGAGGGTGAAGGCGGCACCGAGCGCACCGGCGGTGGCGGTGCCGAAGAGCAGGTTGGCCCCCAGCACCCCGACCCAGAGCAGCAGCCCGGAGGCGATCGCCAGCCCCATGCCCCGGGCACGCTGTCCGGGTTCGGCGATGAGGAACACCGCGGCGATACCGGCCCCGATGAACACCGGCAGGCTCAACACCGCGCACATCACGCCGAAGTCATCAAAACCGACCTCAGCCATCTGGGCGGCGATCAGGGTGCCGGGGCCCATGGCTCCCCAGGGAATCGCGCACAACCCCAGCAACCCCAGGGGTGCAGCCTGGCGTCCGCTATAACCCAGACCGAGCAGCAGGGGTACCGCAATGGCCACACCCACTCCGAAACCGGTCAGCGATTCCGCCAGTGGCGTCACCCCGTGCACCACGGCCAGCGCGGGGGTCACGCCGGTACCTAACCGGGCGCGCAACCAACCGGAGAGCTCAGCCTGATCGCCGGTGCGTCGCCCCGCCTCCGCGAAGGCGATGCCACCACCGACGATCAGCATCACCTCCAGCACCAAGGGCCACCATTGTCCGGTGGCGGAGAGGCTTTCCCGCCAACCCAGGCCAAACCACAGGACCCCGATCAACACGGCCGAACCCAGACCCAGGAGCGCTGAACGCAAGGTGGATTGGCGTGCCAGGAGCACCCCGATCACCAGGAGCAGGGGCAGCAGGGCAAGGAAAAGGTTCACTGCCCCATGCTAGCCAGCCCCCGCCCGGCCAGCCGGGGAAGCGCCCTATTCCGGGTTTGAGTTGTCCGTGCCGAGTGCTTCCTCCACCCGCTTGGAGGCGTTGGCCAGGTGTTCCTCACAACGCCGGGCCAGGGACTCGCCCCGCTCCCAGTATTTCAGGGACTCATCCAGGCCCATCTGGCCGAGTTCGAGGATCTTGACGATCTCGATCAGCTCATCCCGGGCCTGTTCATAATTCAACTGCTCGACCGGGGTGAAGATATTCTCGCCGGCCTGACCGGTACCGAAGGAATTGGGCTGGGTCATCTTGAGGATGCTCGCTTTCAAAAAGGAAGAAGTTGGTGGAGGTGAATCAATTGGCCGGGGTGGTGGACATGGCGGCTGCGGTGATCGAACCATCGGCCACCCGGATCCGCAGCTGGCTGCCGGGCGGGGACTGCTCGATGGTGGTCACCACCTCCGGCTCCGAACCATTACGGGGAAGCACCTGCACCACGGAATAACCCCGGGACAGGGTGGCAGCCGGCCCCAGGGAGGACACCTGGGCACGTAGTGCGGCCACCTGAGCCTGCTCCCGGGAAAGCAGGTGGGTCATATCGCGTCGGACCATGGCAAGTACCTGTCCCAGTTCCTCGCGGCGGCGGTGGATCGGGGTCATCGGATCAGCCATGACCGGACGGGAGCGGACCGAGGCCAGACCCTGCTGCTCGCGTTGCACCCAACCGCGTAGCGCCGCAGCCGCCCGGGAACGGGCCTCCGCGATCAGGGCACGTTCCTCCGCCACATCCGGCACCACCCGTTTGGCGGCATCGGTGGGGGTGGCGGCCCGGAGGTCCGCCACATTGTCCAGGATCGGGGTGTCCGGCTCATGACCGATGGCGGAGACCACCGGGGTCCGTGCGGCGGCGACGGCACGCTGCAGCGCCTCCTCCGAGAAAGGCAGCAGATCTTCGACTGAGCCACCACCGCGGGCGATGATGATGACATCAACGCGTGGGTCGTCGTCCAGCTCCTGTAGCGCCTGGAGGATCTGCGGGACGGCCGTGGCGCCCTGTACCGCGGTGTTGCGGACCTCGAACTGCACCTCCGGCCAGCGGTCCTTGGCCACCTCGATGACATCGCGTTCCGCGGCGGAACCACGGCCGGTGATCAGACCGACGCGCTGCGGCAGGTAGGGCAGCTTCTTCTTGCGGGAGGGATCGAAGAGACCTTCCGCCGCCAGGGATTTACGCAGCATCTCGATCCGGGCCAGCAGTTCACCGATGCCCACCGGGCGGATCTCGGTGACCCAGAGGGAGAAGGAACCACGCCCTGCGTAGAAGGCAGGTTTGCCGTAGACGACGACGCGGTCACCATCGCGCAGGGGGGTGGGGGAGTTGCGGATCAGCTGGGTGGGGCAGGTGATCTGGACGCTGGCCTCGGCCTCCGTGTCACGGAGTGTGAGGTAACTCAGCTTCCAGTTGGGCTTCATGTTCACCTGCGTGAGCTGGCCTTCGACCCAGAGGTGGCCGAGTCTTTCGATCCACCCCTTGACCTTAGAATTTACCTCGCGGACCGGCCACGGGGCATCCGGGGTGCTGGGGGAATCGGACAAGGGTGTTCCACCTCTCGATGTTCGCTGCTGGAGATGTGCCTCGCCCATTCTAGGCTTTTGATCAGACCTTGGATACTCTGGCATTATGAGCTCTGCTGAGAAGAAGGTCCTCCTGGCGGCCCCTCGTGGGTATTGCGCCGGAGTTGACCGTGCGGTTGAAACTGTCGAAAAGGCGCTCGAGACCTATGGGGCGCCGGTCTACGTCCGTAAGGAAATCGTCCATAACCGTTATGTCGTGGATTCCCTCGCTGAACGGGGTGCCATCTTCGTGGAGGAGACCGATGAGGTGCCGGAGGGTTCCCATCTGGTGTTCTCCGCCCACGGCATCAGCCCGGAGGTCCGTGAGCAGGCCAAGGCCCTGAACCTGCAGACCCTGGATGCCACCTGCCCCCTGGTGACCAAGGTCCACAATGAGGCCAAGCGCTTTGACCGGGACGGCTACCACATTCTGCTGGTCGGACATGAGGGCCATGAGGAGGTGGAGGGAACCTCCGGTGAGGCTCCTGAGGTCACCCACCTGGTGGACGGGCTTGAGGGTGTGGACACGCTCCCCGAATTTCTCCAGAATGAGAAGCTGGTCTGGCTTTCCCAGACCACCCTCTCCGTGGATGAGACCATGCAGATCGTGGTGAAGCTGAAGGAGCGTTTCCCGCACCTGCAGGATCCGCCCTCTGATGACATCTGCTACGCCACCCAGAACCGTCAGGTTGCGGTTAAGGCGATCGCCCCGGATGCTGATCTCTTCCTCGTGGTCGGTTCCCAGAACTCCTCCAACTCCAAGCGGATGGTGGAGGTGGCGTTGCAATACGGTGCCAAGGCCTCCCATCTGGTGGACTTCGCCAATCAGATCGATGAGAAGTGGCTGGAAGGTGTCGAGACCGTCGGACTTTCCTCCGGTGCCTCGGTTCCGGAGATCCTGGTCCGCGGTGTGCTGGAGTTCCTGGCTGAGCGCGGTTACGGCAAGGT
This sequence comes from Corynebacterium occultum, assembly GCF_009734425.1. Classification (NCBI taxonomy): domain Bacteria; kingdom Bacillati; phylum Actinomycetota; class Actinomycetes; order Mycobacteriales; family Corynebacteriaceae; genus Corynebacterium; species Corynebacterium occultum. The sequence goes on from NZ_CP046455.1 coordinate 1,000,578, forward strand.
CGAGGAAGTGACCACGGCCAGCGAGAAGATTGTGTTCTCTCTCCCGCGTGAGCTGCGCCCCGCGCGCTCCACCACCAAGACGCTCTAATACAGTTCGGCCTGCGTAGCTGAAAAACCCCGCCTCCGAGATGGAGGCGGGGTTTTCTGCTGGGCTCAGCTCTCGTAGAGGTCATCCCGGATGGAGCGGTTCTCGCGGGGCTGGTTGCGGCGAAGCAGCTCCTCCACCGTGACCCGGTCCTCACCGCGCTCGGTGCGGGAGCGACGTGGGGTCCGGGTACTGGTCTGCCGGGCCCGGTAGGCGGTGGCCCGGTTGGCGCGGTCTGCATCCGCTTCACGACGCCGCACCTCCCGGGCGACAACCTCCCGTTCCTGTTCCCGCCGCTGGTGCAACCACAGTCGCAGCAGGGCAATCACCGCCGCCCCCACAGTGATGACAATCAGTACCGGGAAGAATTGAGCCAGCGGGTAGATGGCGGTGACGATCGCGGTGGTGGAGAAACCGGTGGCAGCGGTGGCCATCGTCTGCGCGACGAACCAGGCCGCCACCGGGGTCAGTATCCCGAAGAGGAGGGGGAGCACCGCCACACTCAGGAAAAGGCCACGCAACTCCACGAAGAGAGCCACCGCGATGCCGGCCACCGTGAAACAGAGCAGGTAGGTCACCCCCAGTCCTCCCATGGCGACGCTGACCAGGAGGCCGGTGACCAGTGCGGCGAAGATGATTCCGACGCCCGACCAGGTGGGTAGACCCGTGAAACTTGCCGCTGCGGGGCGGGTGTTCCGGCGGCGGGTTTTCCTGGTTTTGGGGGGCAGATTCGACACGGGTAGTCATTCTAGCCGCTCACCGCTAAGGGACGAATACTCCCAACCCCCGGGGACTAGGAGGTGGGGTTCTCCCCGGCAGGATCTTCCCGGGAGTGACGGGGTCGCGGCCGGGCGGGTTGCAGCGGGGTGAGATGAGTTCTGGCGCGGGCCGGGAGCTGCAGTTCCGAAAGCTGGCGGGCCGTGGGCATCACCTTGGTGTCCAGGGCATCGAGGGTGGAGTTATAGGCCTCAACCGCCTGCTCCAGAGTTCTTCCCACCTCATTGAAGTCGTCGGTCAGGGAATTCAGCCGGGAGTGCAGCTTCGTGCCGAGCCGGTTGACCTCCCTGGCGCGGTCACCGATCTCCTCCTGTCGCCAGCCCAGGGCCACCGTGCGCAACAGGGCAAAAAGGGTGCTGGGGGTTGCCAGGACAATATTGCGTTCGAAGGCGAACTCCAGTATTTCCGGATCCACGCTGAGCGCGGCATCCAGGAAGGGGTCCGCCGGGATGAAAGCCACCACGAACTCAAGGGTGTTTTCTTCGGCATCAATCTGCTCCAGGTCTGCCAGCTTCGTGATGTGGTTACGCAGTCGGTGGGCGTGCCGACGCAGCTGTGCTGCCTGCTGTTCCGGGTCCAGGGCATCCATCGCCGCCAGATAGGAATCGAAGGGGGCCTGGGCGTCGACGATGATCTGGCGTTGCCCGGCAAGATGGACCACCAGGTCGGGGTGCCGCAGCAGGCCGTCCAACCGGACCTGGGTGGGGGAGGAGAAGTCACAGTGGCGGACCATGCCGCCGAGTTCGACGACCCGCTCCAGCTGAACCACTCCCCAACGGCCCCGGATCTGTGGGGAGCGTAGTGCGCTGACCAGGTCTTCAGATCTTTCATTGAGTCGGGCGGAAGAGCGGGTGATGCTCTGGATCTGGGTGGCCAGGGAGGTGTAGGCGTTATTGCGCTCCTGCTCCAATTCGCGAACCTGTTCGCTCAGCTCCGCCACGTTCTGACTGAGGGGGTCAAGGCTGCGTTCCAGACTGCGTTGGATGTGCTCGTTGCTGGCACGCTGCAGTTTCACCGGGTCGGCGGACTGCTCCTGTGCGGCGAGGTTTCCCCTGGCCAACCAGCCGATGATGGCCCCGACCACCAGACCCAGAGTGAGATAGACAATGCCCATGGGACAAGTTTCTCATGGGTGTTGCTACTTGTGCTGCTCGCGTCCGAACAAACGTGTGAGTGTGCTGGTTGCCTCATTGAGTCGGGTCAGCAGGGTTGTGGTGTCTTCCCCGGTGACGGTGACCGGAGCCAGCCGCTGATCGGGCACCACCACCGGTGGGTCCTCCCGCTTTGCGCGCATCCGTTTACCGGCTTCCTCGGTGTAGCGGCCGGTCCAGATACCGGCATTAGTGGCGAACTTGATGTCACTGGTCTTGCGCTCACCGGAACGAAGCATCGCCATGTCCTGGACATAGCGCAACGCCACCGCGATCATTGCGGCGACAGGCACCGCCAGGAAGGCACCGATGATGCCGAAGAGGCCACCGCCGACGGTCACCGAGATCAGCACGATCACGGGGTGCAGATCCATGGCCTTGGACTGCAGGATGGGGGAGAGGATATTGCCCTCGATCTGCTGGACCGCCAGGATCAATGCCAGTGCCAGGATCGCCTCGGTGAAACCCAGGGAGACCAGGGCGATCAGCACCGAGAGGGCACCCGCGGTGATCGCACCGATATAGGGGATGAAACCAGCGATGAAGGTGATCACGGCCAGCGCCAGTGCCATGGGCACACCGATCAGGGTGAGTCCGATGCCGATCAGCACGGCGTCGACAAACGAGACCGCGGCCTGGGCGCGGATGAACCCACCCAGGGTGTTCCAGGCGCGGGTGAGAAGCTCGGTGCCGTGGCGGCCCACCCGACGGCCGGTGGCGCGGCGTAACCAGGGCAGGAAGCGGTGGCCGTCCTTGAGGAAGAAGAACACCAGGACAATGACGATGGCGAGGGTGACGATCACCGAGGTGGCGGCGGAGAAACCACTGAAGATGCCGCCGGCGATCGCGCCGGCCTGGTCCTGTAGCCAGCTCGCCGCCTGGTTCACCGCATCATCCAGATCCTCCGAGTCCAGGTTCAACGGTGGTCCCTGCAGCCAGAGGCGGAGCCGTTGGATACCGTCAAAAGCCTGGTAATAAAGGGTGGTGGACTGCCTTGCGACGTCCGGGGCGATCACCATGAACAGACACACCACCGCGGACAGGGTGCCGAGCATCACGGTCAGGGCGGCCAGGGAACTGGGCCAGCGGTGGCGACGCAGCCAGGCGGTCGGGGGTGCCAGCACGGTGCACAGCAGCAACGCCAGCACGATCGGCAGGACACCTGCCCAGAACTGCTTGAGCAGGAACCAGATGGCATAACCTGCCACCGCCACGACCAGCAGGCGTACGCACCAGCCGGCGAGGATCTTCAGTCCCTCATCGAAAACCCGGGAGCGGTCGATCTGGTCCCGGTAGCCACCGGAATCCTCGGAATCCAGGTCGGAGAACTGACCTGATTCATCCAGCTCATCCGGCGGGACGGACCTTTCCAGGGGCTCGGCGGGCTTATCTGGCTGGGCATCCGACATCGAAGCATCTCCGGCGGTGTCGACACCGCCGGGGCCGCTGACATCCGGGTTGCCGTCGGCTGCTTGATCATCCTGTTCACTCACATCTTCTATATTGCCTGATACCTCGGACCCAGGGCACTGCCGCACCACCGCGAACCGGTGATTTGATCATGTTGATAGGATCAGGTCTCGTGAGCCTAACTCTTGGAATCGTCGGTCTGCCCAATGTGGGCAAGTCCACCCTGTTCAATGCCCTGACCCGGAACGACGTTCTCGCCGCGAACTACCCCTTCGCGACGATCGAACCGAATATCGGCCTCGTCGAGCTGCCTGATGAGCGACTCAAGCGTCTGGCTGAGATCTACGGATCAGAGCGCATCCTGCCCGCCACGGTGTCCTTCGTCGACATCGCCGGCATCGTCAAGGGTGCCTCCGAGGGTGAGGGCATGGGTAATGCCTTCCTCGCGAATATCCGCGACGCCGATGCCATCTGCCAGGTGGTCCGCGCCTTCTCCGATGAAAACGTCATCCACGTTGAGGGACAGGTCGACCCGACCACCGATATCGCCGTGATCAACCTTGAGCTGATCCTGGCTGACCTGCAGACCGTGGAAAAGGCCCTGCCCCGCCTGGAGAAGGAAGCCCGCAAGGACAAGTCCCTGGCGGAGACCGTGGAGGCCACCAAGAAGGCCCAGAGCATCCTCGAGGATGACCGCACCCTCTTCTCCGCGGCCAAGAACGGCGAGATCGACCTGGCACTGCTGCGCGATCTGCACCTGATGACCGCCAAGCCCTTCCTCTATGTCTTCAACTCCGATGAAGAGGTGCTGACTGACGAGGCGAAGAAGGATGAGCTCCGCGCGCTGGTCGCTCCCGCGGACTGCGTTTTCCTCGATGCCCAGACCGAGACCGAGTTGCTTGAACTCGAGGATGAAGAAGCCGCCGAGCTGCTGGAATCCGTCGGCCAGACCGAACCGGGACTGCACTCCCTGGCCCGTGCCGGTTTTGAGACCCTCGGCCTGCAGACCTACCTCACCGCTGGTCCCAAGGAAACCCGCGCCTGGACCATCCACAAGGGCGATACCGCCCCGCAGGCTGCCGGCGTGATTCACACCGACTTCGAGCGTGGTTTCATCAAGGCCGAGATCATCTCCTTCGAGGATCTTGATGAGTGCGGCTCCGTCGCTGAGGCCCGCGCCAAGGGCAAGGTCCGCCAGGAGGGTAAGGAATACGTCATGGTGGACGGTGACGTGGTGGAGTTTAAGTTTAACGTCTAGCGTTAATGACGGATTCCGTTATATGCTGTTGCGGTGATCAGATCGTTCGGCAGCAAGGACACCGAGCGCATCTGGCATGAGCAGTACGTCAAGCGCATCGATCGGACGGTGCAGCGGGCGGCCTTGCGGAAGCTCGAGCTGATCCATGCGGCGAAGGATGTCGAGGACCTCCGGATTCCGCCGGGTAGCCGTTTGGAGCAACTCGTCGGCGACCGTCGTGGGCAGCGCAGCATCTGGGTGAACTCCCAGTGGCGTGTCTGCTTCGTCTGGAGAGATGGAGGTGCGGAAGATGTCGAAATCGTCGACTACCACTGAGGTCGACCTGATCGAGCCGGTCCACCCGGGAGAGATCCTGATGGAGGACTTCATCGAGGGATTCGGGATCACGCAGAACAAGCTTGCAGTGTCGATCGGTGTACCGCCGCGGCGGATCAACGAGATCGTGCACGGCAAGCGCGGAATCACTGCCGATACGGCGATCCGTCTGGCGCGGTACTTCGGGACGTCCGAGGAACTCTGGATGAATCTCCAGTCCAACTACGAACTGCGGCTGGAACGCCGGGCGCTGGGTGACAAGGTCGCCGCAATCACCCCGCTCAAGGTCGCCTGAGCGTCGGTCCAGAGCGCCGGCGGGTGCAGAAGGTCGTCGGCTACGTCGTCAGCAACGGTCGGTTGTTGGTGTTCACGCATGACGACTTCCCCCCCGAGGTCACCGGCGTCCAGGTTCCGGCAGAGACCATCGAGCCAGACGAGCAGCCCGCGGCTGCGGTGGTCCCGCGAGGTGTGGGAGGAGGCCGGGGTCGACGTCCGTATCGTCCCGCGCACTGGGTGTCGAGCAGTACGATATGTGGCCTTTCAAGCCGGAACTGCATGAGCGCCACTTCTTTCAGCTCGCGCCACGTGGTGACAATCTGGCGGTACGGTGGCGCGCAGGGGAGGAGCTGCCATCCGACGGAGGGGCTCTGCAGCGGTGGGCGTGTCAATAGATACCGCTGGAGCAGGCTCACGTGCTGTGTGCCAGCTTCGGCGCGCGACTCGGTGAGATCATTCTCGGGGCCGGCGACGGTATGTCGGCACGCGGTGGAGTTCAACGTGTAAACCCGGTTTGACACAGCCTCCGTGTCAGGCACGATGACGGGATGAAAGTCCTGACTTTCGCGTAGGAAACGCTCCTGGCGGTGTGGCTGGATTGACGGGTCGTGCCGGTCAGTTGTACCGCTCCAGATGCCGGATCCTGGTTCAATTCCTTAAAAAGTATCTTTAAAAGGATTAGGCTGGCTAGACGAGGAAGCAGAACGATTTCGTCTACACCCCGATACAGGAGTTTTGAGCCATGAGTTTCTCAGTTTATCTTTCCGGCGAAATCCACACCGATTGGCGGGATGAAATCCAGCGAGGCGCCGAGGCCGCCGGGTTGGATGTGGTGTTCACCGCTCCAGTAACGGACCACCCTGCGAGTGACGCCGCCGGCGACCATCTGGGCGAGACCGATAGCCAGTTCTGGCGTGATCACCAGTCCGCCAAGGTCAACGCGATCCGCACGCGCACCCTGATCGAGCAGAGTGACCTGGTGGTGGTGCGTTTCGGTGACAAATACAAGCAGTGGAACGCTGCCTTCGATGCTGGCTACTGCGCCGCGCTGGGCAAATCCTATGTGACCCTGCATGATGCGGAAATCGTCCATGCCCTCAAGGAAGTTGACGCCGAAGCTCAGGCCTGGTGCACGACAACCGACCAGGTGGTGGAGACCCTCAAGTACGTACTCAAAGCGTGAGTGACTCCGAAATCCTCGCGATGCTCGCATCCGAGGCAACCGCTGTCGAACGCTCCTTATATGAACTTCTGGTGCGCCGTCGTTCAGCTTCCGCTAAAGAGTTGGCCGAAATAGACACGGCGATTGAACAGGTCCGGGATCTTAAGAAAGATATTTCTGAGCAGGCTGCAGCAATCACGGTGCGCCAGATCGAGGAACGACTCCAGCGGGCCCGGGCCTCAGCTGATCCAGATGGTCCCCGGCTGGATATGGACAATTTCGTGCGTGCCCTGGACCAGGGACTTGGTTGGCGTCGAGATGAGAGCTCATTTATCGAAGACGGCATTCGAAAGCTTCCTACCTACAGTGTTGTCGCTGCCTGGGATGATGGTTCGTTCATCCACTTCGTGCTTCACGTTGTGGCGGGAGCCCAGGATGGATACCTGGGTTATTGCTATGAGGACGACCCTTCCCGGTGGTCTTGGCGGGTGGCTGATATCGAGATGCAGGAAGTGAGTGTACTCAGCGACCTGTGGTTCTACGGCGAGAACCTGGTACCTAAGATCGAGGGGGCAGACCCGGAAGAGATTCGCTGGCAGGCTCCAGTTCCCGATAAGTATCTTCCGACGAGTGTGGAGGATCTGCGTTCGGTGGACCTGGGAATGGCTGCCTGGGTTAACCCAGAATATTTCCCTGCGACTTGAAAGAACCTTCCCGGTGACCTCGCCTATCGACGAAACATGGCGGACTTCAAATTTAACTTCTGAGTCGATTCATTAGGGGGGCGTTGGAGCTGAGTGCTCAAACAGCTCCGCATCACCGCCTAATCCGACTGCCACTGAAAATGTCCGCTGACGGTACCCTTGCCCGGTGGGTTCCACTTTCTACACGCCTGGGTAGGTGACCTGCCCCTGGTCATCGATCACGGCACCTGCGGTGAGTGTGGCTGCGGTGGTATTTCCCGGGCCCATGATGTGACGGACATCCTGGCCGGCGGCCAGGAGATGATCGACGATGATGCGCCGGTGGCAGCGCCACCAGACCGCCTCGGAGCACATGATTGCGGTCGGGGAGCCCTGCGCGGCGTCGATAAGCTGGCGAAGAGCTGTTTTGAATTCCTCGGAGAGCGCGTGATCAGCGTAGTTGTGAAAGCTCCGGTTCTCCCAGAACCCGTTGACCTTGAAATCTACTGTCCGGCTCACCGGCCTACGCCCGGTCAAGGCCTCCACCCGACGGTATGAAATTCCGGATTCCGGCAGTTCCCGGGCCAGAACATCATCGTTGAAGTGGGGGTATCTCCGGGAACCGGGGAGCTTACGGACATCCACCAGCTCTCGAACCGCTGCCGCGGCAAGCAGTTCCGTGAACTCCGCGAGTGTCCGGGTGGAGTGCCCGATGGTGAAGATGGTCATGGTCCTACTTTCTGTCAGATCCCTGTGACCGCAGCAGCGATCAATTCCCGCGACCGGCTACGTTCCGCTCCATCCACCAGCATGTCCTGCACCATGATCTCGGTGGCTCCGGTCAACTCCACAATCCGGGACAGCTGCTCCCGGAGCGATTCAACGGTGCCGGATAACTGGGCCGGGATGGTGCTGCCGTCGAAGTGGCTGGGTTGTTGTTTAGCCACCGGGGAGAGTAGTTTTGCCGCCTGCGCCAGGGTGGGCACGAATATCTCATCACCTGTCAGCCGCAACTGTTTGAGTGCCCGGGCTGGCCAGGTCAACCGGTGCGCGCTTACCATGTCATCGGCCGCCACAATATTCAACGCCAACATCCCGCGGTGCTGACCTGCCCCAGCGAAGCTCTCCCGGTAGGCACGTAGACTGTCTACGGCTGCGGTGGGATTGATGAACCCGGCGAAAACATAACCCAGTCTGAGCTCACCGGCCAGGCCGGCACTTTTCCCGGAGGAACCCAACACCCAGACCTGGGGCACCCCACCGATCCCGGCGGTGATGTCCACGGTGGCGAAAGGATGGTTCCCGGGAAAGCCGCGGTGCTGGTGGGCGAGCAACTCGCGGAGCTGGTCTGCGAAGGAGACGGAACTGTGTCCGGGGTGGACCAGCGGCCCGGCGGTGGCCCTGCCCAGGCCGAGATCGATCCGCCCGGGTGTCAGCGCCTCCAGTTGTTGGAAGCGTTCGGCAACGTGAAACGGGCGGTAATGGTTGAGCAGTACCGCGCCGGAACCGACCCGGATCCGGTTGGTCCGGGCTGCCGCGAGCGCGATCAACGTGGCCGGATCCTGGGAGGCAAAGGCGGGGGTGTGATTGTGCTCGGCGTACCAGATCCGGTGGTAGCCGAACCCCTCTGCCTCCGTGGCGGCCGACACCGCGGCAGCCAGGGCTTCGTGTTTGGTGCCGCTGGCGCGCACCGGGGCCAGTTCAACCAGCGAAACCTGCACCACAACGTCCTTCCCGGTAACCGACAATCAATGACCCAACCTTAGCCGCGCTGGTCACCTCGAGCCCTGACAGTGGGCTGATCCTTTTCTGGCAGCGGCCCCTCAACTCGATGCCGCACCGGAACAGTGAGTTGTCGGGAAGATCACTAACCTGCCGGATATGGTGGACTTCAACATTAGCGTCTAGCGTTATTGAGGTGTCGAGTTATACCAGTAGGGATCGCGCCGGGCTCAGAGCGAGGAGCCACAGCAGATGACCTCACCCGATAATATTCTGCTCCATCTTGAGAAAGATGAAGAGCAGCAGGTGCGCGAGATATTTGCGCTCCTCGAGCAGCAGGGATTTCCTGCGCAGCAGCAGACGCCGCACATCACCATCACGTTTTCGCCGAGTATGGCTGGCGACGTCGTGAAACGTGCCACCGAACTGCTCCCTCCGGTGATTCCTGCCAGTTTTCAGAGGGTAGGCACCGTCGTGTTCGGTACGAAACGCAAACAGACTGTCGCCTGGTTACTCGAAACCTCTGATGAAATGGAAATCGCTGCTCGCCACATCAGTGCCCTCAACCCCGCTGGGCGTGGCCCCCGCTGGACTCCCCACCTGACGATGGGACTGCGGCTACCACGTGAAATCGTCCCGGACTACATCCGGGCTCTGGATGAGGTGACATCTCCGCACCTCAAGGAACTCACCGCGGTCCGGGCGGTGTTCTGGAGGCCGAGGACCCAGGGGCTCACTGTCCTGGCCAAGGCGAGTTTGGCTGATGAGGCAGGTCCTGGGCCGAAGGACGAACCCGCCGACCCTCTGCCGTGAACGGTGGGTTGCCACTCCCGTCGATGACAATGACCCCGTCAGCACCGCAGCACCCCAAGGTGACACCCCGGACATCAGGCGGGCTGATCTGGCAGGGAATCCTCTAAGGGGTTGGAATATCCCCCGCGGGGTTATGCCCGTCAGCGAATGGCGTGGGCTGAGCCGGAGTATTCCGATGTCAGGTTGGAATACTGAATGAGATCGGAGGGTTCAACGGACTGCAGTTCGTGCTCTGCCAGGGCCGTACTGGTGGTGTCATCGATGAGTTCACCGTTCTCGACCCAGAGATTCCCCCGCAGGAAATCACTTACACCCCACTTGCGACGGACCAGCGTCAGGGAATCCTCGGTCCGGGCGTAGACTGCCGGCAGGTACTCGATGAACATCGACTGATAGCACATCGTGTACCCCCCGACCTTGTGGAAGATGACTCGGTCACCTGTCTTCAGTGTGGGAGCGTCCTGCAATTTGGTCAGACGATCATCTTCCATGCAGGTGAATCCACCGATGATCTGCTCCGGATGGGAGGTGGTGGAATCCGTGTCGAGACGCACCTCAAAGGGGCGTTTGCGACGGAAAAGCGGGTCAATGTCGGTCCGGCTGGCATCGGTCAACACGAACGTGCTCGAGCCTGCCTCCTTGACGTCGAGGACACCGGCATGAAACTCAATCGGGACAGCCACCAGGGAGCCGCCCGGCTCAACGATCAGACGGGTCCGATCCACATCCACCACCGGATCCAATGTTTCCCGGATGACAGACACGTAGTCGTCGAAGGTTGGGCTGCCGTCTTCGCTTGCGAAGAAACCGCCGCCGATGTCGACCCAGTCCAGATCGAGGTTGCGGGAGGTGATGATCTCCGCGGCCACTGATGCCGCGGCCCGGTAGACCCCCAGGCTCTGGGTGAGGGAGTTGCGGTGCATGTGTAATCCCGCGATCCGGACGCCCGCGGTTCTCAGCTCGGAGATCGCCTGGTCGAGCTCACCGTTGTCGACGTTGAATCCGAAACGGCCGTCTTCGTCCTCTCCCGTGACGCTTTCCCCGGGGCAACGGGATTCGAGATCCCAGTTGACGCGCAGGCCAACCGGGAAGTTGGTCTCGGGCATCTCGCGGGCGAGTTCTGCAGTCCAGGTGACCTCGCGCTTGGAGTCGAGGTTGATGATTGACCCCTCCTGAAGTGCGGAGCGCAGGCGCTCACGGCTCTTAATGGGACCGTTGTAGACGATGCGGTCCGGGGTGTATCCCAGGGCGAGGGCCAGCTCGTACTCTGTGTCCGACACGACCTCGGCCCAGGCTCCGTGATCGCGCATGAAAGACACCAGCCAGGGCAGGGAGTTGGTCTTGAAAGAGTAGCTCAGGATCGAATTTGACCAGTGAGTTTCCAGGGCAGCCTGAAAACGTTTGAGGAATTTATCGAGGAGGGGGACGTCGACCACCCAAGCGGGTGTGGGCGGTTCCATATCCTGAAAATGATCCGAACGCTCCATGGAGGACTCCTTAAATGCAGATATTCTTAGGAAGTGTTAATGCTGACGGTATCCTAAAAATAGATTAAGTTCTCGCTCTTTGTGGTGATCGCCGGATTAGGTATATTCGTCGGGATCCCCCCAGCCGCGTTATTGGAGAAGGGATGATGGGAAAGCGGGCACCGTGCCCATCACCACCACGGCTCGCCCTCCCGGGGTATCTTTCTGGTGGTGATGGTGTCCCACCGTTGCCGCATTCGCCCTGGTCTTGTGTCCCCTCAGGCCTTTCCCATGGCCTCATCAAAAACCTTGAGCACTCCAACGGGGGGGGGGCTACCATTCCCTGAACCTTCGGAACTGCTGGTCCGGTCCGATTGGCCGGGGTAATTTCTATATATGGTCAGCGACAGGCTGTGGTGGGAGCGTTTTCTCCCCGGGATTGCAGCGCTCCGGCATTATGAGCGCTCCTGGCTGCGTGGGGATGTCCTCGCAGGTGTCACTGTCGCCGCCTATCTGGTCCCTCAAGTGATGGCCTACGCGGTCATTGCTGGTTTGCCCGCTGTGGTTGGTCTCTGGGCGACTCTCGCTCCCATGCTCATCTACTTCGTCCTGGGCACCTCGCGGAAGCTTTCGATCGGCCCGGAGTCGACGACGGCGCTGATGACGGCCGCAGGTGTCGGTGCACTGGTGGGGGTCGCGGGTGGTCCCGAACGGTATGCCGAAGTCGCCGCCATCATGGGGATCGCGGTTGGCATCGTCTGCATAGTGGGGTTCCTTGCGCGGCTGGGATTTCTCACCTCCCTGTTGTCCCGCCCGGTCCTGATCGGTTACCTCATCGGCATCGCTCTGCTCATGATCGTCAGTCAGTTGGGCAAGGTCACCAAGCTTGACATCGAGGGGGAGAACACCTGGGGGGAGGTGCTTTCCTTCCTCAGTCAGCTGAACCAGTCTCACCTGCCGACGGTGCTGTTGGGTCTGGTTGTTCTGGCACTGCTGTATCTTGCTCGTTGGCTGGTTCCCAAGACGCCCTCATCTTTGCTGGTGCTGCTGCTTGCGGGGGCGGTGGTCGCAGTCTTCGGGTTGGAGCGTTATGGGCTGGAGGTCATCGGGGAGGTACCGCAGGGACTACCCGAACCCCGGGTTCCTGATCTGGGTGATCTTGAGGTCTGGGAGCTGTTGCCCTACGCACTGGGCATCGCCATCGTTGGTTTTTCAGACAATATCCTCACCGGTCGGGCATTCGCGTCCGGTAGGGGAGAGGTCATCGATTCGAACCAGGAACTGCTTGCCCTGGGCACGGCAAACCTTGCCAACGGTTTCCTCCAGGGTTTCCCCGTATCCTCCAGTGGATCACGAACCGTGCTTGGTGATGCGGCCGGGGCCAGGACACAGGTGCACTCCCTCGTCACCATCCTCGCGGTGGTCATGGTGCTTCTCTTCGCCGGCCCTGTACTGGAGTCCTTCCCGGATGCGGCGCTGGGTGCGCTGGTCATCTTCGCCGCCACCAGGCTTATCGACATCGCGGAGATCCGCCGCATCGGCCGTTTCCGGGGAAGCGAGCTGGCCATCACGGCAGCTACTGCCGCTGCCGTCCTCATCTTCGGTGTGCTGGCAGGCATCGGTCTTGCCGTGGTGCTGTCGATCCTGGATCTGATCCGCCGCATCACCCGGCCGCACGCGGATGTCCTCGGTTATGCGCCAGGAGTGCCTGGCATGCACAGTCTGGAGGATTACCCGGAGGCGGACTCCGTCCGTGGGTTGGTTGTGTTCCGCTATGATTCACCGCTTTTCTTCGCGAATGCGGAGAATTTCCTGGAACGTGCCATTCAGGCGGTTGATGATGCGGAGCGGCCGGTGAAGTGGTTCCTCCTCAACGCGGAGGCGAACACCGAGATTGACCTGACAGCGGTGGATGCGCTGGAGGAACTGCGCACCCGCCTGGAACAGCGGGGTGTCAGTTTTGCCATGGCACGCGTCAAACAGGACCTGTACCGGCGTCTCGAACCCACCGGATTCATTGAACGTGTGAGCGCCGAGAATATTTTTGCTACCCTCCCGACGGCTGTGCGGGAGTATTCGAGGCGCTATCACGCCAGGTACGGGGAATGGCCCGAGGGAGTTCCCCGGGAGGTTATTGATCCCTGAGCCGCATCCCTGTCCCGGAAGGAGACGGATCCCTTATGTAGCGTCAAGCTTGACAGTGCTCAGGACTGCAGACTTCTGACGTGCTCGACCAGGGGCGTGATATTGGTGCGGTCAAGCTCAGTCCTGGGTTCGTCGAACATCGCGAGCATGCCCTTGTCACTTTCGCTCGGATGCTTCCTGCGTTTGAGGACAACCCGCATGACACCCATGATGAGTTTGTCCGTGCCCCGCAGCCTGCTGAAGTCAAAACCACCCCGAAGATAGAAACGGGTCGTGGCCTCCAGTTGCTCCGGGGTGAGGTTCTGTTTCCACACCTTCTCCACCGTTTCGGGATGGCCGGGGTTCGCACCGGTGTGCCACAGGACAATATGCTTGCTTTCCAGCTCCGGCCAGTTGCGCAGGAACTTTCGAAGGCCTCCAATCCGGGAGGCACGAATTCCACCACCATGGATGATCACGTCAGCAGCTGTGATCTGCTCCGGTGTGAGCTCCTCGGTCCTGATGAGTTCGGCACCGAGTTCTTCGGCGATCCACTCGGCATAGGTCTTGGTGAAACCAGTTCCTGAGGTGTAGGCCACAATGGTTCGCATGTGCTCAGATTAGCTGGCAGAAACCAGGCAGGTACAGACCCTGATGTGGGGGCCTATCTCGGTGTCATGACTCAAAACCCCACCGGGGGTGCCGAGGGAAGTGTCGGATCAAGACCACGACGGCGCAGCTCGCTCTCGGCCCTGGTTAGACTGCCATGCTCCAGAGCGGCCAGCGAAGTCCGTCCAGTCCACACATGTCGGCCAAAACGACGCACGCTCACCTCCAGCTCGCCGGCGAGATGTTCGAGGTCGCCCGGGATATTGCGGTGTTCACCAGGCAGGGGGACAGGTAGCACGAATGCCTCATCGAGTGGGGCGGTGCCGATGATCTCCACCTGCCAGCCATAGCCGCGCCCCGACAGCTGCCACTTCTCATCGCTGGTGCAGGTTCGCACCGGGCTGATCACCGGGTTGCCGAGGCGGAGGACGCGGCCGTCGGGAAGCTTGACGACGAGCCCGGTGACCTCCACCCGCATCCGGCCGCTGGTCACCACACCGCCGGCAAAAGCGACGCAGGCCCCGGGTTCCGCGAAACCCTGTGCCTGCCCCCACCACCAGGACTCAGGGAAACCTTCGCGTCCCCAGTTCTTCTCCCCGTACACCTGCGCATTCTCGAAATCCCAGGTCTCTTCACCCACCGTTGCGGTGCCCGAGGCCTTTCCACCCAGTAACCAGGGATGCCAGTACTGGTTGAGACCCGGCACCATCTGGAACACACTGGATCCGCCCAGCGCGCGGTGCGGCCAGGGGTTCAGATCATGGAACTCGAGGTCGAGTTTGGCATCAGCCCCCAGGTTGACGCGGAGACGGCGCTCATTGCCTTCGAAAGCAGCCGGGACTCCCGGTGAATCGCCAAGTCCGCCTTCCACCCCGAGGCCCTTCGGATCGGTCCAGGCTCCTGCCATGGCCTCGGTGCGGAGGAAACCATTGGGCCAACTGGCGAGCCCGATCGTCGCCCAGGACCGACGGGGACCTTGATTGGCGCCGCAGAGTGCAATGATGACCCGCCCGGTGTCGGGGTCAGTGATCCGCCAGAAATAACCTTCCATCGCCACACCAGGGTGTGCCCGGAGGGGATCGCCGAAAGGGAGGTCTGCGCCGGTAGAGCGGTATTTTTGCAGCAATATCATGGCTGGATCGCCCTTTCCTCGCTGGCATGGCCGGGATCCAGATGGACGGTCTCGGAAAATCGCAGGGGTTCAAAGATCCCGCTGCCATGCGCGGAAAGCACCCTGGTGCTCAGACAGACGTGGTCGCTTCCATCATCAAGCAGGGTGAGACGCTCAAGCACCAGGCGGTGGGGACAGGCCCGCAGCAACGGCAGGCCCTTCTCGCCAGGATCCAGATCGACACCGGAGAATTTATCGGTGTCTTCCCCGGACTGCGTGCCAAAGTGTTCGGCCAGGGCAAGATCCTGCGAGGTGAGGAAGTGGAGCGCGAAATATCTGGCACGCAGACTCACCCGGTAGGTGTGGTTGGCCTTGGACAACCAGAAGCAGTAGTGCTGCGGTGAGATGCCTGACTGGGAGTGGAACCCGAGCAGACAGCCGGCCCGTTCACCTTCAGCGATGGTGGTCACCACGATCATGGCGGGATCAACAGCAGTCATCAGCTTCTTCAGGGAACCGCCGCTCATGACTAACCCTCCACCTCATAGCGGAGGAAGAGGGTGGAATCCTCCGCCATGATCCCCTTCAACCCGAATCGCGCGATCCCCGCACCTTCAGGGGTGACGGACACCGGTAGCAGATCACCACCCATGAGCGGTGCCACGGAAAGACAGAGTTCATCGAGACGATCCGCGGCAACCAGCTCACCCAACCACCTTGGCCCACCCTCACAGAGAACCACCCGGTGACCGCGAGCCGCCAGGGCGCTAAGCGCCGCCTCCGGTTCGACGCTTTCCTCGCCGGCGATGATGACCGTGGCGAATTTCTTCGCTTCTGCCAACCGTGCCGGGTCCGCTGCCGCGCAGGTGATGATGTGCGTCGGGGCATGTTCGGGAGCCTCCGCGAAAAGACTCCCTGTCCAATCCAGGTCCAGGCTCCGGCTGACCACGGCAACCGGGGGAGTGGGTGGCTGACCGAGACTGACCCGCTTCTCCTGCGCCTCGGTCGAGAGTTTCACCAGCCCATAACCTTCGCGGCGCACCGTTTCCGCACCCACCATCACGATATCTGCGATCTGACGCATCCGGCGGAAAAGCTCCTGGTCAGGCCTGGTTGACAGCGACCCCACCCGACCATCGATTGCGGCTGTGCCATCAAGCCCCGCAACCATGTGCCCGACCACCCAGCATTCATGTTGCGGGCGGGAACGGTCGACTTCCAGGTAGGGCGCGAGCGGGTCAGGGACCGCCGCTCCGAACTCGAGGATCTTCATGACCTCAATGCTACGGACATACTGTGTCCTGGGCCACACCTGCTGCTGTGGCGGGACATCAGAGTGATTTTTCCTCCAGGAGGTACCCTCGTTTTCAACGCGAGTCCCCGCAGGAGGAGGTCTCGGAGATCGACAGTAATAATCTCCCCGCAGATGCCCGGAAGATGCTCATCGGCCCAGTGTCCGAACCCGCCATCCACGTGATGAGCTGGAATATCCGCCGCCGCATGCCGCATCTCTTGTCCCGTCCGGCTGATCGTTGGAATCGGCGTGCACCCCGACTCCGGATGCTACTGCAGGAGGAGAAACCGACGCTGCTGGGTGCGCAGGAGGTCCTTCCGGATCAACTCCGATATATACGTGAAAGCCTGGGGGAGAATTACCGCTCCGTGGGGAAGGGGAGAGACAGAAATGGTGGGGATGAGGCCTGCCCCATCTTCTATGACACCCGGCGTCTGGAGCTTCTTGACTGGGCTCAGCAGGCTCTTTCGAAACAACCGGACACTCCGGGTTCCGTCTCCTGGGGAAGTGTATTCCCCCGCATTCTCGTGTGGGCCAGCTTCCGGGAGCGTGCCACTTCAAGCCGCTTTCTGATGCTCAACACCCATCTGGACCATCTTTCCCGACGCTCACGGGCGCATTCCGCCCTGGCCATTCACCAGATCATCAGCACACATGGGGTTCCGTCAGTGCTCAGCGGTGATTTCAATGACAGCCTGCACAGTGCCTCACTACGTGGTTTGTATTCGACAGGCCTCTTGGCGGACACCTGGCAGGTGGCGCAGTCTCATGCCAGCGAAGAGTGGGGGACCTTCCCCAATTATCGCGCTCCCCGCCGCGGGGGCCGCCGAATTGACGGGATCCTGGCGTCCCCGGCCTTCAAGGTGCAGAGCACCGCCATTAATTCCCGTCAGTATCATGGCGGCTGGGCATCAGATCACCTGCCTGTCCATGCTCTGATACTCCCTCCCGAGAATGGTGCACGCACATGATCGATAATTTTCTCCGTCCGCCGAAAGGGGCGAGTGAGATATTGGCGGATATCCTCCGGGGATTCGGGGTGATCAGCTTCCTGCTCGCCCTGATATTCTTCGAACTCACCGAGGCTGGCATCGTCGCCTTCACCCTCCCCGGCCTCATGCTGGCGCGATTCCTGGGGATGATGCCCTGGCCGGATATCTTCATATCGCTCAGTCTGCTGATCGCAGCCTGGAGCAATGTCTTCGATCTCTACGGCACGATCAGCTGGTGGGATCTGGCCGTGCACTTCTGCTCCGCCGGGGGACTGGCAGTGGTGAGCTATCTCTTCCTCGCCCGTTTCGGCATGGTCCCCGACCCCTTAAACACCCAGGCCATTCCTGCCGCCGGCATCATCCTCACCACGACCTTCGGGTTGGCGCTGGGTGTTCTCTGGGAGGGCATCGAATGGGTCGGTTTCAACTACCTCACCACTGACATCTACGTCACCTACGATGACACGATCAGTGACATGGTGGCGGGCGGATTAGGGGCCCTGTGCCTTGGTTTCGCCGTCGCCTATCTCCCGCTTCTCCGCGACCCGCAGTCCGCTCCGCTGGGTAGAGAGCATGAGAGCGCGTCAACAGAAAAGGCTGAAGTATTCGCTGATGAAGAATGGCAGAAGCCGGGAGAAGATGTGGTGGGCGTCAAATTTAATGCCCGGCGCTGAAGCTCCTCAAACCCCTGGTTCATGAACTGTTTCTCCGAAGTTGGGCTGAAAAATCAGACACCATCAAAGTAACGGGGAGTCTCCCTTTTGAGATGACACCCAACTTTGCAGCAACACCTTGGAATATTGGTGCGGAACCAGCTCTTATCTCAGAGCGGTGGTTAAGGGGTGGGACGTGGCGGCAGGGGGCGAGTTGCCGGTCCGTTCAGGATTTCCCCATCAACGGTGAAGCGGGAGGCATGACAGGGACAATCCCAGCTACGTTCGGCCGCGTTCCACGCGACCTGACAGCCCAGATGGGTGCAGCGGCTCGACACCGCGTACAGCGTGCCATCATCGTCCCGGTAGCCGGCGACCTTCTGCCCGCAGGAGTTAACGATCCCACCCTCACCGGGCAAGAGATCGCTGATTTCTGGTTGCCGCAGACTGAGCACTCGGTCGCCGAGCATCCGCGCTGCGACGCGCCCGTTCTCTGCCAGGAATTTCGGCGCCTCCGCCAGTGGTTTGACTCGGGTGGTGGAAAATAAGCTGGCCCAGGGGTTGTCTCGCCCCCTAATTGCATCGGTGATCAACATCCCCGCCAGTGTGCCAGCGGTTAACCCCCACTTTTTGAAACCTGTGGCCACATAGACCCGCTTCGATCGGAGGTTAACCCGTCCGATGTAGGGGACACCATCGTCGGAACTGTAATCCTGGGCTGACCATCGATGCTCGAAGGATGTCACGTTCCAGTGCTGCTGGATAAATTCTCCCAGCTGGTCATAGCGTGCGGGTTGGGCCTTGGACGATCCGGCATGGTGGCCCTGCCCCACTACCATCAACAGCTCACCACCGTCATATGGCACGGACCGGATCGAGTGCATGGGTGAACCAGCAGACATCAGACTAGCCCCGGGAAGACCACTGTCCACCCGCGCAGTAAGCACATAAGAGCGGGAGGCGAATGCTCGCGCGAATAATCCACCGCGATCGAGGAAGGGCATCAAGGTGGCCACCACGACATGTTTGGCCTGTATGCGTCCGTGCGGGGTGTGAACGACGCACCCATGGTCATCCTCGTCGACGTCTGTGCCCCGGGTGTGCTCGAAGATCTCCACCCCAGCCTCCGTTGCCAGGCGGGTGAGGCCAGCTAGATAGCGTCCCGCGTGGAACTCAGCCTGGTTATCAAAACGCATCCCTCCGAGGGTGGGAAAGGGCAGCGGCACGTCCTCGTCGAACACGGCGGGCAAACCCGCCTGACGAGCGGCTCGGGTCTCGGCGTCGAGTAGCTTTCGTTCCGCGGCACTCGTGGCGTAAATATAGGCTGCTCGACGCCGAAAATCGCAGTCGATCCCTTCCTCGACAAAACCGGCGACCTGCTCCTTGGCCGCTTCCATGGCCATAGCGTAGGTTCGGGCACCATCACTGCCATGGGTCTTACTGATCCGGGCATAGGTGAGATGGTGCTGGCTGGTCACCTTGCCGGTGGTGTGGCCCGTGGTTCCGGTGCCGATCCGATTGTGCTCGAGCAGGCATACGGACCGGCCCTGACGGGCGAGCAATAAGGCGGTGGTCAACCCGGTGATCCCACCACCGACCACCACGACATCAACGGCTCGGTCACCATCGAGTTGCGGGTACTCCCGCAGCAGGACAGCCTCCCGCCACAAGGACGCGTGCTTGGCCTGACTAGCGTGAGCTGCCATAAAGCGATCGTACCCACGATACCTACCCCAGTCCAGGGTCAGTAATTCTCAAAGCTGGTGGTCAGGCCCTGGACTTCTACCTGGCGGCGGAAGGAAGATGTGGTGGCAGCCAACAGTTCCCGGCCGCAATACTGCGATCGTGCACTCCCAGCCGGTGACCACCTTGATGCTCCAAGCTTTAAGCGGTGGGGGCGTTCGCTGGGGGTATCGATAAGAATTTGCCGTTGCCCGCGGCGGGAATATGGTTGCCGGGCTTCACGCCAGCCGGCGTCGTAGCTCGGCGACTCCCTCGCCTTCGAGCAGTGCACAATAAGCCGGTCGCCCGGCCATCACCATCACCAGCTCCAGCAGTTGTCCCTTCACCTGGGGGCCACTGCCACTCCGGAATTGTGTGTCAGTGCTCACCAGCCGCAACCCTTTGACCAGGCTGCGACTGTTGACCGTGAAGTTCTTCCGGGTGAAGTAGTCCGCCACCTCATGGGCCGAGACCGGGTCGGGGATCAGTTCGGTACCGAGAGCCTGGGAGATATCCTGCCCGTGGACGATGACCTCCCCGAGCCAGGCACCATAATCTCTGGTCGGCGCGGTGGTGTTGGTGATGGAGTTGCGGAAGTTCTCCAGCGTGTCGTCAGGGGAAGGCCCAAGATATTGCTTGAGCAGGCGCTCATTGTGTTTGTCGGTGTTGAATCGCGCCCCGATCATGCTGCCCAGCCATGCCCGGGTGCCGGTGTTCGCGGCGGCGGTGAGATGGGCGGTGACCTCCTCGACACTCCAGTCCTGGCACAGCGACTCCGCTTTCCACTCATCTTCGCTCAGATCAGTGAGCAGTAGTTCCAGTCGTTTGCGTTCAGCGTGGATCAGTTCCCAGTATTCGGCTTTCCGCAGGGGCATAATTCCCTCTTCAATCTCTTCTCTCTTCTCTTTCAGGGTTTAAGAGTGTGATTCCCGCCATCCGGGCTGAGGTGCTGGGGGAGAGCCTAGGTTCAGGGTGCTTCCACATCAATGGGGTCGGAGTATAAATCCAGAACTGTTGTGGAAACGCGTCGGAATGTTCATGGAATATTCTCGTGTCATCGCTGAACATCCCCAGATATTCCCATGGGAAAATCTTGCTGGCAGTACCTTTTGTGGGTGGAGCCAGATGCCTTGACGCGCCTTCTGCGACATTGGTTGCGGCGGGGTGCGTGCACCATCTTTATGGCTGTTGTGGCGCAGGGCCGCAGCATGAAGAAGGACCTGAGCATCCCGCGGTGTCATGGATGGGAGATGCATTAAGTGATAGCGGAAGGTATCACCTACAGTGATGGGGATGAATATTCAGAATATGACGCACCTGCTGGGCGAGCTGGAGGAGATGCTCACCAGCACGGGATATCAGGGGCTGGTCGAGCAGGCCCACGCCAGCACCACCCAAGGTGCGGAATACGAGCGGTTTCTGATGTTATGTGACCTGGTGGAGGCCCGGGTCGCCACCCTCGGTGAGGGGGATGGCTCTGAGAAGCGCTCCGAGTCCATCCGGGTGATCCTCACCTGTCTTGGCGGACTGCGCCGCGCCGCTGAATCAGCCAGCTCAGCTGCCCCCACTCAGCGGATGGACAACAGATCCCGCGCCTGAGCGTGCTGACAGATCGTGGCCCCAGCAGGAGGTGAGGTGTCGTGGTGATCAAACGCACCGGAATCACCACGGTCACAGACGGGACGCTTTCCTCCACACACCCGTACTCCCCAGCTGGAGCTCATCCTCGGGTGATGCCGTTCTGAGTGAGGATATATCCCAGCAGGGCAGGATGATCGGTGCGGCCGTGATCGAGGGTCAACCACCCATTAGCGAGCATCACGCCAGCTGTTTGGGTGATATAGGAGGGTTCCTCCCAGGTGTCGGGGAAGTGTTCTTGAGCGAGGGCTCGAAGGCGCCGCAGCAGCTCCTGGCCGATGTGTGAGTCAAAGGGGTCGGTCTCGGTGTCGTACACAATCTGGTTTCTTTCCAGGTGATGGCAGTTTCCAAAGTCCCTGCACCACGGTGTGCGGTGAGAGTTTCCCCGGGGAGGGACTCTTCAAGATGAGGAAATTTGAGTGCGACGTTCACGGGAAACGCAGGACCACCAGGGTTCATGGGGCAGGGGGTCAGATGTCGATCAGTTTCCCGCCGGTGGCCAGGTAGTCTGCCCAGTCATCGATGTGGGGGTTTTTTCGCAACAGGGCACGGCGTTGACGTTCGGTCAACCCACCCCAGACCCCGAATTCCTCTCGGTTATCCAGCGAGGTCACCAGGCACTGGGTGCGTACCGGGCAGGGCTGGCACAATGTGGCGGCCCTGCGTTGTTCCGCACCCTGGACGAACAGCGCATCAGGATCATTTTGACGGCACCGGGCCTGGGCGATCCACTCCTCCGATTCCGGGGAGCCCTCCGGGCCACCTGTTCTGGCCGGTTCCTGCCACACGGGAGCCGCGCGCTGGGGGTCGAGATAGAGCGACGTGGACATTTTAAAGTTTTCCTCCGCAGGAAGCCGGGAACAGGGATATTGTTATTGGAAAATCCGATCATATTACCTGTTGGTTTAAATGTGAACTAAACCACCTGGAAAAGGTGGTATCTCCCACAATATCCCCTCCGAATAGGGGTGTCTCTCATTCTTGGAGAGGGGGCAACGGCGGTGGGCCCGTCCCCATATTGCGGTGAAAGCAATGACTCGCCCCACCCCGTCGGATCGACTCCTTGCCTGGTAGACCTGCAGGATCCGCTCACCCCAATCCCCCGGGAACCCGCATGCCCAGCTCATACCGGGCACCCTCCAGGCTCCTTTGCACAGTGAGAGCATGTGATTATCCGGTACCTCATCTGCTCGGAGGAGGGGTATCTACCAGGGGGGTCAGTTACGGCGGAACTGACGTTCCAATGCCTCGAAACGGGCCTGAACATCCGCGTCTTCTGCGTCCTGCTCCTTTTTCGCCAGGTAGTCCTCCGGGGGCAGTCCCGTGGTCAGGTACACAATCCGGGTGCCGACACTGACACACTGGTCGGCGAAACGTTCATAGAACCGGACCAGCAGAGCAGTGTCCACGGCCTCACGGGAGGTATGCGGCCAATCATGTTGGGTCAGCATGGTCAGCAGATGACGATCAAGGTCATCGACAGCATCATCCTCACGCGCCAGTGCAAGAGCAGCATCAGCATCCGGGGCGACCAGAAGGTCATGGGCCTTATCCACCATGTCCAGGGTCAAGCGGGTGAGCTCCTCGAAATAACCGCTCAGGGCGGCCGGAATGACCAGCTCCGGATACCGTCGGCGGGCAGATTCCGCGATGTGGGTGGCCAGTGCCGCCATGCGGTCGAGGTGTTCGACGATGTAGATCGAGGAGACCACCTGGCGCAGATCCCTGCCCATCGGGCTTCCCAGGGCAAGGAGATCCACGGCCCGTTGGGTAGACCTGGCGCGGATAGCGGGAAGATCTCCAGCTATCGTCAGGGCATTTTCGGCGGAGTCCAATGATCCCCGCAACAGTGCATCGCAGGCTGCGGTCATGATGTCGCGGACCACATCTCCCATGATGATCAGGTCATGGGAGAAATCGTCGAATTGTTCATGATAGGTCGCGCGCATGAGTATCACTATAGGAATAAAACCTACGTTGTGCACCGGATTCGATCACTGAACATGCCCCGGGGTGTGGTTGGCACTGGCGGTGCGTTGACTGGGGCAGTACTAATCCTGATGGCGCCTGGCAGATTTCGACCAGGATTCTGCCAGGAAAACGCTCCACCACACCAGGGGCAGGCCACTGTCCGCAGCAGACTAACTCCAGTCCATCTCCTCATAACCGGATTCCCGGAAACGCAGGTATTCACCCACCACCGCGGCCCCGAGGTCCTCCAGATCCGGGGAGGTGACCCGCCCGTCGACCCGGTCGGCGAGTTGCCCCAGGAATCTCTCCAGTCCGGGATCATCACCCAGCCGGAAGAAGGTGGTGCGGGCCCCGCGCCGCGTGACCCGGTCAAGTTGGGTCACGGTCTTGTTCAGGGTTTCCGGGTCGGTGGGCCAGTTGAACCAGGCATCACCCTGGGATTCCAGGTGGGCGGTGGGCTCACCATCAGTCACGATCAACAGGGTCGGCTCCATGGTGGGGTGTTTAGCGAAGAATCTCTCCGCCAGCAGCAGGCCGTGGTGGAGGTTGGTGCCCTGTTCCCGCACCGGTGGCATCGCGGTGAGCTCCTCAATATCGAGGTTCACCGCCATCCGCCCGAAGCTGATCAGCGCCAGTTGATCACCCCGGAATCTGGTGGAGATCAGGTGGTGCAGTGCCAGGGCAGTCTTCTTCATGGGTACCCACCGGCCTTCGGCAGCCATGGAGTAGGAGGTGTCCACCAGCAGCACCACCGCTGACTGGGTGCGGGTCTCGGTTTCCACGACCTCAACATCCCGCACCTCAATCCGCACTCCCTCATCGGAAACACGACCCGAGGCGGCGGTGCGTTGGATGGCGTTCTTCACCGTGGTGGTGACATCCCAGGGTTGGGTGTCCCCGAATTCCCAGGCTCTTGAAGAGCCGGTGGGTTCCCCGGAAGCCCCGGCAAGTCGGGCATCCCGGGCCCCGGTGCGGGAACTCAACTGTTGGGCGGCGTCCTGAAGCAGGGTTTTCCCCAGACGTCGCATGGCCTGCGGGGACAACCGCAGCGAACCATCCGCACGATTTCGCAGCAAGCCGCCCTCCTTCATGGCACGTTCGATCTCAGCCAGAGTTCTGGCGTTGACTCCCGCCTCCTCACCGAGCTGGCGGGTCAGGGCATCAAGGTCGATATCGGTGTGGGCCTGGCTGAGTTGATCACTCAAGGAATCAAGTTCCGCCAGATCCTGCACCGCACCGGTGCCATCACCCAGGCCCAGGCCCTGATCGCCGGAGAAATCCTCGGCACCGGACCAGCCCAGATCTGGGCGCAGGGACTGCAGATTGCCGTCGAGCTGGGCCAGTTCCGCCATGAGTTCCGGGGAGCCGAAAGCCTGGGCGGAGAGCTCCATCAGTTCCTGGCGCTGCTCCTCACTCATGGAGTTCAGCATGCGTTGGGCGGCGGCGGAGCGCTTGGCCATCGCATCGATCAGCTCATCCACATTCTGGGGATTCTCCGGGAAATGCTGGCCGTGTCTGGCCATGAACTCGGCAAAATCAGCAGTGGTGTCCGCACCACTGCGGTGCTTGGCCAGCAGGGTATTCAGGTCCTGCAGCATCTCCTTGATCGCTGCACGGTCCTCATCGGTGGCCCCTTCCAGGGCCTGTTTCATTCCGGCGAAGCGCTGATCAAGCACCTCACGGCCGAGCAGGTCCTTGATCTGGGAGAACTTTTCCCGGGCATCGGTGGCCTGCCAGTCATAGTTGGATAATTCGCGGACGGCTGCGGCAGTGGAGGTGGGCAGGTTGTTCAGCTGCAGCTCCCGGAAGTCGCGGTCGGTGTCCTCCATGGTGATGTCCCGGGCGAGCTGGCCGCGTTCGGCGAGTACCGCCTCGTCGAGAAGCTTTTTCACTTCCTTGAGGGTGCCGCCGAGGTTATGACGCTGCAGTAGTTCGCGCCGCCTCTCCATGGCCTTCCTGGCCAGATCATCGAAGCCGGCCCGGCGCAGGTATTCGCGGAGGGCATGCTCGGGGGAGTAACCGGCCATGACATCCTCGGCGATGGCATCCAGGGCGGTGGAGACATCGACCGGGGGAGCGAGTGGATCCGGCCCGCCGGTGTAGCGGCCATAACGGGAACGGCGGGGACCACCGGTGTGGGCGTTGGACATGGCGGCCTCCTCAGCCGTAGATGGTTTCACCCTGGCCGGAGTCCTTGGTGATCTTCCGGGCCAGGTAAAGGGCCTCCAGGGCGAGCTCGATGGCACTGGCTCGGCTGCCCACATCAGTGGCACCGAACTTGGCGGCGATTTCCTCATAGAGGTCGGATTCCCCGAGCTCCGGCAGTCCGGCGAGGAATTCGGTGGCGGTGACCTGCTCACCGGTGGAGACGGTGGTGGATCCGTCCAGGGCTCCGATCAGTGGGGTGAGGTCCACTCCGCGTAGCCGGGCACGCACAGCTTCTGCGGTGGCGGTACGCAGCAGGTAGGCCAGCACCTCCCATTCCCGTCCCTCCTCACCGGACTCGAACTCGACCTTGCCGCCGAGTACATCCACGGCGGCCTCCAGGTCCACCAACCGGGCCACCGCATCCTCCTCACCGCGGATGGTGGCACGATGTCGGGCGGCGGCTGCCACAGTTTCGGCACCCGCAATGGCGAAACGGGCGGAGACACCGGCCCGCTGGTTCACCGCCGGGGATTCACGCAGCGCCCGGGTGTAGCGGGCCAGGATCTCCACCAGCACCTCCGGAACCTCGGCAACCAGGTTGGTCTCCTGCCGGATCACCGCGATCTCATCTTCCAGGGCGAGTGGGTAGTGGGTGCGGATCTCCGCGCCAAAACGATCCTTGAGCGGGGTGATGATCCGCCCACGGTTGGTGTAGTCCTCCGGGTTGGCGGAGGCCACGACCAGCACATCCAGTGGCAGGCGTAGCACATAACCACGGATCTGCACATCCCTTTCCTCCATCACATTGAGCATGGAGACCTGGATGCGCTCAGCCAGGTCAGGCAGCTCATTGATGGCCACGATGCCGCGGTTGGAACGCGGGATCAGACCATAGTGGATGGTCTCGGGGTCGCCCAGATGCCGACCCTCCGCCACCTTCATCGGGTCAATGTCACCGATGAGGTCCGCCACCGAGGTGTCCGGGGTGGCCAGCTTCTCCGAATAACGTTCCTCCCGGCTCAACCAGGTGATGGGCAGCCCCTCGCCCTCTTCAGCGATGCGGCGGCGGGTGGCCTCGGTGATGGGTTCAAAGGGATGTTCCCGCAGATCAGAGCCTGCAACGGCGGGGGTCCACTCATCGAGCAGCCCGGTCAGGGAACGCAGCAGGCGGGTCTTGCCCTGGCCACGTTCACCGAGCAGCACGATATCGTGGCCGGCGATCAGCGCCCTCTCAACCTGGGGGATCACGGTGTGTTCCAGGCCGTGCAGGCCGGGCCAGGGATCTTCGCCGGAGGCCAGCTTGGCCAGCAGATTCCCGCGAATTTCCTCACGCAGGGGACGGTGGACATGACCGGCGGCCCTCAGCTCACCGATCGTGGACATCATGGGAGGTTGGCTCACAAGCCCCAGGCTATAGGGCAATCCCCCTGCCGTCGACCACCCCCTGTAATCCGTGACACACCCGGCGGCACATGGGTAGGCTCCGGGACGATGGACACTTTCAACTTCAGCCCCGCCCCGGACTCCACCATGATCCTCCTGGTGCGCCATGGTGTCACCCCCACCACCGGCCAGGTGCTGCCCGGCCGCGCACCCGGCCTACACCTGAGCGAAAAGGGGGAGGAGCAGGCACAACTGGTGGCCCAACGACTCCGGGGCCTGGAGCTCAAGGCGCTCTACAGCTCACCCATGGAACGCACCCGGGAGACCGCCGCGCCCGCGGCTCTGCTCTTCAACCTGGACCCGCTCATCGATTCGGGCCTGGTGGAATGTGATTTCGGGGAGTGGACCGGGGCGCAACTTAAGGAACTGAGCGCGCTGCCGGAGTGGAAGAGCGTGCAGGAAACTCCCTCCACCTTCCGTTTCCCCGGTGGCGAAAGCTTCGTGGAGATGCAGAAACGCATGGTGAGCGCACTACGGCGCATCGCTGCCCGACACCCCGGGGAGGTGGTGGCCTGCTTCAGCCATGCCGACCCCATCAAGTGCGCGGTGGCGGAGCTTTCGGGCACTGAACTCGATGCCTTCCAGAAAATCCAGATTGACCCCGCCAGCATCTCCCTCGCAGAGTTTCACCGTGACGGCCGCACCGAGATCCTGCTGCGCAACTCCAACGCCGGTGCCCTGCGAAGGCAATGATGAATCCGCCCTTCACCACTGAACTTGAAGTACTCCGGCACGGGGAGCTGGAGATCATCGCCCAGCTCCCGGAATCCAGCAACCTCGCCCTCGTGCTCGCAGCCGCCCTGGGGGAGAACTATGGCTGGGCGATCTATAAACCACTGATGGGGGAGCAGCCCCTGCATGATTTCGCGCCGGGTCTGCATACCCGGGAGGAAGCAGCTTTTCTGCTCAGCGAGAGCCTCGGCTGGCATATTGTCCCGCCGACCATCACCCGGGAAAATGCTCTCTTCGGTCCGGGTTCCCTGCAGTGGTACATCGACAATGAGGGCGATCATTATTTCCCTCTCCTGGAGACCCGCCCTGATCTGCATGATCAGCTCTTCCGTCTGGCGGTATTCGACCTGCTCAGCAATAACACGGATCGAAAATCCGGCCATGTGCTTATCGACGCCGCGGGCCACATCTGGGGCATCGACCACGGGCTCTGCTTCCATGCGGCCCCCAAACTGCGCACCGTGATCTGGGATTTCGCTGGCGAGGAAATCCCGGAGAATCTGCTGACCGCGGTGGCGCCCCTGGCGGAGGAAGTGCCGGGGCAGATCGCCGCACTGCTCTCGGCGGAGGAGGTCGACGCCCTGAAGCAACGTGCCTCCCGTATCCTGCGCCTGCCTTTTCTGCCCCATCCCAGGTCACGCCGCCACTATCCCTGGCCGCTGATTTAGGCACTATGGTGGGGGTCACACTAGATTTCAGGAGAGGATCCACATGTCCGATGTAACTGAACTCGCCCGCCAATTCGCCCAGGCCCACGCCTCCGGTGAAATGCTGGTACTGCCCACCGTCTGGGACACCTGGAGCGCAGGGGTCGCCGCTGACGCAGGTTTTAAGGGGCTGACCATTGGTAGCCATCCGGTTGCCGATGCCATCGGAAGTTCCGATGGCGAAAACATGGATCTTGGCGACTACCTGCAGCAGATCCGGAGGATCGTGGATGCGGTTGACCTCCCCGTCAGTGCTGATGTGGAATCCGGTTATGGGCTGGAACCTGCGGAACTGATCCACCGTCTGATCGAAGCCGGTGCTGTCGGAGCCAATATCGAGGATGTGGTGCACTCCGAAGGCAAGCGGGTGCGTGAACGCCAGGAGCATGCGGACTATATCGCCGCTGCCCGCCAGGCCGCCGATCAGGCCGGGGTGGAGTTCGTGATCAATGGCCGCACCGATGCCGTCAAGCTCGGCAAGGAGGTATTTGCTGACCCGCTCGCCGAAGCCGTGGAAAGAGTGAAGCTGATGGAGCAGGCGGGGGCCCGGGCCGTCTATCCGGTGGGTCTGAGCAGCGCAGATGAGGTAAAGACCCTGGTGGCGGCGGTCTCGGTGCCGCTGAACGTCACCGCCCACCCCGTGGAGGGACATGGGGCGGGCGGGTTGGAGGACCTCAAGCAGCTTGATGTCCGCCGCATCACCTTCGGCCCCCTGTGGCAGAAGTGGCTGTCCGCGGTATCGGCGGAACAGCTGGCCAAGTGGGCCTGAACGCGGCGTCGATAAGCGCCTAGTCCAGTGGGAGGATGAGCAGCTCGGTGGACTCCTCCATGAGCTGCTCGACAGCCAGTTCCTCCCGGGTGGCGTTGTCGACCTCCTGCTTCTCCACCTCGATGACACTCTGATCACCGGTCTCCTTCTCCTGCTGCAGCGAGAAGGTGCGTGCCTTCGGGGCGTCGAGCTCGATACCGAAGAAGGTGTCCAGACCCTTCACATTGAACTGGGTGGACATATAACGGCTGTTATTGCTGGTGTTCCACTGGGAAACCACCAGATCCAGATTGTCCAGGGTTGAGGTCGGAGTGATGTAGGCCCCATAGAGCTGGGTGAAGTTGGTGGGGCTCTGCTCGACCCGCCAGCCGCCATAACCGGAGACGATGACATTGGCGGGTTCGATCTCATCCCAGTCCCGGTCGATGGTCTCCGAGATCCGCACCTCGATCGCCATGGTTTCGGCATTGAACATGGCCAGCACCCAGTGTCCCTGGATATAGCGCAGGGACATCTCCCCGGCCTTGACCTTCTTGTCCAGGATCGGGGTGGCGGTCCGGCCCCAGGTGCCGCTGCCATCGGCATTGAGATTGTAGTGCTGCCAGGCATTGCGCTTGCCGATGTCCTCGGGGAGGAAACGGGTCAGGTAGACATCATCGGCACGCTTGAAGGATGAGGACGCCATGTAGACATAACCGTCCGGGCCCATGTCCCAGGTGATCAGGTTGGCCTTGCCTCCCAGGTAGTTGGCCGGGGTGATGCTCACCGACTGCCAGGACTCACCCTGATCCTTGGATGACCAGATCTGGGTGCGCAGCACATTGCCCACGCCCTCATTCCACATGGCCTGCATGTAGAGGGTGCCGTCAATATTGATGATGTCGGAGGGCAGCAACGTCAGACCGCGGTCATTGTGGCGGTAGTTGACCAGCTGCTCAGCCTGCTCGCCCTCATTGAGGGGCCGCTTGATGTTGATCCGTCCGTTTTCATCCAGCTCCGCGACCACACCGACCGGGCTGATCCACTCACCTTGGCCGAAGCGTTCCCCGCGGAAGGAGTCACCGAAGATGATGGCGAATTCCTGCCCCTCCTCCAACCAGGCCATGGTGCCCAGGTCACCGCTCATGAAACCGACATGATCGGAAATGCCGGGGCCCAGGATGTCACCGATCAGGTTAACCATCAACCCCTCAGAGATGTCCTCCGTCCAGGGGGTGGCAGGTTCCTTTGGTTTCCGGGAGGAACTCGAGGATCCCGAAGACAGGGATGAACCTGAAGATCCGAAGGCGGAGGAGGACTGGGCATTGGCGACCGGTGCCAGAAGAGTGCAGCTCAGGGCGCCTGCCAGTGCCAGGGTGAAAGTGGGGAGAAGCTTTTTCAAGGTGGGTTCATTTCAGAGTTAAATGGCGTATTAGATTTGTCCCAGAGGACCGAGAGGTGACTCTAGCAACTGCCTGATCATTACGCCGGGAAAGCCCTGAAATTATGGGGGGAGTATGGCTCAAATAGTGTGTTATCCGAAAAACACCTCAGAAGAAGGCTGCGATGATCACCATCAGGGGTGGGAGGCTGGAGCCGATCATTCCCCGGATGCTACCGCCCCGGGGTTTCCAGAAACCCAGAAGATCCGAAAGGCCCATCGCCAACCCGGAGAGCAACATGTAGCAGGAGGCGGTGAGCACGATGATGGAACCACTCAGGCCATGTCCACTCCAGATCAACAGCAGCCCGGTGAGAACACCGCCAGCAGCGATCAGGTTCCGGAATCCGATCAAAAAGGCCCACATCTGCACGTCCTCCAGGTTCTTGCTTTCAACTCGAAGAAACTTTCTGGCGGCAGGTCTTTCATAAAAGAACATCTCCACCGGTGCCACCAGCAGCAGGGTGATGGCCCCTAAGAGAGCCGCGATCTGGGAGACGAGGTTGAGGGGAAGTTCCATGGTGGCCTCCTTGAGCTACCAGGGTGACAGCCCTCCGACCAGAGGTTGTCTCAAATTTTATCCCTCCAGCACTGTCCCAACCTGAGAGAAAAACCAACTTATGGAGGCGTTTCGGCGCGTCTTGACAGCGGAACCCAATCCCAGCCACCTGTACCAAATGTGATCCCGGACACGGTGTCCTTTTTCGCTGTTAGACTCACCTATATGCGCCGGATCTTCGCCATTGCGACAGTCATGACCATGTCTTTGGGAGTGAGCACCTGTGCCCAGGCCACCCCCTTTGACTCCAGCTCATCTTCCTCACCGGGTTCATCCCTGGAAGGTTCTTCGCCAGGATCCTCAACCTCGGGTTCCGCTTTAGCCGATGATTTCAACCTCAGTGAGCATGGCAGTTTCGATGAGGGTTGGGCGATGAGTTTCCTGCCGGGCACCCCTTACTTGCTGATCAGTGAACGCGGTGGTGCCCTGCAGCTGCGTGGCCAGGAAAGTGGCCGGGTCCGCCAGGTCAGCGGCACTCCCGAGGTGTACTACGAGGGACAGGGTGGCCTGCATGATGTCATCCCTGGCCCCACCTTCGAGGAGGATGGCACCGTCTATCTCAGCTGGGCGAGGGAACACCCCGAAGGCGCTCAGGGCGTGGTGGGGCGCGGCACCCTGGACACCGAAAACGCCACCCTCAACGATCTGGAGGTGATCTGGGAACAGGCCCCGACCTCCGGGGAGGGTCACTTCGCGCTACGCCTGCTCGTCTATGATGGCTTCCTCCATCTGACCTCAGGGGACCGCCAGAAGATGAGCCCCGCTCAGGAGCTGGACAATAACCTGGGTGCCACGCTCCGCCTGACGCTGGATGGGGAGCCGGCGCCGGGCAATCCCTGGGATTCGGAGTTGTGGACCATCGGCCACCGTAACCCCTTGGGTATCGCCGCGGATGGGGAGGGAAATCTCTGGGTTTCAGAGATGGGTCCCCGAGGGGGCGATGAGTTGAATCTGCTGGTTGAGGGAAGTAATTACGGCTGGCCGGAGGCCTCCATGGGAGTTCACTATGATGGTTCCGCTATTCCGGACCATTCAGAGGAGGACGGTTTCCAGGCGCCCTCCGAGTACTGGGCACCCTCGATTTCCCCGGGTAGTCTGCTGATCTACCAGGGTGATCTCTTCCCTGACTGGCAGGGCACCGCTCTGGTCGGTGGGCTCTCCGGGCAGAACCTGGTGCATCTGCGTATCGACGCCCCCGAGGCTGCCATCGACGCGGAATGGGATGCCGGGGCACGTGTCCGCGCCCTGGCGGAAGCCCCCGACGGGGCCATCTGGGTGCTTGAGGATGGTGCCGGTGGGCGCCTGCTGGAGCTGCGCCCCCAGACTTAGGGAGTTCCTCAGCTCACTGCGAGGCTGAGGCTCTTATTCTGTAGTTCGACGGCGACGTCGATGAGCATGTCTTCCTGCCCACCGACATACCCCCGACGCCCGATCTCGCGCAGGATATCCTGCGCGGGTACCCCATACCGCTGCGAGGCCCGTTCCGCATGGAACAGGAAAGAGTTGTACACCCCCATCTGTCCCTGCACGATCGACCCCCGATCCATCATCGGCAACCGCTCCACCATCGGACGCAACACCTCCTCCGCAGCGTTTTGCAACCCGGTGACATCCACCCCACCGATATCCATCCCCAACCGATCAAACACCGTCGCCAACACCTCCAACGGCGCATTACCCGCACCCGCACCCAACCCATACAAGGTCCCGTCAACCTGGGTGGCACCCTCCCGCACCGCGAGCAGGGAATTAGCCACCCCGAAGCTCAAATTCTGATGCCCATGGAACCCGACCTCCGCATCCCCACCAACCTCATCCAGGACCGCACGGACCCGATCCGCGGCCTGCTCCATGATCAGATGCCCCGCGGAATCGACCACGAACACACACTCACACCCCGCATCCACCATGATCCTGGCCTGGGCCGCCAACTCGGCCGGGGCCAGGCGATGCGAGAGCATCAAAAACCCACCGGTCTCCAACCCCATCTCCCGGGCGGCCTGAAAATGCTGGATGGCAACATCCGCCTCCGAACAATGCGTCGCGATCCGCACCACCGACACCCCCCGCAGGGCGGCTTCCTTGAGATCCGCGATCGTCCCCACCCCGGGCAGCAACAGCGCGGCGATCTTGGCGTGGCGGGCCTCATCGACGGCTGCTTCGATCAGGTCGAGTTCATCGGTGCGGGAGAACCCGTAGTTAAACGTCGATCCCCCCAGCCCGTCACCGTGGGTGACCTCGATCATCTCGACGTGGGCGTCATCGAGGGCGCGGACCACCCGACGGACCTGGTCGGTGGTGTACTGGTGGCGCACCGCATGGGAACCATCACGCAGGGTGGAGTCATTGAGACGAATTGTGGTGCTCATAATATTGTCGTATCCCTTATCTTCTGAAAACGGCTGCTAGGAAGCGCTGAGTGCGAGGAGCTCGGCGTAC
This sequence comes from Corynebacterium occultum, assembly GCF_009734425.1. Lineage (NCBI taxonomy): Bacteria > Bacillati > Actinomycetota > Actinomycetes > Mycobacteriales > Corynebacteriaceae > Corynebacterium > Corynebacterium occultum. The sequence goes on from NZ_CP046455.1 coordinate 1,034,027, forward strand.
TTGTCGGCGGTGGCCACCGCCGCGGAGGTGATGATGTCAAGGTTGCCGGCATACTCCGGCAGGTAATCCGCGGCCCCACGAACCTGAATCAGGATGGTCACCCTCGCCCACCCGTTCCAGTCCTCACGGGCCTGATCAAACTGCGGCTGTGCGGTGAGCTGGTAACCGGGCACATAGGCCTGGACCTCTGCCACGCGTTCCTCGATGGCGGCGGTGATCCGGTCCTGGAGGGCACCGGGTTCCCCGGCGGCGGCGGGCAGGGCACAGTAGACGGTGTTGCGCATCAGCATCGGGGGTTCCACCGGGTTGAGGACCAGCACGACCTTGCCTTTTTTCGCCCCTCCCAACTCGACCAGGGCATGTTGGGTGGTGTCGATGAACTCGTCGATGTTGGCGCGGGTACCGGGGCCGGCGGATTTCGAGGAGATCGAGGAGATCACCTCGGCGTATTCCACATCGACGACCGAGGACACGGCATGCACGATCGGGGTGGTCGCCTGCCCACCACAGGTGATCATGTTGACGTTGTCGACCGCCTGGAGGGCATCGAGGTTGACCGCGGGGCACAGGTAAGGGCCCACCGCTGCCGGGGTCAGGTCAATCGCGCGGATCCCGGCGGCCCGGTACTTCGGGGCGTTGGAGGCATGCGCTGCGGCGGAGGTCGCCTCGAACACCAGGTCTGGTTTCGGGTCCTGGGCGACCAGCCAGTCCACGCCTTCGGCGGAGACGGTCAGTCCCAACGCGGCGGCGCGTTTCAGCCCGTCCGAGGCGGGGTCGACACCGACCATGTAGATCGGTTCGATGTGGTGGGAGTTGTTGAGCAGTTTGATCAGCAGATCGGTGCCGATATTACCCGGACCAACGATCGCCGCCTTCAATTTCTGGGACATGTCTGTTCCTTAGATCGCATAGAAGAAAAGGGAAAAAGGGGGTCAGAAGAAGGTGATGTTGAGCTTGCCGAATGTGCCGTAGTCGACCTCAACGTCCGCACCCGGCGTGACGGGGGCGGCACCGCAGAAGCTACCGGTGAGGATGATGTCACCAGCCTTGAGTGGAACGGACTGGGCGGCCAGCACGCCGGCCAGCCACTTCAAGGGTTCCAGGGGGTGGCCCATGACCTCTGAGCCAGTACCTCGGCCGGTTTCGGTCCCGTTGACGGTCATCACTGCGGTGACCTGTGCGAGCTGATCAAGGGGGATGCCCACGGGTTCCGAGAGGATCACCGCACCGCAGGAGGCGTTGTCGGCGATGGTGTCCACCAGGGCGATGTTCCAGTCTTCGACACGGGAGTCGATGATCTCCACCGCGAGATAGACAGCATCGACGGCTGCGGCGACGTCGTCTAGCGTGGGATCTGCGGGCAGATCACGGCCGAGGCGGAACGCGAGTTCGGGTTCGACCTTCGGGGCGATGAACAGTGCGGTGGGGATGGGATCGGTATCCCGGTACATCATGGCATCGGTGAAGAATCCGAAGTCGGGGCTGTCGACACCGAGCTGGCGCTGCATAGCCAACGAGGTCAGACCGATCTTGCGGCCGACGACCTGCTCACCGCGGTCGATGAATGCCTGCTCCTGGAGTTGCTGGATCCGGTAGGCTCCGGTGACGTCGAGGTTGGGTATGGTCTCGCGCGGCGGCTGGATCGGTTGGCTGGATTCGTAGGCAGCCAGGAAGTCCTGGGCCACATCGTGCAGGGCATCAGTTGCGGTAGTCGTCATGGATCTATTCCTTATATATAGGTGTGATAGTTCTGGGCGTGAATCAGATGAGCAGCCGGGCCGACCTGTGTGTCGGTGGCCCAGCTGCTCTCCGAGCACGTCCCTTAAGTCTCTGTCGGGTTAGCTGCCGATGAAGTCCGTGACGATGCGGTTGAATTCTTCACTGTGCTCCAGCTGTGCCCAGTGACCGCACTGGTTGATCAGGTAGAGGCGGGAGTTTGGGATCAGGGTGTTCAGCTGCATGGAGTGTTCGAAGTGGACCACCCGGTCATCGCGGCCGTGGATCAGCAGGCTCGGTGCCGTGATGGTGGCGATGTCCTTGGCCTCGGAGAAGCGCAGGAAGCCGTCCGGCTTGCCGAATCCCTCGAGGAAGTTCGCACGGTGGTCATCGCGCTCGGCGGCAGCCTCGGCACGCTGGGTGACCATTTCATCGGAAGCGAAACCCGGGTCGAAGGTCATGATGTTGGCCAGCTCGCGCATGACCTCCTTGGTCGGGTTCTTGTAACCCTCGACCAGGATCTTCATGCCCTCGGAGAGACCACCCGCGGAGAAGATCTGGGGTCGTGACAGACCCGGTGCGCCCATGGAGATCAGGTGGGAGACACGCTCCGGGTGTGCGATCGCCATGTTGATGCTGATCATGCCGCCCATGGAGTTGCCGACCAGGGCCGCCTTCTCGATGCCCAGCTCATCCATGAATTGGCGGAGTGCCTCCACCGAATCGGAATCCTGTGCCCGAACTGCGGAGGAATTGCCCCAGCCCGGGACGTCGATTGCCAGGACGCGGAACTTTTCGGCCAGCGGCGCAATGTTCGGGGAGAAGTTGCTCCAGCCGCCGGCTCCGGGGCCACTGCCGTGAATCAGGATGACCGGGTATCCGGTGCCCGCTTCCTGGTAGTGGATGTTCCAGTCCTTGGTCTGAACGGTGCGGGAGGTGGATTCGCGGGTGATTTCGGTGGGAATGAAGGTGGTGGTCATGACAATGCGTCCTTTTTATTTGGGGGTGTTATGCGTGGGGCTCATCGGTGTGACACCAGGCGGAGGGCGGAAGCCTCCCCCTGGTGCCACGGGGGTGGTGCTGATCTAGTAGAAGAGCTTCTGGTCGTGTTCCAGGCCGTAGACATCGAGCGAGTAGTTGGTGTAGATCGACTCGGCGATGTTGCACATGTGGTTGGCTGCGGCGTGCGCGTCGCGCCAGTAGCGCTGAATCGGCTGCTCCAGACGGATGGCACTGCCACCGGCGTAGGTGTACAGCTTCTCGATCGCATTGAGTGCTCGGCGGGAGCTGCGCACCTGAATGGTGCGGAAGTAGAGACGCTCGGAGCGGGTCAGCTTGCGACCGGAATCAACGATGGCCATCATGCGGCGTGCACCATCGAGGACCTGGAGCTTGCTGGCCTCGATTTCGGCGACACCTTCGGCATAGGCGGCCTGCTGGAAGGGGTTCGCTGCAGCGCGACCACCGAAACCACCGACCTTGTCACGGGTGAACTCAACGAACTCGTTGAGGGCGCCGTCGCAGATGCCGATCGTCGCGGAAGCGATGGCGTAGGAGAACACGGTGCCGAAGACGAGGTTGTAGATCGGCTTATCCGGCGCATACTGTTCGGTCAGTCGACCGGCATCCAGGTCTTCATTGTTGATCACACGGTAATCCGGGACGAAGACATCTTCGACGATCAGGTCCTTGCTGCCCGTGCCCTTGAGTCCGACGACATTCCAGGATCCTTCGACGATCTCGTAGTCGTTGCGGGGGAGAACGAAGTGGTACCAGTTCGGTCCCGGCTCCGGCTTGCCATCCTCGTCGACGATGATGCCGCCGATGGTGACCCAGTCGCAGGCGTCGGTGCCGGAGGAGAAGGACCAGCGGCCGCTGAAGCGGAATCCACCCTCCACTCGGGTTGCTCGGCCTGAGGGCATGTAGGGGGAGGCAGTCCATACATCCGGGTCCTCACCCCAGATCTCCTGCTGGAGCTTCGGGTTCACCTGGCTGAGTTCCCAGGGGTGGACACCGACCACGCCTGCCACCCAACCGGCGGAGGGGTTGAGGGCTGCGATATCCATGACTGCTTCGCAGAATTCGTCCAGGCCGGACTCGTAACCGCCGAGTTCACGGGCCAGTGCCATGCGGGTCACGCCGGTGCTGCGGAGGAGTTCGACGACTTCGTCGGGAAGTTTACCGGCGGCATCGGTGGCCGGGGCCAGATCGCGCAGCTCTTGCGCGACCGCGGCGATGCGGTCCTTGACGGGGGTGATGACCTGAGTTGCGGTAGTCACGGTACTGTCTCCTGTTTTTGAAGAATCGGTGAGGGGAGGTGGTTTTACTGGGGGTTCAGACCGAAGTAACCACCGCGGTGGAATACCAGGGGGTCCATCTGATCGTTGTTCTCGCTGAGGTCATGGACCCTGCCAGTCACCAGGACATGGTCGCCGACCGGGACGACGCGTTCCAGGGTGCAGTCGATCCACAGGAGGGCTTCATCCAGTCGCGGGGCACCAGTGGCACCGCGGGTCGTGGGCACTCCCTCGAAGCGTTCTTCGCGGGGGCCGCAGAACTTGCGGGAAAGGTGTTCGTGCTCGGTGCCGAGGACATTGACGCAGAAGTGGCCGGCCTGGATGATGTCCGTCAGGGTCGAGGAATCACGTTTCGGGAAGAATCCGACGATCGGGGGATCGAGGGAGATCGAGGTGAAGGTTCCCACCACCATGCCCGAGGGGCCTCCGTTGCCGGCGACGGTGATGACGGAGACACCGGTGGGGTAGCCGCCCAGGGTTCTGCGAAAAAGCAACGGATCGATATCTACCGAGGGAAGTTCGAAGGTCTGCAGGTCAAGTGTGGTGGTCATGGTATTCCTTTCGAGGTGGGCTGGCTGGGCTCAGGTGGGATTAGGCTTCGACAGAGACGTTCGAGAGGTCTTCGATGACCATGCCCGGGCCCATCTCGGCGAGGTTGGGGTGCGGCTTGTGTCCCCAGATCGAGAAGCTGTGGAAGGTCTTGGCGACCCAGAGGTCGTCGACCTCGAGTCCGCCGGAGCCGTACTCGATGGCGAAGCCAGAGGGGGACTTCACGTAGAAGGAGGTCACCAGGTCATTGACGTGGCGGCCCATACCCATGGTGATCGGGAGGTCGGCTTCGGTGACCAGGTCGTGGGCGATGCCCACGTCGTCGATGGAGTTTGTCTCGAACATCAGGTGGTGGACTCCGATGCAGGGTCCTTCAGCCAGCGCGAAGGAGTGGTGGCGGCCGTTGACGTGGTAGAAGCGGACATCGAACGGGCCACGGATGTAGTCGGAGAGTTTGAAGCCCATGACGCCGCGGTAGAACTCCTCGGCTTCCTTGAGGTTCGGGACAATGAGGACGGCGTGGCCCAGGCCCTGGTCACCGGTCCGGAAGCCGGCGTGGGAACGGCCGGGATGGAAGGTGGAGGGGTAGAAGAACTGGCCCCAGGCGATCTCGTGACGGAAGCCGTAGGGGTCGGTGAACCAGAAGTAGCCTTCGACACCGCGGTCCTCGCGCTCGACGGCGTTGGCGTAGGTGACCTCGACACCGTGGGAAGTCAGGCGCTGTTCCATCTCTGCGGCCTCAACTGCGGAGTTGACGGTCCAGCCGAGGTAAGCGACATCATCCTTGTCGCCGGGGTAGACAGCCAGACGGAAGAGTGCGTCGTCCATGCGGTAGCGCTCCCCACCATCCGGGGAATCTGCGCCGCGCTCCAGGCCCAGGATGCGGGTACCGAAGTCGTTCCAGTCGGCGTGGTTCGGGGTGCTGATGCCCATGTAGGCGAATGCGTTGATCATGACGGGGTCTCCTTTGAAGAGTGAAAAATCTGGGGGCGTTCACGGTGTCCACCTAGACCATCTGATCTAGAAATACTGAACTAGATCTCGCAATCTAGAATGTCTGCTCTAGGTTGCTTAGAAATATAACTCAGGTCACATGCCAGCACAATGGGTGATCTGAAACTAATTTCCTCAAGGGTGTGGCAAGGGCACTTTCGGCTACCTGGAAGAGGGGTTGGGGAAAGGGTGAAAGTCCAGCTCAGGGGGGTTAATTCGAGATCCTTGAGGAGGTAGAATTTTCCCGAAAAAGTTTTGAATATAAATCACCCGGGGTCCTGGCGGGAACCTGGGAAGTGCTGGGTCCACAGATTTTTCTCCCCTTTTTAGGACTGAGATCGATCAGTTTGAAGTAGCTGGGAAGGGATCCAGGACTCGGGAAAGGGGGTGGGCGGCCCCTGGCTGAGTGATCCGGAAAACAGGAACTACACTGGGTTTTTAGATGAAACAATCAATTTCGGGTCGGAAAGACCGTGGGGGAGAACATGGATAAAAAAGGGGTACGCTCCCAGCGCAGCGCAGAATCCGTTGACAAGATCCTGCAGGCGGCGCAGGAACTGGCCAGGGAGCTGGGTTATGAGGGAACAACCATCGCCAAGGTCAGTAAGCGCTCCGGTTTGCCCACCGGATCGATCTACTGGCATTTCGGTGACAAGGACAAGCTTTTTGCGGCCCTGATCAACCGCTATGTCGATGCCTGGTTCAACAAGTACGACTGGACGGTTCGGGAGGGGGAGCGCCCCGTGGACCGGATGACCGAGATCATGACCACCAGGGCAAAAGAGGCGACTGATCCCTCAAGTGCCTGGGGGATCGGCCTGTCAATGGCCCTGGAGAGGCGCCTGGAGGGTTCTGCGGCGCGGGAAACTTTCCTGGAGATCCGCCGGAGCAGGTTGCAGTTCATCGCCGAATTCTGGCGGGATAACCTCCCCGGCAATGTTCTGACGGCGGACCCTGAGCTGCCGACGAAGTTGGCGCAGTTCGTCGTCGCTTTCTCTGACGGCTGGTTCATTTCCGCAAGTGCCAATGAGGACTGGGATCTGGAGAGCCATGCCGGGATCATGGCAACCACGCTTGATCAGATGATCGGCACCGCGGAACGCAAGGCATTCGCGAAGGAGGGCCTGGATGAAACCCAGACCAGCAGATGGGGGCATACGCTGCCTGGGGAACCTGCGGAGGGCTGGGGACTCTGAAACCTGCTGACCGGGCGGTGCCGGCGCGGCGTCGTGAAGCTGGGGCGAACCAGAAAAAGGTGCTATCTACCTGGGTTTTCGGGTTGAATCTTCACCCGTCAAAGACCGGAAAAGAACCTTTCCTGAGCGTAGCCTCAGGGGTGTGGGCTTCTCCGCTGGCGGGGTGGGCCACACATAGTTCCAGCATCGAGTTTTCCCGCGTCGGCCACTCGTCGGAATGGCTGACCCCTTGAATGAGGAGAAAAACCATGAAGGCTCTCGTTTATCACGGTCCCGGTAGAAAGTCCTGGGATGAGGTACCGGATCCGGTCATCCAGAAGCCCAGCGACATCATCGTCAAGATCGACACCACCACGATCTGCGGTACCGACCTCCATATTCTCAAGGGTGATGTTCCAGCGGTCACCGAGGGGCGCATTCTCGGACATGAGGGAGTGGGCACCATCACCGAGGTCGGCGATGCAATCAGCACCCTGAAGGTGGGGGATCGTGTCATCCTCTCCTGCGTGAGTGCCTGTGGCCGTTGTGACTACTGCCGGAAGGGTGTCTATTCCCACTGCCGGGCAGACGAGGGATCCCCCGGCATCGGCTGGATCTTCGGGCATCTCATCGACGGCACCCAGGCGGAATACGTCCGGGTCCCCTTCGCTGAAACTTCGGTGCACAAGATCCCGGAGGGGGTCAGTGATGCGGAGGGTGTCCTGCTCTCCGACATCCTGCCCACCGGCCATGAGATCGGTGTGCAGTATGGCCAGGTCAAACCCGGGGATGTGGTGGCCGTGATCGGTGCCGGTCCGGTGGGTCTGGCCGCGATCCTGACGGCTGGCCTCTACGGCCCCTCCCGGGTCATCGCCATCGATCTGGACGCCAACCGGGTGGAGGAGGCGAAGAAGTTCGGCGCCACCGACGGTGTGGTCAACTCCGATCCGGACTGGAAGGAACAGGTGTTGGCCATGACTGATGGCCTGGGTGTGGATGTCGCCATCGAGGCGGTGGGCATTCCGCAGACCTTCAGCGACTGCCTGGCGATCACCCGCCCGGCTGGTGTGGTCGCCAATGTCGGGGTGCACGGCACCGGTGTGAACCTTCCCCTGGACACCCTGTGGATCTCCAACATCAAGATGACCATGGGACTGGTCAACACCAACACCACCGATACCCTGCTGAAGATGGTCGCATCGAAGAAGCTGGATGCGACTCCCTTCGTCTCCCACACCTTCAAGCTCGATGACATTCTCGAGGCCTATGACGTATTCAGTCGCGCGGCTGAGACCAAGGCCCTGAAGGTGATGTTGACCTCCTAGGCTCCCCACCTGCCGCCATGGCACGGCAGGGGGGACCCCCTGAAAACTTTTGGGCGGGAAAACCTAGTAGGATCCTGAGGCTATGTCTACTGAATTGCCCCCCTGCCCTGAGTGCGACAGCGAATTCACCTATGAATCCGGCACCTTGCTCGCCTGCCCCATGTGCGCCCATGAGTGGATGCCCGGTGAGACCGGTGAAGCCGTTGAGGCCGAAAATGTCATCAAGGATTCTGTCGGAAATGTCCTCCGGGACGGGGACAGCGTCTCCGTTGTCAAGAGCCTCAAGGTCAAGGGTGGTGGTGGCAAGGCGATAAAGATCGGCACCAAGGTCACCGGCATCCGGTTGATTGAGGATGGTGTCGACGGCCATGACATCGACGCAAAGGTGCCGGGCTTCGGTCAGATGCAGCTGAAGTCCAGCGTGGTGAAGAAGCTCTGACCCGGACCCCCGGGGAGCGTGATCCCTCAGCGCGGCTGAAGCTGGCGGAGCACGCCCACCGATTCCACCACCGCAGCCGCCGCCTGATCGATTTCTGCCAGGGTAGTTGTCGGCCCGAGCGTGAAACGCAGGGCACTCTGGGCCAGTGGCCCGGGAATCCCGATCGTCAGCAGCACCGGGGAGGGATCATCCGACCCGGCGGCACAGGCTGAGCCGGAGGAACAGATCACTCCGCGGCGTTCCAACTCCAGCAGCACCCCCTCTCCGGAGACTCCCTCGATGACGAAGGATGCGGAGGCCGGCAGTCTGAGACTGGGATGCCCGCTCAGCTGGGCGCCCCGGACCTTCGCCAGAACTTGGGCGATGAAATGGTCCCGGAGCTGGACGATCCGGGGGACCAGCCCGGTACGTTCCGCCTCCGCGAGTTCCACGGCGCTGGCCAGCGCCACCACACCGGCGACATTCTCGGTCCCGCTGCGCCGCCCCCGTTCCTGACCACCACCGTGGAGCAGTGGCTCCAGGGGGATCCGGCCCCGCACCCAGAGCAGGCCGATGCCCTTGGGGGTGCCGAATTTATGCCCGGAGATACTGAGTGCATCCACCCCGAGTTCTTTCACGTCAAGGGGCAGCCACCCGGCGGCCTGCACGGCATCACTATGGAAGGGGACCCCTGCCTGGTGTGCCACCGCCGCCAGCTCCCGGATCGGCTGGATGGTGCCGATCTCATTATTGGCGTAGTGCACCGACACCAGGGTGGTGTCTGCCCGCAGCAGCTGCGCAAGCTGAGAGTGGGAGACCAGGCCTTGGGCATCGGGGTGAAGATAGTCCACCTCAAAACCATGCACCCTGGCCAGGTACTCCACTGATTCCAGCACCGCGGGGTGCTCTAAGGGGGTGGTGATCAGGTGCCTGCCCCGCGGATCACCCAGCGAGATGCCCTTGATCGCCAGGTTGTCGGCCTCGGTGCCGCCGGCAGTGAACACCAGGTCCCCGGCGCGGGCACCCAGCACGGTGGCGATGCGTCGGCGGGCGTCCGCCAGTCCCGTGGCAGCCGCCTCGCCGAGGGTGTGGTGGCTGGAGGGGTTGCCGAAGTGTGCGGTGAGATAAGGCCACATAGCCTGGAGTGTCTCGCGGCGTACCGGGGAGGTGGCGGCGTGGTCCAGGTAGATCATGGGAAACTCCTAGAGTCCGGGGGCCACATCCAGCCCCAGGTCCAGGGCTGGGGTGGAGTGGGTCAGGGCTCCGACGGAGATGATGTCCACTCCGGTGGCGGCGATCTCGGCGACGGTGTCCAGGTTGACCCCGCCACTGGCCTCAACCAGGGCGGCACCGTTGATCAGGGTGATACCTTCGCGCAGCTGTGCGGGGCTGAAGTTGTCGAGCATGATGGTGTCCACCCCGGCGGCCAGCACGGGTGGGATCTGGTCGAGGCGGTCCACCTCCACCTCGATGTGGGTGGTGTGGGGCAGGCGTTCCCGCATCTGGAGCAGGGCTGCGGTGATGCTGAGTCCCGTGGAGAGCACCGCGGCCAGGTGGTTGTCCTTGACCATGACCGCATCGGAGAGGGAGCTGCGGTGGTTGTGTCCGCCGCCGTCACGCACCGCCTGTCGTTCCAAGAGGCGCAGTCCCGGGGTGGTTTTCCGGGTGTCCACGATTCGGGCATGGGTGTCTGCGACGGCCGCGACATAGCGGGCGGTCTGGGTGGCGATGCCTGACATGCGCTGCACGAAGTTCAGGCCGATTCTTTCCGCGCGTAGCACGGCGCGCGCCGGGCCGGATACCTCTGCCAGGACCTCGCCGGCCTGGAAGGGGTGGCCGTCGCCAAGCAGGAGCTGGACCTTGACGTCCGGGTCAACGAGGCGGAAAGCGGCGGCGAAGATTTCCGCACCGCTGAAGACACCGGGTTCGCGGGCGACTAATTCGGCATGGAGCCAGGCGTCGGCCGGCACCAGGGTTTCCGAGGTCAGGTCTCCCCAGGGGGCGTCCTCTTCCAGGGCGTGGAGGACCAGGTGGTCGATGGTGCGCTGGTGGATCATTTGGTGACCGCCTTCGGGACGACGCTGAGCATTCTTTCCAGGGCGACCCGGGCGGGGTCGGCGACCTCGGCGGAGACGGTGATCTGGTTGAGGACTTTGCCTTCCAGGAGGGATTCGAGGACCCAGGCCAGGTATCCGGGGTGGATGCGGTACATGGTGGAGCAGGGGCAGACCACCGGGTCCAGGCAGAAGATGGTGTGCTCCGGGTACTGCGCGGCCAGTCGCTGGACCAGGTTGATCTCGGTGCCGATGGCGAAGGTGGAGCCGGCCGGGGCGGCCTGAATGGCCTTGACGATGAAGTCGGTGGAACCGGCGGAGTCCGCGGCGTCCACCACCGGCATCGGGGATTCGGGGTGCACCACCACATGAACATCCGGGTGGTCGGCACGTGCCTTCTGGATCTGTTCCACGGTGAAGCGTTTGTGTACGGAGCAGAAACCATGCCAGAGCAGGACCTTCGCCTGTTCCAATTCGGTTTCGTCATTGCCGCCCAGGGGCTTATTCGGGTTCCACAGGGGCATCTGTTCCAGGGGGATGCCCATGGCCTTGGCGGTGTTGCGGCCCAGGTGCTGGTCAGGGAAGAAAAGCACCCGCTGGCCTCGTTCAAAGGCCCACTCCAGGACGGCGGGGGCATTGGAGGAGGTGCAGACGATGCCGCCGTGGCGGCCGACGAAGCCCTTGAGGGCGGCGGAGGAGTTCATGTAGGTCACCGGGATCAGGGGTGCCCGGCCCTCAGCGTCGGGCTCGGTGCCGTAGATCTCTTCCAGCTGTTCCCAGCAATCCTCCACGGATTCCAGGTCGGCCATGTCTGCCATGGAGCAGCCGGCGGCGAGGTTGGGGAGGATGACGGACTGCTTCGGGGTGGATAGCAGGTCCGCGGTTTCGGCCATGAAATGCACCCCGCAGAAGATGATGGCCTCTGCCTCGGGGCGGGTCTTGGCGGCCCGGGCCAGCTGGAATGAGTCCCCTACGAAATCAGCGTGTTGGATGACCTCATCACGCTGGTAGAAGTGGCCGAGGATCACCACCCGCTCACCGAGTTTCTCCTTGGCGGCGCGGATCCGCTGCTCCAGCTCTGCCTCGGAGGCGGTGCGGTAGGTCTCGGGGAGTTCCCCCTGGCGCGGGGTGTCGAACGGCACGGGGTCGGCGTTGGAGGCACCGGGGCCGTAGCCGGGTGCGGCGTCGATGAGCCAGGGGCCGGACTCCAGCCCGGGGGAACAGGCGGAACCGGAGGCTGCGCCGGTGGCGATCAGTTTCAGGGTGCGGTCAACGGAGGCGTCGATCAGGGGTGGGGTGGTCATGGGCTGGCTAACCTTTTCTCAGGAATGGTCGGGTAGGGGGTTGCTCTGGCGGTAGCGGTAGAGCTTCGGGGGTCGGTGCGGGGTGCCCGCGAGGACCTCGCCGGTTTCCACGATCTCGGTGGAGGTGGCCATGGATCTTCGGAAGTTCGCGGCATCGAGTTTTTGGCCGAGGACGGCTTCATGGACGGAACGCAGCTGCGCCAGGGTGAAGGTTTCGCCCAGGAAGGAGTGGGCGATATGGGCGTATTCGACCTTGGTGCGCAGCCGTTGGAGGGCGTAACGGACGATCTCGTTGTGGTCGAAGGCGAGCTCGGGGAGCTCATCGGCGGGGAACCAGCGGACATTCTCACCAGGTGCCGCTTCGGCGACCTCATCGCCACGTACCAGGGCCCAGTAGACCACCGAGATGACCCTGCCGGTGGGGGAGCGGTCCACTCGACCGAAGGTGTAGAGCTGTTCCAGGTAACTGGGGTGTAGGCCGGTGGTCTCCCCCAGGGTGCGGGCGGCGGCCTCCTCCAGCTGCTCTTCCCCGGGTAGCCAACCACCGGGCAGGGCCCACTGGTTGAGGTGGGGTTCGTGCAGTCGGGGGACGAAGGGGGTCCACAGGGAGGGCAGTTCCTTGCCCTCGGTGCCTTCTGTCCGCAGGGCGAAGATCACCGTCGACACCGCCACCCGGATGGATTCCTGATCCACCGAGACCTCCTTAAAGTCACTTTGACTCAATGAACTATTTTGATCTTACAGTCAGCATGACCAGAAGAACAGGAGGGGGTGTGCCCGCTGATCCCCCGGAAAGTGCGAGAATATGAGGATGACTGCAACTCTGGTCGCCCAGAACCTGGCCGGTGGCCATGGCCACCGCACCCTCTTCCACTCCCTCGATTTCAGCGTCACCACCGGAGACGTCATCGGTGTCATCGGTGCCAACGGGGCCGGTAAATCCACCCTGCTTCGCCTACTCGCCGGGGTCGACACACCCCAGGCGGGCAGCGTCACCCTCTCACCCTCCGATGCCTTCCTCGGTTGGCTGCCCCAGGAACATGAACGCCGCGCCGGGGAAAGCATCGCCGGATACATCGCGCGTCGCACCGGTTGCGCCGATGCCACCCTGGCCATGGAGGAAGCCGCCGCGCGACTGGGTGAAGATGAGGGCACCGCAGCCGCCGACACCTACTCAGTGGCATTGGACCGCTGGTTGGCCAGTGGGGCAGCCGACCTGGATGAGCGGCTCCCCGCCGTGCTTGCCGAACTCGGTTTCGAGCTCGGGGAAGCCGCCGAAGACATCCTGATGACCTCCCTGTCCGGTGGGCAGGCCGCCCGGGTCGGCCTGGCGGCCCTGCTGCTCTCCCGCTTCGACATCGTGCTGCTGGATGAGCCCACCAATGACCTCGACATGGACGGACTCGAACGCCTGGAGGAGTTCGTCCGCAGCCTGCGGGGCGGGGTGGTGTTGGTCAGCCATGACCGCGAATTCCTGGCCCGCGCCGTGACCAAGGTGGTCGAACTGGACCTCGCCCAGGGCAGCAACCATGTCTACGGCGGTGGCTATGAGGCCTACCTGGAGGAACGCGCCACGATGCGCCGCCAGCAGCGGGACCGCTATGAGGAGTTCGCCACCAAGAAATCGGATCTGGTCAGCAGGGCCCGCACCCAGCGAGAATGGTCGAGTCAGGGGGTGCGCAACGCCATCAAGAAGGCACCCGACAATGACAAGCTTCGCCAGCGGGCGGCCACTGACTCCAGCGAGAAGCAGGCACAGAAGGTCCGCCAGATGGAAAGCCGCATCGCCCGCCTGGAGGAGGTGGCTGAACCCCGGAAGGAATGGCAACTGCAGTTCCACATCGGTGCGGCACCCCGATCCGGCACCGTGGTGGCCACCCTGAACCAGGCCCGCTACCAACAGGGGAACTTCACCCTCGGCCCGGTTTCCCTCCAGGTCAACGCGGGGGAGCGGATCAGCATCACCGGCCCGAATGGAGCCGGAAAATCCACCCTCCTACGGGCCCTGCTGGGCAGGCTCACACCGGTGGCGGGCAACGCCAGCCTGGGAGCCAGCGTGCAGATCGGTGAGATCGACCAGGCCCGCACCCTCCTCGCCGGAGAGGGGCCACTGATCCAGACCTTCAGCGAACTCCTCTCCGAGCTGACCGGGGAGGAGACCCGCACCCTGCTGGCTAAATTCGGCCTCAACTCCGATCATGTCAACCGGACCATCGAGGAACTCTCCCCCGGGGAACGCACCCGCGCCGGCATGGCGGTCCTGCAGGCCAGGGGCACCAACCTGCTGGTTCTCGATGAACCGACCAACCATCTCGACCTGCCTGCCATCGAGCAACTCGAAGAAGCCCTGGAGTCCTACACCGGTACCCTCCTGCTGGTCACCCATGACCGGCGGATGCTGGCCACGGTGCGCACCGACCGGCACTGGCAGGTGGAAGCCGGGCAGGTCCGCGAACTCTGAAGCACTAACATGAAGAGGTTCTCAACTTAAGAAGGCGGTGAGACCTGCGGTGTTGGCATTCCTCTTCGGCATCTTCGCCGGTGCCCTGCTGCCCGTGCAGACCTCGGTGAACACCCGACTGCGGCTCTCGGTCGGCGCACCCCTGCTCGCCTCCCTGATCTCCTTCGCGGTAGGCACCTTAAGCCTCTTCGTGGCCTCCTGGATCAGCAGTGGCCACCCCCTGCCCAATTTTTCCACCACTGCCGGACATCCCTGGTGGATCTTCGGCGGCGGTGCCCTGGGGGTGGTGGTGCTCACCGGCAATATCCTGCTCTTCCCCAGGGTGGGAAGCGTGCAGACGGTGATCCTGCCGGTCGCCGGCCAGATCTTCATGGGCCTGCTTATCGACGCCCTCGGCCTCTTCAACGCCCCACAACTCAACCTCAGCGCGACCCGGGTGGCAGGCGCCCTCGCAGTACTCCTGGGAGCACTGCTGGTGGTCGGGATGATCGGGCGGAAGCGGGAGGTCGCCACCTCGGCCGACGGCGGCGGACAATGGCTCTGGCGAACCTTCGGCCTGGTGATGGGTGCCTGCGGCGCCACCCAGACCGCGGTCAACGGACACCTGGGCACCATCCTCGGCTCAGCCGTGGGTTCCGCACTGACCTCCTTCAGCATCGGCGTGCTCTGCCTACTGGTGCTGGTGCTGCTGACCCGCACCCCCTGGCGGGGCGTGGCGAAACCCAGCCAGGGAAATAACCCCTGGTGGATGTGGAGTGGCGGTGTGCTGGGAGCCACCCTCGTATTCGCCAACGCCTTCCTCGCACCCACCCTGGGTACCGGGCTGACCGTGGTGCTCACCCTGAGTGGCATGATGGCCGCCAGCCTCATGATCGACGTCTTCGGGCTGCTCGGCTCTGCGAAGGTGAAGATCCGGCCCACCCAGCTGCTCGGTCTGCTGGTGATCATCATCGGAGTCATTCTGATCCGCCTCTTCTGATCCGAGGAACGGAAAGATCAGGCCCATGATAATCCTCAACCTCTGGCCCGGCGCGCTGCTGGTGCGGTTCTTCTTCAACCGGGATGCCGCTCGTTGAGGTACGCCGGGACATTGCCGACGATCATCTGGACCCATGGTGAGGCCTGGCTCTCCGGTTCCCAGCAGGACTACGGCGGTTATTATGCGCGGCTGACAGCAGCCGGTTTCACCGTGGTTTCCCTGGGCTATGACATCGCGCCGGGGCGGCGTTATCCCACTGCGTTGCATCAGCTTAATGCGGCTCATTCTCATCTGGTGGAGCATGCCTCCGGGTACGGCATCGATCCGGAGCGGCTCCGGGGTGGGGTGTGCGGCAGGCGTTGTGGGCTTATACCGGGGGAACGTGATTTCCCGGCCACCTTCATCAGTGGTGGCAGTGCTGACCCTCTCACCGCCTCCCAGTCCCGGCCCCTGGCGGCGAAGCTTAATTCCCTGGGGGTTGAGCTTATTGAGCTCTTCTGTGCTGATGATCACACCCCGGTAGCCCGGAAAGCCCTGGAGTTGAGTCTGGATTTCGCGGGGGCAGCGGGTGTCTTAGGTATCGAGGCTTTCCCCGGGGCGCAGCGGCAGGTACTCGGCGCCGACCTTGGTGGCCAGCAGGTTGAGGATCTTTTCGTTGATGCCCAGGCCATGGGAGTTGACGATGCCATCATGGATGCCGATGAAACGCTTCGGTGGGAAGGCGACCAGCCATTCCTCAATGTCGAGCATCTTCACCCAGGGGCCGTTGACGGGCAGCAGCACCAGTTCCAGGTCGGCCCGTGGGTGGAAGGCATCACCGGGGTGGAGGATCCGACCGTCGATGAGGTAGCCGACATTCTCCTCCACCGGCAGGACCCGGACGTTGATGGCGTGTTTGGCACCGAGCACCTCGATCTTCAGTCCACCCAGCTCGAAGGTGTCGCCGTGGGCCACCACCCGGATGTCCACAGGTAGTTCTTCAGCGACCGCGACCGGGGCGTAGACCTGTAGATCAGGGTTTTTCTTCACCGCCTTGAGCAGGGCGGGGGTGTCGATGTGGTCGGGGTGGCGGTGGGTGATCAGCACCGCCTGTGCGGTGACCAGATCATGTGGGGCGCCGAAGCCGCCGGGGTCGATGACGATCCGGAAGCCCTCATGTTCGATCTCGACGCAGGCGTGGACGTGACGGGTGATCTTCATGCCCTCCATTGTGACCCAGTTCGGGTCTCTCCCGCTTATCGACAACCACGGAATGGATGTGGGCGGGCAACCCCGGGGCGCTAGGATCGTGGAAACAGCCCCCTTGAGGTTCGCCATCCCGGAAGGCCCATGATGCTCCGACCCGAACCACAGCGCTCCCCTCACCGGCATACCGCGGCCGGGGAGGGGGAATCCGCGCCCTTCCATTTCGAGAGCACCTGGCTGGTACCGGCGGACATTGACTGCGTCTGGGAGGTGATCTCGGATCTTTCCTCCTGGTCGAGCTGGTGGCCGGGGGTGCGGCGGTCCAGTCTGGGTGGGGATGGGCGTCGGGGTGGCCTGGTGGTTCAGAGCCCCCTGGGTTATCAGTTGTGTCTGGATCTGCTCCTGGTAGAAAAACATTCCCCACGCAGCGCCCGTTTCGCCGCCTCCGGTGATTTGCGTGGGGCGGGAAGTTTCCGGGCGGAGACGGTGGCGGAGGGGACCAGGATGCACATCACCTGGTGCGTCGTCACCCGGCATCGCTGGCTCGCCTGGATTCGTCCCCTGGCGGTGGGGGCGCATGCGGTGGTGATGGCCGCCGGGCAGTGGGGGTTGCGCCGGGCCTGCAGAACAGGGGGTATCGCCCGGTAGGCTGGGGCCGTCGTCAAGCAGAGGAGATTCCGTCATGCTCCCCCCGGGCTGAGACCACTGTTCTCGGCCCCTGTCGAACAGTTGCAGTGCCGCTTTTCCACAGTGTGCTTTATGTGCCCTGGCGGGGTCTGAATGAATGTGGTGCCGGTGTCCGTGAGCCGGTGACCCGCTCGGTGAAGAAGGTTCCCCACCAGCGGGTGTTCCTCGTGGAGGAGCAGCTGCGGAGCACGCCCCGGATCGGCAGCTGGCATGAGCGGATGAGTGGCAGAGAGATGCTCGCCAGGGTTCCGTCGGGGCACGGGGTGGAACTCAGTGATGGGGAGGATACCTGCCGGCTCAGTGTGGTTGAGGTGGATCACCTGCGGGAGGAGGCCAGGACAGCGCTTCACGATGCCCGCGCCCGCCGCTACCCGTATCAGTGACCCATCGCGGTCGCAGCAGAAGGCTGGTTCGGGCAGGAGATCATCGACGAATTGCAGGAACAGGGCGGCTGGGAGCGCTTCGAACTGCTTATCCGGTTGGTCGCCGATCAGAACCCGGCGGAGCTTCGGGTCTTTGGGGGAGTGGAGGTTCGGGAGCTGCCGGTGCCGGAGGGTGTGCTGCGCGGGGCTCAGGCGGCACGGGAGGCAACGGCTGCCTCGGGGATCGGCGCCTGGTTCGGGGTCAGCAGCATCATGCACAACCGGCGCAGCCAGGCCGGGGCGGATTTCGACATCAGGGACCGTTTCAACTGGGACCACGAACCTGCCTGGGACCCGCCCCTGCCGGCAGAGGTCTATGCCAGGGACTTCGAAAGTTTTCCCCGGGATGCCCGGCTGGTCCCGGACTGACTGCTCATCCGCCTGGCGGAGTTCCGGGCGGAGGTGGATGAGGCCCATTCCCGGGAGTTGGCCCGGGCCCAGGCCGCAGCGGGCTACACCCTGGGGTCCGGCATGGAGAACCCGGAGGTGGAGGCCCCACTGGTTGCCCGCCTCCTGGCACGGGGCTGCGACCCGAATGTGCTGGAGCGGCGGGGGGGGATCGCCCCCTGTTGCTCCTGGCGCGGGCATCGATGCGCCAGGACATGAATCCCCTGTGGGATGTGTTCTTCACCTACCCCGGGCTGGACTTCACCCGCACCTCGGCCCGCGGGGATTCCGTCTACCGTTTCCTGCTCCGGCACCGCAGTGTCTTCGCCGAACTCATCGGCAGGCTGCATGAGTACATGGATGGGCAGGGGCAACCCATTCCCCGCCCCGGTGAGGACCTGCGGGATAATTTCCCGGCGTGAGCACCGGGGTGGTCCGCTGTGCCGCCTACTTCAGGGTGTAGGGCAGCAGCAGACGGGACTGGTGCTTGGCGTCCCGGTAGACCGTGGTGGTGGTCTTGCGGCCGATCGGCAGGTGGAAGGCATCCGGGGGCAGCAGCGCGTTGTGCTCATCCGACATCGGCTCATTATTCGACAGCTCGGCCAGCAGCTTATGGCCCGGCTGGAAGGAGTTGGCGAAGGGGTAGATCCGGATGATGTACTCGTTGATCTCACCGGGGGTGACCGGGGTCTTCGAGGTGTGGGGATGCACCGGGCTGCCCTCGGTGGAGCGCTCCTTATCCAGTTCATTCTGGGAGGCCTTCAGGTAGCCGGTGGTGATCAGCTGACGCTTGCCGTTCGGGGCGACATCCCATAGCCGCAGGATGAAGTTGGTGTCATCCTGGTCAATGGCGGCGAAGATGTGGGCGGCACCGGTGCCCATCATCTCGGTCGGCTCCTTGAAGGGGGCGGTGGACCAGGAGATCATGGCGGTGTCATTGGTCAGCGTCATCGGCAGCTGGGTGAAGGACTCCGGTGCAGCCCACTCCTCACCGAGCGGCTCCGGGATCTCGGCCAGGATATGACGGGGCCGCAGGTAGAGGGGGCGGTGTTCAACCTGCTTCGGGGGGAACTCGGTGCCGGTGGCCTCCTGGTGGGAGCCCTCGATGTGGATGTTGACGGCCGGCTCATCCATCACACCGTTGTCGATGCCCTTGATCCAGTACTCGTACCAGCGGAACATCTCATCATGGGCGTCGACGAAGGGGCGGGAATTCATCGGCGGGTAGGCCAGGACATCCAGTTTCTTCGGGCCCTGGACGGTGTTGTAGAGCTCGATGGTGCCGTCCATGGTCCAGCCACGTCCCTGCGCGATCTGCAGGTAGGTGGGGATCTGGATGTTCTCGGCCAGGGTGATCGGGTTGCGCTCCTCGTACCACTCACCGTCGAGGTCGTTCATCACGATGTCGAACCAGGCCTCATGGTTCTTGGGGTAGGTCAGGGTGTGGAACATATTCGGCCAGGCGGCGACATCGGCGTCCTTGAGGCGTTCCGCCACGAGCTCGGCGATCTCGGACTTGGAGTATTTCTCCAGCATGCGGGACTTCACCCCGTCGGTGAAGGCCCAGCCGGAGTCGCCGCCCCGGCCTTCCCTGGCGGCGCGCGGCATCAGCCACATCACGCCACCGTGATAGGTGGTCTCGTAGAAGTCATAGTGGCCGCCGTTGACGAAGATGGCCTTCAGGGCCGGGGGGTTCTCGGCGGCGGCCAGCACCGACATGGAACCGAAGTAGGAGGTGCCGATCATGCCGACATTGCCGTCACACCAGGGCTGCTCGGCGACCCACTGGATGAAGTCATAAGCGTCCTCGCCGAGGGAGACTCCGCCGGCGTTGTAGTTGCCGATGTGCTCACCCTCGGAGTGTCCGGTGCCACGGATATCCCCGATGACGTGGACATAGTCCTCGTTCACGACGCGGGCGATGTCACCGGCCTCGATGCAGCCGTCCCAGAGGACGGAGGGGCGGTACTGGCCCGGCATCTTCAGGGAGTAGGCCTGGAGTTCCTTGCCGTAGGGGCTCAGTGCGATCAGTGCGGGGCGGGGTTTTTCATCCGGGCGGTGGTAGGCGTCGGCGGCCATCAGCGCGCCATCCCGCATGGGAATCCGCAGGTCCTTGCGGACGGCGATCTGCGTTCCACCGGATTCGATCGTGGTGAAGTCTGTCATGGGTGTCCAGCTCCTTAAAGGTACGGTTGGGCGCAACGTGATCCGTTGACGGGGAGCACCCGAACGTGATAAACAACATATTATTATAATAAAGTGGTCCAAGCAAGGGTTCCCGTCCGGTAATCCTGAACCGAGGAGGAAAACCATGACTCACGACGTGAATGTTCACACCATCTTCTCCCCCTGGGGCCGATTCGGCCTCTACTCCTTCTTCATCGACGCCGAAGAGCCCGCCCTGGTGGACACCGGGGTCACCGCCACCGTGGAGGCGACCATCGCGGAACTGGCCAAGCTCGGCCGCAGCATCGAGGATGTCCGCTGGATCCTGCTGACCCACGGCCACATCGACCACCTCGGTGGGGCACATGCCCTCTGGGAGGCAACGGGACGGAAGGCGAAGGTGGCCCTCCATGAAAAGGATCTGCCCTACCTGCGGTCCCGTCGCGCCCATGTGGAGAACTACCTGAACCTGCGGGCGGATTACATTGACCACCCGGATGCCGAAGCCGAGCAGACGAGGATGATGGCCGGGGCGATCTCCGGGGAGATGGAACCCCATGTGATCCTGCGTGGCGGGGAGACCCTGAACCTGGGCAACGCCGAGGTGGAGGTGCACAATATCCCCGGCCACACCGAGGGCTCGGTGGCCTATGTGATCAAGGGCCAGAATGATGTTTTCGTCGGTGATGCCGTGCAGATCCACGGTGCCGCCAACGGTTTCCCCGGCTATGAGGACCCCGAGGCCTACCGCAGCTCCCTGGAGCACCTCCGCGATGTGGTCAAGCCCAACCGCATGTTCCAGGGACATCCCTATCGGGATGCCACCGGGCAGGAGGTCGGCATGGAGCTGGATCGCGAAACCTCACAGCGGGCCCTGCAGGAGAGCCTGGACATTGAGGCCAGGGTCCGCGGGGCCGTCGCAAAGCATGGGGCCACCGCGAGTGATTCTCCCTACTCGCCCTTTGCCGCCATCGCGGCGGAGCTGGGCTATGAGAAGGATCCCCGGTTGGAGCCCTCACCCTTCTTCACCACCTGCCATGGCTACCTGAAGCGCTGATCCCTGAACTGCTGTTTTACTTGGCCTGACAGGGCAGGGGAGACCTTATAGGGTGAGGGGCATGCCCTCCCAGAGTTCTCCCCTTACCCGCCGTCGTGTCCCACTCATCGCCGGTGGGGCCTTCCTGGCCGCGCTCGGGGTCATGGCCGCAGTCACCCTGATGCCGGCTGAGGAGAAGGCCCCCACGGAGTTGGCAGCACCCTCCCCGGTGCAGGAGGAGGTCGTAGTCGAGGAGGTCGTTGCGGGGCCCTTCGACTACGGGGAGTGCCCGCCCGCTGCCCGGGCCTGCGTGGATCTGGCTGGGGAGCGTGCCTGGCTGCAGGAAAATGGTGAAGTCACCTATGGGGCGGTCCCCATCGGTCAGGGTGGTCCGGGTTATGAGACCCCACGGTCTTCCTTCCACGTCAGCCGCAAGGTCGTCCATGATGTCTCCTATGCCTTCGACATGGCACCGATGCCCTATGCCGTGTACTTCACCAGTGTGGGCCACGCCTTCCATGAGGGCGATCCGGAAGGTGATTCCCATGGTTGTGTGCGCCTGGCACCGGGGGATGCCGAGGTCTACTTCAATCAGCTGCAGGTCGGCGATCTGATCCACATTTACTGAGGTCGATGCGGAACCACAAAGGACCTTCCCAACGGGGAAGGTCCTTTTTTCTGCAGCCAGGCTGCGGGGTCAGACCGCCGGAATGTTCTCGGCGGCCAGGGGGGACTTCCGGTCCAGGATCTTCGGTGCGGACTCCCTGAGGAAGAGCGCGAAGAAGGTGGCAACGAGCGCTCCCCCGGAGGAGATGAACAGCGCCGAGGCCAGGCCGTACTGGTCGGCGATGGCACCGGTGATCACCGGGTTGAGGAAACCGCCGACGAACTCGCCGATACCCACCGGCAGGCCGACCGCCAGACCGGCGACGGCTGGCCGGACGGATTCCGCCGGGATGACGGACATGGCCAGGCCACCGACACCCATGCCGGCGGCGAAGACGAAGACCGCAGCGCCCAACAGACCCGGGTTCTCAATGAACACGAAGGAGAGGGGAGCCAGGGTCGACAGCAGGCCGAAGAGGATCGCGGTGGGCTTGCGTCCGATGCGGTCCGAGATCAGCGGGACGACAAAACCCCAGATGGCGGTGCCCACGCCGAAAGCGGCGAGGATCAGGCTCATGGAGCTGGCGGTCCAGCCGCGGACATTGGTGAGGTAGAGCGGGCCGAAGACCTGCAGGGAGATCAGGTAGACCATGAAGCCGGAGAACATGATGATGGACAGCAGCACATTGCGATTGCCCAGCACCTCCCTGACTCCGCCCTTGTGGTCCGGGTTGGCGTAGTCGAGGGCCTCCGGGGTCACGGCCTGGGGTTCGCGC
The DNA here is from genome assembly GCF_009734425.1 of Corynebacterium occultum. Lineage (NCBI taxonomy): Bacteria > Bacillati > Actinomycetota > Actinomycetes > Mycobacteriales > Corynebacteriaceae > Corynebacterium > Corynebacterium occultum. Next base: position 1,056,563 of record NZ_CP046455.1, read on the forward strand.
ATCATTTTCCAGATGACGAAGGCCATGATCAGGCCGGGGAGAATGGTGAAGAAGAAGGCGGTGCGCCAGTCGAAGATATTGGCCAGGGCGACGATCACGATGGGGGCGAGGACGCCGCCGAAGAGGCCGTTGGCGGTGTTCATGGTGAAGCCGAGGTTGAAGCCGCGGCGGTGCGGGGAGGATTCCATGGCCAGCACCGACTGGGTGACCGGGATGGTCGGCCCCTCGAACATGCCCATGAGCAGGCGCAGGATGATCAGGTGGACGAAGGTGACCACGAAGCCCTGCAGGAAGGAGGCCGCGGAGAAGACGACCATGAGCAGGACGAGGTAGAGCCGCTTGCTGGGCACCTTGTCCGAGATCCGGCCACCCACGATGGAGGCGATCGACCAGGTCAGAGCGGCGGCACCGGCGAGCTGGCCCACCTGTGCGTTATTCAGGCCCAGATCCGCCTGGATGAAGGGCATGAGGAAGTTGATGATCAGACGGTCGAAGAAGACCAGGCCGACAGCGAAGAAGAACACCGTGACGAGCTTGTTCTCATAGCTCCAGAAGGACTTCTTGGTGGGGGATGTGGTGCTCATGGTGGCCTCTTTCCGGGTCACATGAAGGGATTTGGGGATGCAGAACGGCGCGCATCGGCAAGGTGATGCGCGCCGTCTGCGGGAAAAGCGGGGAGGTTAGTTCAGGAAACGTGCGGTGTCGTGGAAGACCTCGTAGAACTCGGGGATCCACGAGAAGTTGACGAGGAAGCCATGGTTGGCGGCGTCATAACGCTTGAGCTGTGTATCGACGCCCCCCTCACGCAGCTTCGCCGCGTAGGCCTCGCCCTCATCACGCAGGGGGTCATAACCGGCGGTGATGATCAGTGCCTTGGGCAGGCCTGAGAGGTCCTCCCGCTTGATGGGGGAGACCAGGGGGTCAGCGGGGTCGGCACCGTTTTCCAGGTAGAAGGAGTTGAAGGGGGCCAGGCCGTTGTACTCCAGGCCGTAGCCCTCGGCGTTCTCCTTCAGCGAAGGCCAACGCTCCTGGTCGAAGTCGAGGTCGACGGAGGGGTAGTAGAGGATCTGGTGGGTGATCCGGTCGAAGTTGTCGTCCTTGGCCATGGCGGTGACCGCGGCGACGAAGTTCGCGCCGGAGGAGTCCCCGGCCAGGGCGAGCGGGGCTTCGTCAAGCGATTCAGCGACCTCGCGGACCACGGTGTAGCACTCCTGGAGGGCGACCGGGAAGGCCACCTCGGGGGAGAGCGAATAGCCCACGGAGATGATCTGCCAGCCGGTCTCCTTGGCCAGGGAGCGGGCGACGTGGTCGTGGGTGTCCAGGCTGCCGGAGAAGAAGGCACCGCCGTGGAAGTAGACGATCGTGCCCTTCGGTGCCTCGGTGTCGGCGTAGATCCGGACCGGTACCTCCGCCAGAGTGCTGTCCGCCACGGAGTTGATCGGGGTACGATCCGCCAGCGGGGGGACGTTGCCGGCCTCGAAGGCCCGCATCTCGGCGGGGTTCGGCGGGGTGGTGGAGGCAGGCGGGATCTGGGCGACGATCTTCTGGATCTCGGGGTGGAGGGTCATCTTCTCGCGTTCTTCTTTCTTCGGATGTGACGGATGGCGCCGCCGCACTGACCGCGAGGGGGTGCAGCGGCGGACGACGCCATCAGGGCAGATAGGTGACTGGGCGACTAGTAGTCGATCTTTTCCTTCTCGGGGAAGGCGGTCTTGCCGGCGGACTCGGCGTTCCAGGACTCGCGGGAGATGCGCTGCAGCTCCTGGACCGGCTCCTTGCGCTTGGCGGTGTAGAGGGCCAGTGCCTCAGCCACGGTACCTGCCTCGACGATGCAGTCAGCCAGCACACCGGAGTCGATGACGGCGGAGTTCGCGCCCTGACCCTGGTGGTGCAGCATGGCGTGGGCCGCGTCGCCGACGAGGACGACCGCGTCGGAGTTCCACTTGTCCTGGGGATCCAGGTCGGCTGCGGCGCGCTGGTTGACCTGCTCCCAATCGAGCTTCTCGACGATCTTGATCAGGCGCTCATCGAAGTTCTTGAGCATCTCGAGCACCTCTTCCCGGGAGACATTCGGGTTCCAGGAGGTGTCCTCGTGGGGGACGGTGATGTCGAAGGAGATCTGGCCGTTCTCACCGCGGTGGCGCAGGGGCAGGAAATAGATCATCCGGCCGGTCTCGGCCTCGAGGTAGAGACGCAGGTTGTCGTCGACCAGCAGCCCCTCGCCCATGGAACCGTCGATGACCGCACGGTAGGCGTGGGCGTGCTGCATGACCGGCTGGGAATCGGACCACAGGGTGCGGACCTTGGACTTGATGCCGTCGGCACCGACCAGGATGTCGAAGGTTTCTTCCTCACCGTTGCTGAACTTCACGGTGGCGGAGTCGCCGTTGTCGATGATCTCCTCGGCGCGGTAGCCGTATTGGAGGACACCTTCGGGCAGCTGGCTGGTCAGGGCGTCGATGAAGTCACGACGGTGGATCATGCGGGTGTTGTGCTTCTCCTCGCCCTCGGAGAGGTGCGGCCATTCCTCGAGGGTGATGCGGTTGCCCTTGGCGTCCAGGATCTCGAAGAAGTCGGAGGGGGAGGTGACCTTCTCGATGGCCTCGAAGATGCCGAGCTTCTTGAAGAGCTTGACGGATGCGGGGCGCAAGCCGATGCCGGCCCCGACCTCACCGGAGGCGGGGGCCTGCTCGTAGACCTTGACGTTTGCGCCGATCTGGGACAGTGCCAGGCCAGCGGTGGCGCCAGCGTAACCGCCGCCGATGACGCCGATCTTCAGGTTCTTGATGTCTTCAGTCTTCATTGTTCTATCGCTTTCTGAGGGGAGGTGTACTGATGGATCAGGACTGCTGGGCCAGGTAGGAGTAGGCGTTGTCATGGAAGATCTGGTCGATGGCGGACTGATCGATACCATTGCGCTCGAGGTCCGGGATCAGCACCTCGAAGATGTAGTTGATGGTGTGGCCCTTGACACCGGGCCAACCCAGCGGGGAGCAGTTCGCGTCCGCCGAGGCCAGCACCTTGTCCAGGTGGCCGGCGTTGATGGTGCGCAGAAAGTGGTCCATGCGGTCCTTGCGGGGACGGGCCCAGAAGGGCGGGTCCGGCAGTTCGGTCTCGTAGCCGAAGGTGTCGAAACCGAGGCGACCACCGACCTCGAGGATGCGCTCCGTGGGGGTCTGGGCGTGGTTCACACCGTCATCGACATGGCCGAAGAGCACGCGGTCCAGGTCGAGGCCCTCTTCCTGGAAGATGGCGATGGCTGGTTCCGCGTCGATGGCCAGGTGGGTCATCACCGGCACCCCGGTCTGCACTGCGGCCCGGGCAGCGGCACGGTAGATGCGTTTGTCCAGTTCGGTCATCCGACCACCCCGGGAGACACCGACCTTGATGACACCGGCCTTGGCGTTGGTGCCGACGATGCCGACGGTGATCTCGTGGATGAAGACCTCGGTGAGGTACTCCACGGAGGCCCGGGCGAAGTGTGCCAGGGCGGTGTCGCCCCCGACGAAGCCGGTGGAGGCCACGATGTGGACCCCGGTCTTCTCGGAGAGGGACTGGTAGTAGGGGATGTCGCGGCCGTTGCAGATGCCGGTGGCGTCGACGAAGGTGGAGGCCCCACCGGCATAGTCGTGGAACTTACGCAGCTTCGGCACGGTTTCCTCGTAGCGGACCTCGGGGCTCTTCCACCACTTGGTGTCGAGCTCGGAGCCCGGCATTCCGTAGCCGATGTGCTCATGGATGGCGACGAATCCCAGTTCCTCGACCGGAATCGTACCCAGCACGGTATTGATCTTTGACATGTGTCTCTTCCTCGGTGTGGTGGGTTATCAGCGGACGGTGAGCAGGGTGCGCGGGTTGTCCACGAGGATGGTCTGAGCATCTTCCCCGGAGAGACCACGACGCTTCAGTTCCGGGATGAACTCGCTGATGACCTGCGCGAAGGGGACCTCGTTCGGGGCGACGGCCTTGGCCACGCCGATGGCGTTGGCGGAGAGGATGATCCGCTCGGTGAGTCCGGCGGCGACGAGCTCGAGCACCAGGTCGGCGCGGGCGGCGTCGTCAAGCAGGTCCTCATCTTCGTTGATGCCCACGTGGTCAATGCCGACGTAGGCGCCACGACGGGCGATCTCCACGGCGGGGGCATCGCGGCGGTCAAGCCCGCCGACCAGAACGCGGTCCGCGGAGACCTCTTCGAGCACCAGCTCCAGTTCCGCCAGGGCATCAGCGCCATAACGGATGGAGACTGCTGCCCCGGTTTCGGCGGCGGCCTTGGCGGCACCCCGGAACAGGGACTCATCGGTATCGGTCAGACCCGCAGCGGTACCGGTGGTGGTGATCAGGCCGGCGGTGGCACGGCGCTCAAGGCGGGGATGAACCATGCCTCCGGTGACTTCCTGGGCGAAGAGATCGGCGAACTTCTCCGCGGGCCAGGGGGTCGGGGGGTTGGTCTGCGGGGTGAGGAAGTAGCCGCCGAGCAGCTCCTCCGGACCCTGACCGGTGGAGGCGATGATGTTCACGCCGGTGGCCTTGGCCAGAGCCTCGTAGAGGGGGAGGTCACGGCCGTGGAACATACCGGTGGAGTCGACGATGCTGGAGCCACCGGCCGCCTTGAAGGCGCGGAGCTTGGTGGCGAGGGCCTCGAAGATTTCCGGGCGGTCCAGGGAGATGTCCGGGGCGTATTGTGCGCCGGGGAGTACGGAGAGCAGGGCCTCATGGACTGCGGTGACTCCGAGATCGGAGGCTGCGATGGGGCCGAGAACAGTGTTGACGGTGTTTTCGCCGACAGGGTTACTTGCTGTCATGGCTTACCTTTCGTCGGTGCACGGGGGGCACGTTGGGAAATTTTTTGCCGCGGTGGGTTCCGGAGGGGGAATATGTTCCGCCGGGACGGTGGCTGGCGGTAAGTGGATAGTGAACCGGGGAGCCCTGCATCCGCCATGCGGGCCGAAGCACACTATCGCTGGGGTGTGACCTCTCTTACTTCGTTGGAACTAGATTGGCATGTTGTTATGCCAAAGTCAAGGGGTGGGGTTCGGCGGAACTGCCCCCGTTCCACCCGAAGAAAAACGCCCCCTCCCGCCAGGGGAGAAGGCGCTGCTCAAAAAGGTTTTAGAGGTACTATCTTTGCCGGGAAAACTCAGGTGCGCGGCGGGATGAGGGTGTCAAAGCGGTACTTGAACTCATCCGGCTTATGCATCGCGATCCGCCACCCCGAAGGAACACCACCGGTGGTGTAGAAGACGGTCTCAATGGCCAGCAGGGGACTCCCCGGCTCCACATTCAGCCGGGTCGCATAGGCCGTGGTGGCAGGAGTGGCCCAGGCCTCATGCTCAGCCCGCTCCAGAGTCACCCCGTAGGTCTTCTCCAGCAGAGCGAAGGCGGAACCGGTGACCCGCAGTTCCTTGGCGGTGGGATTGAAGTCCTCCGGACAACGCAGGAAGATCTCGGCATCCGCGAGCGGAACACCCTCCACCAGGATCAGTCGGGTGAAATGCAACAGCGGATCCGGCCCGCTCAGTTTCAGACGCTGCCGCAACCAGGTCGGTGCCGGAGCCCGGGAAGGAGTGGACACCTTCGAGCTGGCCTCCAACCCGCGGTCGGAGAGGAAGGCCTGCAGACCACCCTGGGGGACATTCGGGGAACGGTCAAAACGGTGGCCCGGGATCGGGAAAGTCCCCTTCCCCTGCTTGCGGTAGACATAACCCTCATCGGTCAGCTCCCGCAATGCCTGACGGATCGGTGCCCGGCTCACCCCGAAACGCTCCAGCAACTGTGCCTCGGTCATGGGGCGGGTCACATTCACCTGGCCACTGGAGATCTCGGCGCGCAGGATCTCCTTGATCTGCCGGTAGAGGGGGACCCCTGAGGTGGAATCGAGCTCATTCTCAACCATCGGAAACACTTCCTCCAGGTGGGATTCGGGATGGGGACAAATCATGGGTGCCCACCGGGTCGACTTCATTCATGCCCAGCGTGTAAGGCACAAGTCAACCACAACCCCTGCCACCGGTGAATCCAAGACCCCCGGAACAACCTGCGCCACCCGACCGTTGAACATAATGTAAGCCCGAACACACTAAAGACAGGAAAACACATGAAGGATCGAATAGTCATTCTTGGCGGCCACGGCAAAGTCGCACTACTGGCCACCCCCAAGTTCAAGGAAGCCGGTTTCGAGGTGGACAACATCATCCGCAAACCGGAACAGGTCACCGAGATCAAGCGGGTGGGTGGTAACCCGGTGCTGCTCGATATCGAACAAGCCGGAGAAGCGGAAATGGCGGAAGCCTTCCGGGACGCGGCAGCAGTGGTGTTCTCCGCCGGCGCCGGCGGCGGCAACCCGGAGCGCACCCATGCGGTGGACCATGAGGCCGCAGTGCGTTCCATGGCCGCGGCTGAACAGGCCGGGGTGAAGCGCTATGTGATGGTCTCCTACTCCACCTCCGACATCGACCCGGAGCGGGTACCGGAATCCCACTCCTTCTTCCCCTACGTCCGGGCGAAGAATGAGGCGGACCAGCATCTGCGCAGCACCACCCTGGACTACACCATCCTGGGCCCGGGCAAGCTGACCCTGGAACCGGGCAGCGGAAAAATCACCCTGGCCGATGAATCCGGCCGGATCGACGGCAGGGACCCAGAAGGGAAGGAGGGTGATACCTCCCGCGATAATGTCGCCGCAGTGATGGTGCAGGTGATCAAGGAAAATGCCGCGGTGGGCCAGAAGATCAACTTCTATGATGGCACCACCCCGATCGCGGAGGCACTGGGCTAACATGACCTCCCTGGCGGCGACGCTACGCTCCATCGACGGCCGCGGCTACGGTGACTACCGCCAGATCCGGGGCCGACACCAGCTGCCTGGGTGCGAACTCAGCGTGGACCACATCCAGGCTGACCCCTACGCTCCGGCCTCCCTGATCCGGCTCCTGCTGGCCAACCAGCTGCCCGCAGAACTGATGGACACCCCGGCAAAAAGAGTCGCCGCCGGGGACTTCATCGCCCGCAGGGTGGCAGGGGAACTGGGCCAGGACTTCTCCATCGGTCCTCTCGGCCAGGAGATACTGCCCCGCACCGCAGTGCTTATCGACGACCCCCTCGAACTAAGACTCAGCCTCAACCTGCCCGCCGCCGGGCGACGCATCAAAGGGCGGGCCGCGCAACACCTGCTCTGCGAACGGCTCCCCCAGATAGCTGCGCTCCTCCACAACCTGGACCTGAAAGCCCTGCGCCAACACGTGGAGCTCTACCTCGACCAGCTGCACCTCCAGTCCCAGCTCTCAGAACGCAACCTCGTGGCCTTCATCGGGAATGGGTCGATCCTGCCACGCCGCGCCGGGGACAGTGATGAACCACTGACCCGGGGTGTGGAGGTCTTCCAGGGCCCAGATTCCCTGCGACATAGTTTCGATCTTCCCTCCGGCCGTCAAGTTGCCGGGATGGGGATTCCGGCTGGTATCAGCCTGATCGTCGGGGGCGGTTACCACGGCAAATCCACCCTGCTGCGGGCGGTGGCACGAGGGGTGTATCCCCATATCGCCGGGGATGGCAGAGAGTGGGTGCTCACCAGGGCGGATGCGGTGTCGATCCGGGCGGAGGACGGCCGCTCGATCAGCGGGGTCAACATCTCCCCCTTCCTCGCTGATCTTCCCGGCGGGGTGGACACCACCTCCTTCAGCACCACCAACGCCAGCGGCTCCACCTCCCAGGCGGCGAACCTGGTGGAGGCGCTGGAAGTCGGCACCTCACTGCTGCTGATTGACGAGGACACCTCAGCCACGAACTTCATGATCCGGGATCAGCGAATGCGGGCCCTGATTCCGGCGGGGAAGGAACCGATCACCCCCTTCATCGACCGTGTGGTGGCCCTGCGGGATGAGCTGGGGATCTCCACCCTGCTGGTGGCCGGTGGTTCGGGGGACTACCTTGATGTGGCTGATCACGTGATCGCCATGGATTCCTATGTGCCCCGGGATGCCACGGATGAGGCTGGAGATGTCCTCGCACGTTTTCCGGGTGCACCCCCAGTTGCCCCTCCCGCAGACTTCACGCGGCGCCAACGCGTTCCGCTCCCAGCCAGCCTGCACCCTGCTGATAAACATAAACCTGCCCGGGCCAGGGGAGCAGGTGCCATCCAATACGGCCGAAACGACATCGACCTCAGGGTGCTTTCCCAGCTGGTGGATCCGGGCCAGACCCAGGCGATCGCCCTGGCCCTGGAGTATCTGGCGGGGGAAGCCGATGGGCGCAGCCTCCGGGAGCTTCTGGCACAGCTGTACCAGAAGCTGGATGTGGAGGGATTGGACGGTCTTTCCCCACACCCTGGGCACCCCGGTCACTACAGTTTGCCGCGACCCCAGGAGGTGCTGGCCGCACTGAACCGTTGGCGGGGACTGGAGATCAACTGATCAGCCGAAGAGTCCCCAGAAGAGCAGCAGGAAGATGATCAGGAAGAGCACCCCGATGATCCAGAGCCACTTGCTGCTGCTTTCCAACGGTTCCTCGGCGACAGGTAGCGGTTCCATCTCGACCCGTTGCTGAGCGGGACCACCCGGGACGATGCCCTGGACGGGTTCCTCCGGAATATCCACCACCGGGATGACCTGGGTGGCAGAGACCGGGGGTAGCTTCGGGGAGCTGATCCGCTTCTTCTGCTTGTGCTCCTCGATCTTCGCCGGGGTGATGGCCTCGAAGTTGCTGGAGGGAATGTGCAGGGACCAGCCCCCACCGGGGTCTTCGACAATGCCTTGAGTAGTGGTGCCACCGGGCTTTTCGAAGGCGGGGAGCTGCAGGGCGGGCAGCGGCGAGATCTCGGGTTCCAGCGCGGCGTCGTCAAGCTCTTCGGTGCGGGCACATTCCACGGTGATCTCATCGCCGTTGAGAAAGGCCCGGGCCACCGTGTCGAGGCCGAGCTGCGCGAAATGTTCGATCGCATCCCGCAGCACCGCCGAATCTGCTTCTCCCAGCACCCCGAGGACCCGGTTGCCGTAGGCCACGGCCACCCGCTCATTGACCAGGCTTAGTTTCACCAGCAGTTGTGCCTGGAAGAGGGAGGCGAGTTCATCTGCCGGGACATCGGCACCGGCGCTCAGATCAACCGGGGCGGGAGCACCGGAGGGCAGCAGGGTCCATAATCCGATCGGCGGATCATTGACCGGGACCACCCACTGAGGTTCCGGCAACAGCACATCCACACTCAGGCCACCACGTTCCGGGCTGACCTCCACCAAGGCCCTGACCTCCGGGGTCAGCTGGCTGCCGGTGACCCGAACCAACTGGGGATACTCCTCCTTGAAGGAGGCCGGCAGGGTGCCGATCACCCCATAGTCCCACTTGACCTTGAAACCCTGGGTCCGGTGGTCCGGAAGCAGGGTGACGGGCACTTCCACCCCATCATCATGGAGGGCACGGTCATGGAGATGGGAGAAGAGGATCGCCTGGTTGGTGCCCTCCACCGGGTTGCGGCGGGAGCTGCCGGCGCCCCGGGCGGGGAGCGGATAGGGGGTGAAAGGCATGCTGCAACTCCTTTAGAAAGTGCATTTAGCTGGGAATTCTAGCAAGCGGCTAGGCAATGTATTCAGCCAGGTATTTCCCGGTCAGGCTCCCGGGGCGTGAGAGCAGCTCGGTGGGGGAACCGGTGAAGATGATTTCGCCGCCCTCCGAACCGGCCCCCGGACCCAGATCGATGACATGGTCGGAATGGGCGAGCACCCCCAGGTGGTGTTCGATGAGGATGACGGTTTTCCCGGCATCCACCAGGCGGTCCAGCAGGGCGAGCAGATTCTCCACGTCCGCCAGGTGCAGCCCGGTGGTCGGCTCATCGAGGATGAAGAGCTCCGCCTTCTCCGCCAGGTGGCTGGCCAGCTTCAGGCGCTGCCGCTCACCACCGGAGAGGGTGGTCAGGGGCTGGCCCAGGGAGATATAACCCAGACCCACATCCACCAGGCGTTGCAGGATCTTCGCCGCCGCCGGAACCCTGGTTCCGGTTGCCGCGAAGAAGGTCGCGGCCTCGGCGACCGGCATCTGCAGCACCTGGGAAATATCCTTGCCCCCGAAGTGGTAGTCGAGCACCGACTCCTCAAAGCGGCGCCCCTCACAGACCTCGCAGGGGATGGAGACCCCGGCGAACATGCCCAGATCCAGGTAAATGACCCCGGCACCCTTGCATGTGGAGCAGGCCCCCTCGGAGTTGGGGGAGAACAGTGCCGGGGTGACCCCGTTCTCCTTGGCGAAGGCCTTACGGATGGGTTCCAGGGCCCCGGTGTAGGTGGCGGGGTTGGAACGCCGGGAGCCCTTGATCACGGACTGGTCGACGAAGACGGTGGTGTCATTACGAGGGATCTCAAGCAGCAGGGAGGACTTGCCGGAACCGGACACCCCGGTGACCGCGGTGAGCACGCCGAGCGGGATATCCACATCCACATCTTTAAGGTTGTTCCTGTTGGCGCCGCGGATCTGCAGGAACCCCTTCGGCTCCCGGATGCTGCCCTTGAGCTCGGCGCGGTCATCGAAGTGACGACCGGTCAGGGTGTCGGAGCGGCGCAGCTCCGACAGACTTCCCTCGAATTGGATCCGGCCACCATTCCGCCCCGCCCCGGGGCCCAGGTCGATGACATGGTCGGCGATGGCGATGGTCTCCGGCTTATGTTCCACCACCAGCACCGTGTTGGACTTGTCCCGCAGGTCCTGCAGCAGCTGATTCATCCGGGCGATGTCATGGGGGTGCAACCCGGCGGTGGGCTCATCGAAGACATAGGTGACATCGGTGAGGGCGGAACCCAGATGGCGGATCATCTTGGTGCGTTGTGCCTCACCACCGGAGAGCGAACCGGCGGGGCGGTCAAGCCGGAGATAACCCAGACCGATCTCGACGAAGGACTCCAGGGTTTCACGCAGTGCCCTGAGCAGGGGAGAGATATTGGGTGCCTCGATCTCCCTGATCCATTCCGCAAGGTCCCTGACCTCCATGGCACAGAGTTCGGCGATATTTTTGCCGTTGATCCGGGAATCCAGGGCATGCTGGGCCAGCCGGGTGCCACCACAGTCCGGGCAGGGGATGAAGGTGACAGCCCGGTCGACGAACTCGCCGACGGATTTCTGCATCGCCTCGCGGTCCTTGTTGAGCATGGAACGTTGGATCCGGGGCACCAGTCCCTCATAGGTCTGGTTGATGCCGGCGATCTTGAGCCGGGTGGGTTCCTTGTAGAGGAAGTCGTGCACTTCACTTTCCGAGAAGTCCCGGATCGGCTTCTCCGGGTCGTAGAGACCGGATTCGGAGTAGAGCCGGAAATTCCAGCCACCGGTCTTGTACCCGGGAACCTTCAGGGAACCTTCCGCGAGGGAGAGGTGCTCATCGTAGAGTTCATCGAGTTTGATATCGGAGACCCGGCCCATGCCCTCACAATTGGGGCACATCCCGCCGGTGCGTTTGAAGGTGACTTTTTCCCGCTTGGCGTTTTTGTTCCGCCCCACGGTGGTGGCGCCGGCTCCGGTGACGGAGGGGATGTTGAAGGAGTAGGCACCCGGCCCCCCGGCATTGGGTTCGGCGATCCGGGAGTAGAGGACCCGCAGCATGGCGGTGGCGTCGGTGGCGGTGCCCACGGTGGAACGGGGATTCGCGCCCATGGGTTCCTGATCGACGATGATGCTGGTGGTGATGCCCTCGAGGGCATCTACATCGGGCCTGGCCATGGTGGCCATGAATCCCTGCACGAAGGTGGGGTAGGTTTCGTTGATCAACCGCTGGGACTCGGCGGCGATGGTGCCGAAGGCCAGGGAGGACTTGCCGGACCCGGAGACCCCGGTGAGCACCGTCAACTTCCGTTTGGGGATGTCCACGCTGACCTCGTGGAGATTATTCTCCCGCGCACCGTGCACCCTGATGAGGTCATGGGGGTCATAGGCATTCATGAGGTGGTGTGCTCCTTGGTTGTCCCGGGAAATAGCTCGGATCCCAGGGTACCCAGGGCACACCACCCATGCCGTCATCCTTAGGAGGTCGTGGCGGAAATGCGGGCGCGATCCCCACTCATGCTGCCGATGGCGTTGGAGGGGGTCGCCCCGTCCTTCCAACGCAGCAGCGCACCCACCCCGTCGAGGACATCGATATGACTGTCATCGAGGGCGGTGACCCCGGCATCGGTGAGGATCGCCTGGCGCAGAATCTCCTCGATATTGTCGGGTTCCCGGCCGGTGACGAAGACCAGCTCATCGACCTGGCCCCTCGCCAGTGAGTCAATCACCGCAGTGGCGCCACCCACCGAGGCCCCGTCACGGGCCTGGCTCTCCTGGAACTCGGTGGCGCGTTCCTGCTGCCGGTTCTCGGAGAACTCCTGGGTCAGGCGACTCAGTTCGGCGCGGAAGGTGGGGCGCTGCAGGCTCTGTCCACGGGTGCCACCGGAGATCTCCTTCAACCGGGCGAGCACCTCCTTCTGAAGTTCTGCCTTGAGCAGACCCTGGGCACGGACGTCGCCGGTGAGCAGCACCATATCGGGTTTGTGCTCCAGCACCAGCTTATTGACCTGCTCGGCCACGGCCTCGGCATTGCGTTCCCAGGAATCCTCGACCCGGGCCTCGAAATTATCGGCGCGCCAGCCATGCTGGTTACCGCCACCGGAGCTGGCCTTGTGCAGCTCATCATGGCCGCCATCAACACTGGCGGTCTTCTCGACGACCGGGTCACGGGAGGTCCGCAGGTGCAGGTCGGCACCGGCGCGGTCCACCTCGATCAACAGTTGGCGGATCACGTAGGGGGTCAGCTGCAGCAGGGGCAGTAGTTGGGGATGTTCCCCGTAGTGCACGGCATCGGCCAGCGGCGGGGCGGGGAGCACCCGGTCGAGGACGATTCCCTCCTTGGCGGCGATGATGGCCCGGCCGTGGCGGCCCCCGATATTGGAGGGCAGGAGGATGGTGTCCTGAATCTGATCCAGCAGCTGTTTGGGGGCTCCCTCTGATTCGAGCTGGTTGCGCAGCTGCTGCCATCGGTGGGTGATGTCCGCGGCGGCGGTTTCATCGGTTCGGGTGGTGTCGAAGTAGAGGGAAAGGAAGGGGCCCTCGTGTTCGATGGCGGACTTGAGCCAAGGTAATTTCACGTTTAACTCCCTTGTTGCCGGATGGTGCGACGACCCGTTATGTCGGCTACGACTTTTAGGTCACCACGTGGTGTAGACCACATTTCCAGCGTTGTCCGGAGTTTACAAGGGCAAGCCCCTAATTGGGAGGTATTCCCAGGTCAGCGGAAGTCAGCCGCGAATCGGGCTAGGCTGGGGAGCATCAGTGATGTCGCCAATCAACATCCCCTCAACCCGCAAGGAGCCAGCGGATGTCCACCGCCGTCGAAGCCGCCTTCCAACGTCATCCCCGCACCAGATTCCTGCCCGCCGGGCAGCGCCGCTTCGCCGCGGAAAATCGCGCCCTACCGATCGGTTACGGCCAGACGAACTCCCAACCCAGCACCGTGGCGGACATGCTGCGCCTGCTTGATGTCGAGCCCGGTCAGAAGGTGCTGGATGTGGGTTCAGGTTCCGGTTGGAGTAGCGCCCTGCTCGGTGAGCTGGTGGGTCCGGAGGGGCAGGTCCATGCCGTGGAACTGATCCCCGAGCTGGTGGAGAGTTCCCGACTCGCCCTGGGTGATGCCCAGCCCTGGGTGGATGTCAACCAGGCGGAACCCGGGGTGCTGGGGTTGCCTGAGCTGGCTCCCTTCGACCGGATCCTGGTGTCTGCGGCGGCTGAGGCCCTGCCGGAATCCCTGCTGGCACAGCTTGCCCCGGAGGGGATCATGGTCATCCCGGTGCAGCACACCCTGCTGCGGGTGGCCCAGGGAAAGGTCACCGAGCACGGGGGCTACCTTTTTGTGCCGCTCCTGTGAGGATTAGAAACGGTTCCGTAGTTTCTGCCACCAGCTGAGGGTCGGCCGGGGCAGGGCGGGGGTCCCCAGGATGTGTGCTCCGGCGGTGCCCTGCGGCACCGGGGTGATCACATGAAAGGCCAGGGTGGCGGGGTCGATGCTGGGGGTCTGGGTCAGTGGGGTGCCCAGGAGCGGGAAGCCGAAGGCCCAGGTGCAGAACTCGCTGAACCACATCGCCGCGGTGGGATGTTCAACCAGGGAGCGGAATTCGTTCTCGAAGGGCAGTGGGGTGCCCTGTCCGATCTCACCGTGGGTGTCCACCCCCAGGCCGTGTGCATCACTGCCGATGATCCTCCGATTGCCGGCGGCCCCGCTGATCTCCAGGTTCACCGCCTGCGAGGTGGTGTTGTATTCCAGGTGGATGAAACTGCCGCCGACATCGGGCAGCAGCCTGGCGTGTGCGCTGCGCACCATGGTGGTGGGGCCGTAGGCGGCGAGCACCACCTGGGAGCTGTGGAGAGCTAGCGGAGAGCCGAGGTGCTGGCCGGGGTGGGTCTTCACCCAGGTCTCGGCGGGGAAGAATCTGGCGGCGTGCTGCAGGATTTCCGTTGCGCTGGCAGGCTCCCGGGTGCGGAGGTCCTCAATGGGAAGGGTGGGGGAGGTGGCGGCGATCTCGAGGATGCTCATGACCTTCAGTCTAGTTGTGATCTGCGCCATAAAATATCCCCAGAATGGGTTAAGATTCGATTATGCGAAAGAGAGTCCTGATCTCCCTGATGATCCTCAGCGCCGCCCTCTCCCTCAGCCTGGCACCGAACGCCGCGGCCTACTCCACCGGGGACATGCTGTTCGGTTCCCAGACCCCACTGTCCTCACTCAGTTCGGAGTACATCGGCATCTCCGGTCTGGACCTGGTGGCCAGTTCCATCCTCAGCGGACCCACCTTATGGGTGGCCTCCAGCTGCCTCCTGATTGAACCCTGTTACTGACTCAGGGCACCCGGCGCGTCCATTCCGCGCTGCCGAATTTTGCGGCCACCAGTTTCGCTGCCGCCTCCACGTCCCCTGCCGGCAGCTCAGTGAGTTGCGCCCCATAACGGTTTCGGAACACCCGGATCATGGTCTGGATGATCTCTTCCCGGGTGGCGCCGGTCTGGCGGCGCAGGGGATCCACCCGCTTCTTGGCGCTGCGTATGCCCTTGTCGGCGAGTTTGACCTTGCCCACCCGCAGCACCTGACTCATCATGTCGGCATCAATGTCATAGGACATGGTCACATGGTGCAGCACCGCCCCCTTGCGCCTCTTCTGGGCTGCTCCGCCGATCTTCCCCCCGGTGGAGGTGATGTCATTGATCGGCACATACCAGGCCTTGACTCCGTGTTCCTGCAGCGCGCTCAGCACCCACCGGTCGAGGTACTCATAGGAATCCTCATAGCTGAGCCCCCGGACCAGGGATTCCGGGACGTAGAGGGAGTAGGTGATGCAGTTGCCGCCCTCCATGAACATGGCCCCGCCACCGGAGATGCGACGCACCACGGTGACCTCATGTTCCGCGACCCCTTCGGCGTCGATCTCATTGACATAGGACTGGTAGGAGCCGATCACCACGGCGCGGTCCTCCCATTCCCAGATCCGCATCGTCGGGCCCCGCTCGCCTTGGGCAACCTGCTGGAGCAGTAGTTCATCCAGGGCGACATTGACCGGGGTGGGTAGCACGGGGGAGTGGATGATCTCCCAGTCCAGGTCGCTGAAGTCCCGGGCGTCGGTAAGCGCGCGGCGTACACACAGGGCGATGTCCCGGGTGCTGAAGCCATGCAGGGTGAGATCCTCGAAGCTGCGGAGCGCGGCGTCGATACGCGCCTGCAGTTCCTCGGTGCTCTCGCTTATCGACGCCCCCACCAGTGCGGGCCCCAGGGCGAAGAAGGCCTCATCGGGTTCGAGGAAGAAATCACCGGAGATATTTGCCCTGGTGATCTCCCCCTCGGCGGTGCTGAGGTCGGCGACAACGAGTTTTCCGCCCGGGATCTTCACTTCGAAGTGGTGTTCGCTCATGTTCCCGAGGTTACCTGCCCCGGAACAAAGCTCCGGCAGGAATGGTTGTACCGGTCATGGACACTGAACCTGAGTTTTCCGGCCTGACTTTCCTGACCCCAATGGATGATGCGGTGTGTGGACCTGAGGGCTGTGCCTTACCCGCCGCTGCTGTTAACCCGGAAAAGGACCCTCCTGAGGAGTAGACTCTGATGGCATGAGCATTGCCTTAAACGCGGTCCTGGTGCTCATTTTCGTGCTTATCGGAGGGGTTTTCGCCGCCACTGAGATGGCCTTGGTGAGCCTCCGGGAATCACAGGTCCGGAAACTTGAGGGTGGGGGACAGACCGCCCGGAAGGTTGCCAGCCTGGCCCGTGACTCCGGTTATTTCCTCTCGGCGGTGCAGATCGGGGTGACCTTCGCCGGTTTCTTCTCCTCTGCTTTCGGTGCCTCCACCATCGCCCCGCAGCTGAACCCCATCCTGACAGGATGGGGTGTGCCGGAGAGTCTGGCTGGAATCCTTGCCCTGGTGGGCATGACCCTGGTGATCTCCTACCTTTCCCTGGTCCTGGGTGAGGTGGTGCCCAAACGGATCGCCATGCAGAAGGCGGAGCGTTTCAGCCTGCTGGTCGCCCCACCCCTGGGGGCCTTCGCCAGGACCATGACCCCGGTGGTGTGGGTGGTCAACTCCTCCTCGAACCTGTTGCTGCGTCTGCTTGGTTTCGACCCGGCTGCCCGCAATGAGCAGATGTCCACCGAAGAGGTCCGTGACATCGTCACCTCCCATGAGGGTTTTGCGGAATCTGAACGTGGTTTGCTGACTGATGTATTCAAGGCCACTGACCGGCTGGCGGCTGAGGTGATGCGGCATCGCAGTGACATGGTCGCCTTCCCTGCCAGCGTCAGTGTCCGCGAGGTGACCGCGGCAGTGGTGGAGGGTTCCTACTCCCGTTACCCGGTGTTCGAGGATGGCATCGATGAGATCATCGGCTTCATTCATGTCCGGGACCTCCTGGTTGAAGCTGCCCGGGGGCACGGGGAAAAAGAGGTCCGTGAACTGGTCCGTGAGATCGCTTTCCTGCCCGGCACGGTGCACCTGCCGCAGGCCCTGACACAGATGCGGGCACACGGCCACCACATCGCCATTGTCATGGACGAATATGGCGGCACGGATGGCATGCTCACCCTGGAGGACCTGCTGGAGGAACTGGTCGGGGAGATCTGGGATGAGTTCGACCGGGATGAGAAACAGGCTCTGCTGAAGCTCCATGAGTCCCGCCAGCTTGATGGCTCCACCAATCTGGAGGACTTCGCCGATGCCACAGGTGTCTTTCTCCCCGAGGGTCCCTATGAGACGGTGGCCGGCTGGATCCTCTCCCGCCTGGGCCGGGTGGCGGCGACCGGGGACACCTTCCCGGTGCCCGCCGCCTGGACCAGGGATCCCGAGGATGATGACAGTTCCGGAATCCGCTACCGACTGGAGGTGACCCAGGTCCAGGGGAATAGGATTCAGACCGTGAAGCTACACAAAGAAGAAGTTGAGGGGAAGCAGGTGGAGGAGTGAGTGCAATCCTGATCGCCTTCGGCATGACGGTCTTTGCCGGCCTGGCCACCGGCATCGGCGGGCTGATCGCCATCCTGAAGAAGAACCCCGATGATCGTTTCATGGCCAGCGCCCTGGGTTTTTCGGCGGGTGTGATGCTCTATGTCTCGATGGTGGAGATCCTGCCCAAGGCGATCGATCATCTTTCCACGGATCACGGGGTGAAGAACGGCAACTGGTGGGCCATCCTGTCCTTCTTCGCCGGGATCGTTCTCATCGCGGCCATTGACCGCCTGGTGCCCACCGCCATCAACCCCCATGAGTCCATGACCCAGGACACCCCGGAGCTGCAGGCCCGGCGCCAGAAGCTGATGAAGATGGGTACGTTGACCGCTTTGGCGATCGCGATCCACAACTTCCCGGAGGGTTTCGCCACCTTCCTCACTGCCCTGGATGACCCCACCCTGGCCATCCCGATCGTCGCGGCGATTGCGATCCATAACATTCCGGAGGGTATTGCGGTGGCGGTACCGATCCGGGAGGCCACCGGTTCCCGGCTCAAGGCCTTCAACTGGTCCACCCTCTCCGGCATGGCGGAGCCCCTGGGTGCGGTGATCGGCTATCTGATCCTGCTGCCCTTCCTGGGGGACACCACCCTCGGTGTGGCCTTCGGCATGGTCGCCGGAATCATGGTGTTCATCTCCATGGATGAACTGCTGCCCACCGCAGTTGCCACCGGCCGTCACCACCACGCCATCTACGGGCTGATCCTCGGCATGGCGGTCATGGCGGTCAGCCTGGTGCTCTTCCTCTGATCAGTCTCAGTGGCTGCGGCCGGTGGCCTTGAGCACCCCGGTGACAATCCCGTAGATCACGCTGCCCCAGAGGAAACCGAAGATCAGGGAGATGAAGGTGTTGGCGGTCCACCCCAGGAAACCTCCACCCGCGGCCGCCGCGGCATCGTGGGCGAGGTGGTAGAACCAGCCCAGTCCGAATTCCTCCAGACCGACGATGAGGATGTGACCACCGACCCAGAGCATGGCGAAGGTGCCGATGATCGAGATGACGGTGAGCACCTTCGGCATCGCCTTGACCAGGCCATGGCCGAATTTCCCGCGGGGGCCGTGTGGGTCCCGCTCCACCATCCGTAGCCCCAGGTCATCCATCTTCACCAGGATCGCCACGGCACCGTAGACCAGCACGGTCACCCCGATGCCCACCATGATCAGCACCATCAGCTGCATCCAGAAGGATGCGTCGGCCACCTCATTGAGCGAGATGACCATGATCTCGGCGCTGAGGATGAGGTCGGTGGTGATCGCCCCCTTGACCATCTTGTCCTCTGAGTCCGGCCCCTTATCGGTGGCCGGGGTCTCGTGGTCACCATGGCCGGTCAGTTTATGCCAGATCTTCTCCGCACCCTCGAAACAGAGGTAGGTGCCGCCGAGCATCAGCAGCGGAGTCAGCGCCCAGGGGGCGAGCCAGTTCAGCAGCAGAATGATCGGCAGAATGATGATCAGCTTGTTGCGGAAGGAACCCTTGGTGATCCGCCAGATCATCGGTAGTTCACGGGCGGGGGAGGCCCCGGCCACGTACTTCGGGGTCACCGCAGCATCATCAATGACCACGCCGGCCGCCTTGGCGCTGGTCTTTCCTGCTGCGGCCGCCACATCGTCCACGGTCGCCGCCGCGGTCCGGGCGATGGCGGCAATGTCATCGAGTAGGGCGGCTAGTCCACCTGCCATGTTGTTGACCTTCCTAATGGGCAATGTGAAACAAGATACCCGCATCTGTGATCTCGCGCGGGGTGAGCAGATGAATAATGTACTCCTGATGAACGAGAAGGTAACCTGCTTGCCATGACCTCAGCTTCCACCGCCCGCGTAGCCACCCAACGCCCCACCCGCTACGGCAGGCAACTGGCCTCTCATTTCTCCCGCAACCTCAAGACGGACTGGGATGAAGCCGAAGGCCGGGGGCACCTCTCCTTCGAGGGGGAACTGCCCGGCGAGGTGAGCATGATCGCCGGGGATGCGGTGCTGCTGCTGTACCTGGAGGCCGCCCCGGAGCATGTGGAACAGCTGGAGCTGGTGATCGCCCGCCACCTGGTGCACTTCGGTGCCCGGGATGAACTCAAGGTCAGCTGGCGTCGGGAAGGTGGGGTGGCCGGACTCGTCTACACCAGCGCCGACCTCCCCGAAGACTAGCGACGTTCCTCCTCGATCTCGGCATAGCGTTCCAGCAGCTCCAGACCGTGGTGGCCGGATTCGCCCTCGGCGGCAAGGCCGGTGCGCATCGAGTCCAGCAGTTCCCGACCATGGGGGAAAGGTGGGATCAGCGGCACATCCGGGTCGGTGAGCACCTCCACAACCACGGGGCGTTCCACACTGAAGGCCTCATCCAGAACCCGTTCCAGGGCGGAGACATCATGGATCCGCATTCCGTGCAGCCCCAGTAATTCGGCATAACCGGCGAAGTCGAAGCGGGGCACCGTCTGGGATTCCTCGAAACGAGGTTCCGATTCAGTTTCCCGCTGCTCCCAGGACACCTCGGCCAGATCCTGGTTGTGGAGCGCCACCAGCACAAAGCGGGGATTCTCCCAGGTCCGCCAACGTGTGGCCAGGGTGATCAGCTCATTATTGCCCAGCATCTCCATCGCCCCATCACCGGCCAGGGCGACCACGGGGCGCTGCGGGGAAACCTCCTTGGCGGCCAGGGCGTAGGGGATGGCACAGCCCATCGACGCCAGGGTGCTCGACAGGTGTGCGTTCCCGCCGGGCGGGACCGCGATCTGCCGCACATAGTGGTAGACGGAACTGCCCACATCAATGGCCAACTGCACATCTTCGGGCAGTCGCCGGTTGAGTTCCCGCACCACAAGTTCCGGGTTCAGTGGCTCGGCGGGTACCTCCGCCCGTAGTCGGGAAATCTCCCGCCAGGTGGTCACCGCCTCTTCCACCGTGCTCCGCCACGGGTCATCCCGTTCGGGAAGCCTCTCCAGCAGCTGCCCGATGACCTCGCTGCTGTGCCCGACCAGACCAACCTCCACCGGGTAACGGTTGCCGATGACCGCCGGATCCACATCCACCTGGATGGCACGGGCCTGCCCCGGCGGCGGGTAGAACTCCGTCCAGGGATCATTGGAACCCAAGATGAGGAGGGTGTCACAGCCCTGGAGCAGCGCCGCGGAGGCGGTGGTGCCCAGATGCCCCATCGTGCCGGTGACCAGGGGATGGGATTCATCCACATGGGGTTTGCCCAGCAGACTGGTGGCGATCCCGGCCCCCAACCGCTCCGCAAGTCGTGCCACCTGCTCCCACTGGCCCCGACAGCCCTGGCCGACCAGCAGGGCTATCTTCTGTCCCTCAGCGAGCACCTGCAACGCCTGCTCCAGATCCTCCTCCCGGGCCAGCACCCTGCCCTGGGTCCACCGCGGTGCGGTGACCACCTCACCATGGGACTGTCCCAGATCAGGTGCCGGTGCCTGCTGCACATCATGGGGCAGGATCACCACCGAAGGTTGACGATTGGCCAGGGCGGAACGGAAGGCCCGGTCAATGACCATGGGCAGCTGCTCCGGGGTGGTCACGGTCTGCAGGAAGGGGGAGGAGACATCGGCGAAGAGATGCCCCAGGTCAATCTCCTGCTGATAATCCGAACCCAGGACGGACTGGTGCTGCTGGGCCACCAACGCCACCACCGGGACACTGTCGAGCTTGGCGTCATAGAGGCCGTTGAGGAGGTGAACCGCGCCTGGCCCCTGGGTGGAAGTGACAACCCCGACCCGATCACCGTATTTAGCCTCACCCACGGCCATGAAGGCCGCAGATTCCTCATGGCGGGCGGCGATGAATTCCGGCCCGTCGGCCCGTCGGATCGCGCCCAGCAGGGGATTATTGCCGTCACCGGCGTAGCCGTAGATCCTTTCCACCTGCCAGATGCCCAGTCTCTCCACGATCAGATCGGAAGTGGTTTTCTGCCTGTCCATGGTGGTTCCTCTCAGCTTTCCGTGGGATCCAGCACGACCTTGATGCAGCCGTCCTGTTTCTTCTGGAATTTTTCATAGGCCTCGGGTGCCTGATCCAGGGGAAGTCGGTGCGTGATCAGATCATCTACCCCGAGCGGATCTGCCGCATCCTCGACCAGGGGCAAGAGATCATCAATCCACTTCTTGACATTGGCCTGGCCCATGCGCAGTTGGATCTGCTTGTCGAAGAGGGTGAGCAGCGGCATGGGGCTGGCTTCGCCGCCATAGACCCCGGAGAGGGAGAGGGTCCCGCCCCGCCGAACCAGGTCGATGGAGGAGTGGAGGGCCGCCAGGCGGTCAACCCCGGCATGCTCCATCATTTTTCGGCCGATCGCATCCGGCAGCAGTCCCACAGCCTGGTGGGCGAGCTTGCCGACGGGGGAGCCGTGCGCCTCCATGCCCACGGCGTCGACCACCGCATCAGGCCCACGGCCTGCCGTGGTGTCCCGGATCGCATCATTGGTGTCCTCCCCGTAATCGAAGACCTCGATGCCGTGGCGGGCAGCCATGTCGCGACGTTCCGGAACCGGGTCGATACCGAAGACCCGGGCCCCGAGATGACGGCCGATACGTGCGGCCATCTGGCCGATGGGGCCGAGACCGAAGACCGCCAGGGTGTCACCCTCCCCGACATCGGCGTATTGCACGGCCTGCCAGGCAGTGGGCAGCACATCGCTGAGGAAGAGATAACGGTGGTCGGGTAGTTCATCACCGACCTTGATGGGGCCGAAGTCGGCGTGGGGGACCCGCAGGTACTGGGCCTGAGCACCGGGCACGGAGCCATAGAGCCGGGAGTAGCCGAAGAGCCGGGCTCCGGAGCCGTATTCCCTGACCTGGGTGATTTCACATTGGGAGTAGAGTCCCTTGGCGCACATCCAGCAGGAACCGCAGGAGATGGTGAAGGGCACCACGACACGGTCACCCTCCTTGAGGTTGCTGCCAGTCCCGGCCTCGACCACCCTTCCCATCGGTTCATGGCCGATGATGTCACCGGGATCCATGAAGGGGCCGAGTACCTCATAGAGGTGCAGGTCAGAACCACAGACGGCGGTGGAGGTGACCTCGATGATGGCATCGTTATCGGCCTGCAGGACTGGGTCGGGGACGGTTTCTACGCTGACTTTTCGCTTTCCTTGCCAGGTCAGTGCTTTCATCTTCGGCTCCTTAATGAGGGGCGTTGTCGGGATGAGAGTTTTCCACCATGGTCTGGTGCAACAGGTGGAGTGCGTGAGACTCGGTCTGGGCGAGAATATCCTCGGGGGCACCGGGGAAGTGGTGCAGTTCGGTGTGGATCTGACCGCGAACCTGAACCGCGATCCAGGTGGTGCCCGGCGGGTTGCCTTCCTGCCCCTCGGGACCACCGGCCCCGGAAACTGCGACGGTGGAGTCCGCCTTCATGAGGTTGGCCAGGCCGGTGGCCATGGCACTCACGGCAGCCTCAGAGATCACCGGGGTGTTCTCCGGAACTCCGAGCACCTCGCGTTTAACCCGGCTGAAGTAGGAGACCACTCCGCCCGCGAACCACTCCGAGGAGGATTCGGCGGCACAGAGACGGCTGCTGATTTTCCCGCCGGTCAGGGATTCCGCAGCAGCCACGATGAACCCGTGCCGCCGCGCGAGGAGAGAGATCTCCTCGGCGGTGGCCTCGGGCTCAGGGAGTGGGGACATGGCTATCAGTAGTTACCGGGGGCATCAGAGGCGGGGAAGGACTCCGCCTCCTGCTCCCGGACCTTCTCCTCATCGGTGGAGGGGTTGTCCAGGTTCTCATCCTGATCTTCGGGCTTGTTCTGGTTGTTCTTCGGGTCGGTCATGTTCTTTTCCTTTCGGGGTGAATTAATCGGGGTATATCTCGCGGTCCGCGCGCAACGCCCTGGCTCGGGCGTAGGCGTGGACCTCATCGAGAGCGTTGAGCTGGCGATCCAACTGGGCCAGGAGTTCATCGAAGACCTCCGGGTCCAGGTTGAGGTCTGCGGCATGTTCCCGCAGTACCTGCCAGCCGCCTCTCTTTCCTACCACTGCGCTGCGCATCAGTTCGGTCTCCAGCAGCATGGTCATCGGAGAGCGGCTGATCGCACGGCCATTGCCCTTGAGCCGGCCGACACGTTCCGCCGCCCCCGCAACCACCTGCCGGTAGGGCAGTTGTTTGAGACCAAGGTCGTGGATGAGTTGTTTGAGGAAGGAGCGTTCCCACCGCAGTTCCTCCGCCACGGCGGAAAGTTGCGGGAAAACCGGGGTGTCCACGAAATCATCGGCCATCCGGGCCATCCGGGAGGTGCCGGCAGTGGCACCGCTGAGATGGTCGGAAAGGTAGAGCTCGAGGAGTTCGCGGTCAATGCGCTCCGGCACCTCGGGACGCTCCTGGGAGGTGACCTCCGCGGAGCGGGGTCGCAGCGGCACCGAGGGTGCACCCCGGCCGCTGATCAGGCCCTCGAAAAGTTCCTTGAGGGCTTCCGCGGCAGTGTGCCGGGGCTCCCACCCCAGCTCGGTACGTGCCCGGGTGTTGTCCATCAGCGGCACCTGCATGGCCATGTCGATCCAGCCCTCATCCGCGGCGAGCGCACCAGACTTGTGGGCTGCCTTCACGCTCCCCCGCACCAGTGCCGGGGGCAGTTCGACGAAGTGACCGTGGTCCACGATATCGGCCAGTTCCTGCGGGCCGAGGATGTCATCGGCACAGACATTGAAGGCCCCGGGGGCCCGCTTGACGACAGCCGCAGCATAGGCGCGGGCCACATCATCGGAGTGGACCGCCTGCACCTGGATACCCTTCGGCAGCGGCAGGGTGGGTAACTTTCCGGCCTTGAGCAACTGGACCGGAACCTTGGGCCCCAGGAAGTAGCGCTGGATTTCGGCGCCGGCATCCCCCTGGAAGATCAGGCCGGGGCGCAGGCGGGTGACGATGATCTCGGGATGCTGGGCACTGAATTCATCGAGCACCCGCTCCTGATCAGCCTTGTCACTGCTGTAATGCGAGGAGGTGATGCCGGTGGCCGGCCAGCTTTCATCGCGCAGACCATCCCGGGTTTCATCGGGTGCATAGGATCCCACCGAGCAGGCCACCACAAGATGAGGCACCCCGGCGGCGGCGACAGCTTCGGCGACATGCCGGGTGCCGGTGACATTGACCTGGTG
Source organism: Corynebacterium occultum (assembly GCF_009734425.1). Lineage (NCBI taxonomy): Bacteria > Bacillati > Actinomycetota > Actinomycetes > Mycobacteriales > Corynebacteriaceae > Corynebacterium > Corynebacterium occultum. The sequence goes on from NZ_CP046455.1 coordinate 1,081,142, forward strand.
CAGTAACTCCCGACGGTCATTGGGCTGGATCAGCCAGGCCAGGTGAATCACCGCATCCGCCCCCGCCAACGCCTGGCTCAGGTGGGTGACGGCTTCCTCAGCGCCCACATCCACGCTGACCCATTCACAGTCAACATAGGGTTCGGCGGTGGTGTCAGGCAATCGCCGGGCGATCCCGGTGATGGAGGTGACCTCGGGGGTGTTTTTCAGGGCGCGCAGTACTGCGGTGCCAGCGTTGCCGGTAGCTCCGATGACGACTATTCGCATGATGTTCTCCTCTTGGCAGACCAGGGTTTGCCAGCTGTTCGGGGGGAGATCAGGCTGGTCGATCTATGACCCCACTGTGCCAGTTTTCCTTCACCCATGAGATCGAGGACGACCATGCAATGTGACCGGCGACACTGAAGTTGCTGCTCAGGTGGGGTTCTGGGGCGGGGATATTTTCCGCCCCAACTGCCGCCACCGGGGTGTGGAACCGGGCGGAGCGGTCGGCAGGGCGAATGGCTTGGGGTGACACTGATGAACTACACTTGACGGGGAAAACTTGATAACCACGGGTGCCCGGTGAAAGTCCGGGCTGAGATGCCATATCACGGCGACCGTTGAACCTGATCCGGATAATGCCGGCGCTAGGGAGAACAGCATGACTAACACAGCCATAACGAAACGACCCACCTGGCGGGTCATCGACATCATCATCGCCGCCGTGCTCGGCGTGGCCTGCGGACTGATCTTCTGGATATGGAACTCCATCGGCTACGCCTGGTTCACCGCCTTCGATGCCCTGACCCCGGGCTTCGGTGGCCTGGCCTCCGGCGTGTGGCTGCTGGGCGGCGTAATCGGTGGCCTGGTCATCCGGAAACCCGGAGCCGCCATCTTCGTGGAACTGCTGGCCGCCATCGTCTCCGCCACCCTCGGCAACCAGTGGGGCATCACCACCCTCTACTCCGGCATCGCCCAGGGCCTGGGCGCCGAGCTCATCTTCGCCGCCTTCCTCTACCGCCGCTTCACCCTGCCGGTGGCCGCGCTGGCAGGTGTCGGAGCCGGCGTGGCCGCGGTGATCCTGGAACTGTTCACCAGCGGAAACCTCGCCATGTCCCTGAGCTTCAACCTCATCTACCTGGCCTGCACCGCACTCTCCGGACTGATCCTCGCCGGCATCCTCGGCTTCATCCTGGTCCGCTCACTGGCCGCCACCGGCGCACTGGACCGCTTCGCCGTCGGGCGGGAACTGCGACACCAGGTATGACCCGCAACCTCCTGGGCGGCGCCGCAGTGCGCGCCCACGACTTCGGCTGGCGGCACGCCTCACGCCGCGACCCGGCACTGCAGGGTGTGAACCTCGACATCGCGCCGGGCCAGCGTGTCCTGCTCACCGGCAATTCGGGTTCGGGTAAATCCACCCTGCTCAGCGCTCTCGGCGGGGTGCTCGGTGACTCCGAGGAAGGCGAGTCCCGGGGCACCCTGCTTATCGACGCCGCGGACACCCCCACCGTCGGCATGGTCCTCCAGGACCCGGACTCCCAGGTCATCGCCAGCCGGATCGGTGATGATGTGGCTTTCGGCTGTGAGAACCTGCGGGCGCCGCGGGAGGAGATCTGGCCCCGGGTGGAACGTGCCCTGGAGCTGGTGGGACTTGAGCTGCCCTTGAACCACCCCACCGCGCATCTTTCCGGTGGACAGAAACAACGCCTGGCACTGGCCGGGGTGATGGCCATGGGGGCCAACCTGATCCTGCTCGATGAGCCCACCGCAAACCTGGATCCCCAGGGGCAGCGGGAGGTCGTCGCTGCCGTGGAACAGGTGGTGGCCCAGACCGGTGCCACCCTCATCGTCATCGAACACCGCCATGAACTCTGGCTGCCGGTGGTGGACACCATCCTCCGGTTGTCCGATGGCCAGATTCAGGAAATCAGTGCCGCGGAGCTGCCCGGGGCTCCGCTGTTGGAGCCGGCCCGCCCGGAGCGCGCCCAGGCCCCGGCCTTGATTTCAGCCCATGATCTGCTAACCCAGTGGGGCCCACCACGTACGCTGCGGGTGCCCAGTGGCGCCTCCACGGTGATCACCGGGCCCAATGGGGCGGGAAAATCCACCCTCGCGCTGACCTTGGCCGGCCTGCTGCCACCCCGGCAGGGCCACCTCGAGCTGGCCGAGGAACTACGCCAGGGTTTGCGGACTCCACCGCATAAGTGGCGTTCGGCTGCCCTGGCGCAACGGATCGGGCTGGTTTTCCAGGACCCGGAGCACCAGTTTCTGGCTCGTACCGTCGCCGAAGAATTGGCGATCGGCCCGAAGGTGATGAAGTTGGGAGATGCCTCCGGGCGCAGTGCAGAGCTTCTGCACCGTCTACGCCTGAGTCACCTGGCCCAGGCCAATCCCTTCACCCTCTCCGGTGGGGAGAAGCGGCGACTCTCGGTGGCCACCGCCCTGGTGGCGGCACCGAAGCTGCTGGTTCTGGATGAGCCGACTTTCGGTCAGGATCCGGAGACTTTCCGGGAACTGGTGTCCCTGCTGCGTGAACTCAGCGATCAGGGCACCACGATCCTCTCGGTCACCCATGATCCGGCGTTCATCGCCACCCTGGGCGATCACCGTGTGGAGGTTTCATGAATCTGCTGCACGACATTAACCCGGTGACCCGGATCGCAGCGCTGATCCTGCTGGCCACCCCGCTGTTGCTCAGCGTGGACCTGGTCTCGGCGGCGGTGTCCCTGGGTTTCACTCTGCTGCTGGCGCCCCTGGCCGGGGTCAGCTGGACCACCCTGCTCAAACGTTCCTGGCCGATTCTGCTGGCGGCCCCGATTGCCGGCATCTCCATGGCTCTCTACGGCCGGCCCGAGGGGCAGGTATTCTTTGAGTTCGCTTTCGCCCAGGTCACCGAGAACTCCCTTCAGCTGGCTGCCGCCATCATGGTCCGGGTCCTCGCGGTGGGGCTGCCGGTGATGGTGCTGGCCGCCAAGGTTGATCCCACCGACCTGGGTGATGGTCTGGCTCAGGTGGCCCGACTGCCGGAGCGTTTCGTCATCGGTGCGGTGGCTGGCGCCCGCTTGACCTCACTCTTCCGCTCTGACTGGCATTCCCTGGCCCGGGCGAGGCGCTCCCGTGGGGTGGCGGACCAGGGCCGGATCCGGCATTTCTTCACCATGGCCTTCGGCCTGCTGGTGCTTTCCCTGCGCCGCGGGGCAAAACTGGCCACTGCCATGGAGGCCCGCGGTTTCGGTTCCGGTCGACGCACCTGGGCCCGGGAATCCACCGTCGGGGCCCGCGACGCGGTGCTGCTGCTGGTCTGTGCACTGATCTCCACCCTGGCCATCGGTATTGCGGTGTGGAGCGGTTCCTTCCGTTTCCTCGGCGCCTGATGTTCACCATCCTCATCGACGGTCGTTCCGGATCGGGCAAGACCACCCTGGCCCGGAAACTGGCTGAGGACACTGCTTTCCAGCTGGTGCATCTGGATGATTTCTATCCCGGGTGGGGTGGTCTGGCGGCGGCCAGCGAGATGGTCGCCACCCAGGTGCTGGATCCCCGTGCACCCGGTTTCCGGCGTTGGAACTGGGCACAGGACCAGCCGGGGGAGTGGGTTCCCCTGATGCCGGGCCAGTCCCTGATCGTCGAGGGCGCGGGTGCGGTGAACGCGGCGTCGATAAGCGCGGCCCGACACCTGGGGGGCCTGCTCACCCTGCGTATCGACGCCCCCGCCACCCTGCGCCGGGAGCGCGCCTTGCGCCGCGATCCTGACTACCGGCCCTGGTGGGAGATGTGGGCGCAGCAGGAGGACCGCCACTTTGCGGGGCCGGGCCAAGTCCGGGTGGATCTTGAACTCTGTCTACCCTGAGGGGCGTGATGGACATCAGAATCGCAGCGGTGGTGCTGCGCAATTGGCAGGGTGAGATTCTCAGTGTGCGCAAGCGTGGAACCAGCAGTTTCATGCTGGTCGGCGGGAAACTTGATCCGGGGGAATCTGCCTTGAGTGCGGCGGTACGGGAGGTCGCTGAGGAGCTGCGCCTTGATCTGGATCCGGTGCAGCTCCATCACCTCGGAAGATTCCATGCTCCGGCCGCGAATGAGGCCGAGATGGGTGTGGACTGCGATGTTTTCCTCGCCCCGGAACCGCTGGGGGGGAATTGCCGGAGGTCTTCGAGGAAATCGAGGAGGCACGCTTCTTCCCGGTGGATTCACGGGACAAGGTGCTGGCCCCACTGAGCTGTGATGTGATCTTCCCCCTCTTAAGGGGGTGATCTGGGACACCTTAGTTCCATTCCTGCAGGAAAATTATTTTCAGAGACCCGCAGGTCACGCGCTGCCCGCTCGGGCATGTGTCATTTCCGGATGAATGTTGTGACTTTGTGTCCTCCCAATATTTCTTGTGGGGCAGATCACCATCTAGGATTCTACTCAATCGTTTGCACAGCTCCGTATTGAGAGGTCATAACATGACTCTGAAGAAAACCCTAGGTGTGATTTCCGCCACCACCCTGGCACTTAGCTTGGCGGCCTGCTCCGGAAGTGACTCCACCGGCGGTGGTGGTGAGGGTGATGCCAACTACATCACCGCCAATGGCACCGAACCGCAGAACCCGCTGATCCCGGCGAACACCAATGAGGTGGGCGGTGGCCGTCTGGTCGACCTGATCTACTCCGGCCTGGTGTATTACGACGCCGAGGGCGAAGTGCACAACGATATGGCGGAATCCATCGAGCCGGAGGGGGAGAAGAGTTTCCGGGTCACCCTCAAGGAGGACATCACCTTCGCCGACGGTTCCCCGATCACCTCCGAGAACTTCATCCGGGCCTGGAACTATGCGGTGGAGAACTCCCAGCTCTCCGCCTATTTCTTCGAGCCGATCCTCGGCTATGAGGAAGGTGCCTCGGAGATGGAGGGACTGCAGGTCGTCGATGACCGCACCTTCACCATCGAGCTGACCCAGCCTGAGGCCGACTTCCCGCTGCGACTGGGCTACTCCGCCTTCTACCCGCTGCCGGATGAGGCCTTCGATGACATGGCCGCCTTCGGCGAGAACCCCAACGGCAACGGCCCCTACAAGCTGGCCGAATGGAACCACAACCAGGATGCGACGCTGGTGCCCAATGAGGAGTACCAGGGTGACCGCGCCCCCCGGAATGATGGTGTGAAGTTCGTCTTCTACGCCAACTTCGACGCCGCCTACAATGACCTCCTGGCCGGCAACCTCGATGTGCTCGATGAGATCCCGGACACCTCCTTCGGCACCTTCGAGGATGAGCTCGGGGATCGGGCGGTCAACCAGCCCTCCGCCCTGAACCAGACCTTCACCATCCCGGAGCGGATCGAGCACTTCTCCGGTGACGAGGGCAAGCTGCGCCGCGAGGCACTCTCCCATGCCATCAACCGTGAGGAGATCACCCAGGCCATCTTCCAGGGCACCCGCACCCCGGCCTCTGACTTCACCACCCCGGTTCTTCCCGGTTACAGCGGTGAGATCCCGGGCAATGAGGTCTTGGACTATGACCCGGAGCGGGCCAAGGAACTGTGGGCCGAGGCCGACGAGATCGCTCCCTTCAGTGGCGAGTTCACCATCTCCTACAACGCTGACGGTGGCCACCAGGCCTGGGTGGATGCGGTGGCCAACTCCATCCGCAACACCCTGGGCATCGAGGCCATCGGTAACCCCTACCCGGACTTCAAGTCCCTGCGCGATGACGTGACCAACCGCACCATCGACGGTGCCTTCCGTACCGGCTGGCAGGCAGACTACCCCTCCCTGGGTAACTTCCTCGGTCCGCTCTACGGCACCGGTGCAGGTTCCAATGACGGCGACTACTCCAATCCGGACTTCGACGCCAAGCTGGCTGAGGCCGCCGGCGCCGAGGACCCGGAGACGGCGATGTCGATCTACAACGAGGCCCAGGAGGTCCTCTTCCAGGACCTGCCGGTCATCCCGCTGTGGTACCAGAACACCGTGGGTGGCTCCGGTGAGAGCGTCGCCGATGTGACCTTCTCCTGGAAGGACGTCCCGGTCTACTACGAGATCACCAAGAGCTAGATTCCCAGGACCGGATTGTGATGCGGGCCCCGTGTGAGCAGTTGACGCGGGGCCTGTGTCCTGCCAGCGGAAAGGAACAATAAATGCTGCGCTATATCGGGCGAAGACTACTGCAGATCATCCCCGTGTTCTTCGGGGCCACGCTGCTGATCTACGCCCTCGTCTTCCTGATGCCCGGCGACCCCGTGGAAGCCCTCGGTGGTGAGCGTGGACTCACCGAGGCCGCCCGGGCCCGGATCGAAGCCGAATATAACCTGGACCAGCCCTTCATCATCCAGTACCTGCTCTACATCAAGGGCATCTTCACCCTGGACTTCGGCACTACCTTCTCCGGTCAGCCGGTGGCCCAGGCCATGGCCAACGCTTTCCCGGTGACCATCAAGCTCGCCGTGATGGCCCTGATCTTCGAGGCGGTATTCGGCATCATCTTCGGTGTGGTCGCAGGTGTGCGCCGCGGCGGCATCTTCGACTCCACCGTCCTGGTGGTCTCGCTCTTCGTCATCGCCGTCCCCTCCTTCGTCATCGGTTTCGTGTTCCAGTACCTGATCGGTGTGAAATGGGGGCTGCTGCCGGTGACGGTCGGCTCCAACCACAGTGTGGAGGCGCTGCTGATGCCGGCGGTGGTGCTGGGCGCGGTGTCCTTCGCCTATGTGCTGCGCCTGACCCGGCAGTCGGTGAGTGAGAACCTGCGCGCCGACTATGTCCGCACCGCCCGGGCCAAGGGCCTGGTTGAGGGCACCGTGATGACCCGCCACGTGCTGCGCAATTCCCTGATCCCGGTGGCCACCTTCCTGGGTGCTGACCTGGGTGCCCTGATGGGCGGGGCCATCGTCACCGAGGGAATCTTCGGTATCAACGGTGTCGGTGGCGCGATCTACCAGGCCATCCTCAAGGGGGAACCGACCACCGTTGTCTCCTTCACCACCGTGCTGGTGATCGTCTATATCATCGCCAACCTACTCGTGGACCTGATCTACGCCGTGCTCGACCCGAGGATCCGTTATGCCTGATGCCAATCGAAATCTGAGTAACCCCGAGGGTGGGGAGGAGATCCTCACCGGCTCCGATCTGCACCGTCGCGGCCAGGACCGCTATATCGCCGAGACCGACGAAACCGGTCTGGGCGCCGTGGATGCGGTCTCCGATGAGTCCGCCCCCGCCTCCCAGTGGGGGCAGGCCTGGCGGAGTCTGAGGCGCCGCCCACTGTTCTGGGTGGCTGCCGCCATGATTCTGCTGGCGGTGGCCATGGCCCTGGTTCCAGGTCTGTTCACCAGCACCGACCCCCGGCTGTGTGTGCTGTCGAATTCCCTGGGTTCGCCCGAACCGGGTCATCCCTTCGGCTTTGACCGGCAGGGCTGTGATATCTTCGCCCGCACCATCTACGGTGCCCGGGCCTCAGTGGCGGTGGGTATCCTCACCACCGCCCTGGTGGTCCTCATTGGCACCACCATCGGTGCTTTCGCTGGTTTCTTCGGTGGCATCCTGGATGCGCTGCTCTCCCGCCTGACCGATATTTTCTTCGCTATCCCGCTGGTGCTGGCCGCGATCGTCGTCATGCAGGTGTTCAAGGAACACCGCACCATCATCACCGTGGTGCTGGTGCTGGGCCTCTTCGGCTGGACCTCCATTGCCCGCATCACCCGTGGTGCGGTGATGGGTGTGAAAAATGAGGAATATGTCACCGCCGCCCGCGCGCTGGGGGCCTCCCGGTGGAAGATCCTGGGTGGTCATATTCTCCCCAATGCCGCCGCCCCGATCATCGTCTACGCGACCGTGGCGCTGGGCACCTTCATCGTGGCTGAGGCGACGTTGTCCTTCCTGGGCATCGGACTCCCGAGCACGGTGGTTTCCTGGGGCGGGGACATCTCTGCCGCCCAGTCCTCCCTGCGCACCCGACCCATGGTGCTCTTTTACCCGGCTATGGCTCTGGCACTGACCGTGCTGAGCTTCATCATGATGGGCGATGTGGTCCGTGACGCCCTGGACCCGAAGGCAAGGAAGCGATGAACAAGCAACAACCCCTGCTCGAGCTGAAGGACCTCCACATCTCCTTCACCACCTCCACCGGTGTGGTCGAGGCCGTCCGGGGTGCGAACCTGACGGTCTACCCCGGACAGTCCGTGGCGATTGTGGGGGAGTCCGGTTCCGGCAAGTCCACCGCCGCCATGTCGGTGCTGGGCCTGCTGCCCGGCACCGGCAAGATCACCGATGGCCAGATCTTCTTCGATGGTGAGGACATCACCCACCTCAGTGAGAAGGAACGCCGCCGCTACCGGGGCTCCGGCATCGGCCTGGTCCCCCAGGACCCGATGTCCAACCTCAACCCGGTGTGGCGGATCGGTACCCAGATCGCGGAATCCCTGCGGGCCAATAAGATGGTGCCGCGTTCCGGGGAGAAAGCCCGGGTGGCGGAACTGCTGGGAGAGGCCGGCCTGCCCGATGCCGAAAACCGTGCCCGGCAGTACCCCCATGAGTTCTCCGGGGGTATGCGCCAACGTTCCCTGATCGCCATGGGGTTGGCGGCCCGCCCCAAACTGTTGATCGCGGATGAGCCGACCTCCGCCCTGGATGTGACGGTGCAGAAACGGATCCTCGACCACCTGGAGGACCTGACCCGGGATCTGGGAGCGGCGATCCTCTTCATCACCCATGACCTGGGGTTGGCCGCGGAACGTGCCGAACACCTGGTGGTGATGCACCGCGGCCGGATCGTGGAGTCGGGGCCCAGTCTGCAGATCCTGCGCAACCCACAGCACCCCTACACCAAGCGGCTGGTCCATGCCGCCCCGAGCCTGGCCTCGGCGCGGATCCGCGCCGCCCAGGAACAGGGGGTGGAGTCGGATGAGCTGCTGGCCGGGGCCGTCGATAAGCAGGAACCGGTGATCGAGGTGCGCAACCTGGGCAAGGAGTTCGATGTCCGGGGCAAGCGCGGCGAGAAGTTCAAGGCCGTCGATGATGTGAGTTTCACGCTGCGCAAGGGAACCACCCTGGCGCTGGTGGGGGAGTCCGGTTCCGGTAAGTCCACGGTGGCGAATATGGTGCTCAACCTGCTCGACGCTGATGAGGGCCATGTGTACTACAAGGGGGAGGATATCTCGGTGCTCGGCGGGCAGGCACTTTTTGAGATGCGCCGTAACCTGCAGGTCGTCTTCCAGAACCCCTTCGGCTCCCTGGATCCGATGTACTCGATCTACAAGTGCATTGAGGAACCTCTGGCCCTGCACCGCGTGGGTAACCGAAAGGCGCGGGAAGCCCGGGTCGCGGAACTACTGGACATGGTGTCCATGCCACGTTCCGCCATGCGCCGCTACCCCAATGAGCTTTCCGGTGGTCAGCGTCAACGTATCGCCATTGCCCGGGCCCTGGCTCTGGATCCGGAGGTGCTGGTGCTGGATGAGGCGGTCTCCGCCCTGGATGTGCTGGTGCAGAACCAGATCCTGAAACTGCTGGCCGGTCTGCAGGAGGAGCTGGACCTGTCCTATCTCTTCATCACCCACGACCTGGCGGTGGTGCGCCAGACCGCTGATGATGTGGTGGTGATGCGCCAGGGCAGGATCATGGAACAGGGGACCGCGGATGAGATCTTCGCCAACCCTCAGGAGGACTACACCCGGGATCTGATTGATTCGGTACCGGGGCTGGGAATCGAGCTCGGCACCGGCTGATCCCTGATAGTCTCGCAGCATGTTCGGCATCATCACGGCCTTTGCGATCATCTTCGTGGTGATCGGTGCCGGATATCTACTTTCCCGGGTCGGTGTGATCGCCGGCGAAAAAGAGCGCGACGTGATCAATCGCGTCGCCTTCTACGCCGCGGTCCCCGCCCTGGTGTTCTCCGCTGTGGCGGACACGGAACTTGAAGAGCTCATCTCCCCGGTGGTGGGGGTGAGCTTTTTGGCGATGGTGGTGACCGCGGTCCTCTACATCCTGCTCTCACTGTTATTTCTGCGGCGCGATATCCCGACCACTGCGGCCGGTGCTGGCGCCTCCGTCTACACCAATACGGTCAATATCGGCCTGCCGGTGATGGTTTATGTGATCGGCAACTCCACTTATATGGCTCCCATCATGGTGATCCAGATTGTTTTCTTCACCCCGATCCTGTTGGCCGGTCTGGCAGCCGGTGGGGTGAGTCTGCCGCAGCTGCTCAAACGCTCCCTGCTCAGTCCCATCGTGCTGGCCTCTGGTGCGGGCATCCTGGTGGCACTGAGCCCCTGGGAGGTGCCGCAGCCCATCCTGGAGCCCTTCAACATCCTCGGCGGGGCGGCGGTGCCGTTGGTGCTGATGGCCTTCGGGGCCTCGCTGAGCTCCACCCGCGTGCTGGAGTCCAAGGTGGACCGACCCTCGGTGCTCACCGCCTCCGCGGTGAAGCTGATCGGGATGCCTCTGATCGCTTATGGTCTGGGTCTGGCTTTCGGGCTGGCCGCTGAACAGCTCTATGCGGTGGTGATTCTGGCGACGCTGCCGAGCGCCCAGAATGTCTATAATTTCGCCGCCACTTATGGCCGGGGTGAAATTGTGGCCCGCGACACGGTCTTCATCACGACTTTCGCGGCGCTACCGGTGATGCTGGGGATTGCGCTACTTTTCGGGCGCTGAGGGGTGATGAAGCACCCCTGGGGAAAACATGAGTGTTTCCTCGCGTTTTGCCTGTTCGGGGGTGGTTTTTCTCATAGTTTCCGCACAGGCCCACGATAGCCCTACAATGATGTGCAACACATAAACTCATTTGAAGTGACCTTAACCACAATGGTGGTGGGCGCTGAGGGAAAAGGGGAGTGTCATGGGTCTGCATATTCGTGATAGTGAAATGAAGGTCTGGAAGACCTTCACCCTCGAACGTCAGCTGGAGGTCATGATCAACGCGGATGATCTCATTGCTGCCCGGGGTGGGCAGGGCACGATCTGCCTCTCCGATGTGATCGCCTCCGAACTCATGGGGATCTAGAGGATTTCCTCTATCACTTCCACGGGGCGGCCGATCCGCACACCCTTGGCGGTGGCGACGATGGGACGTTCAATCAGGCGCGGATTCTCAACCATGGCCCGGAGCAGTTCCTCCTCCGGGGTTTCCGGGGAGAGTCCCAGCTCCTTATATACGGCTTCCTTGGTGCGCACACCATCATGGACTGAAATGCCGGCCCGTTCATAGAGGGCCTTGAGTTCAGCGGCGGTGGGTGTGTCCACCAGGTATTTCACCACCTCGATGTCGAGGCCGCGTTCCTCCAGGAGGGCTTTGCCCCGGCGGGAGGTGGAGCATTGTGGGTTATGGAAGATGGTTGCTTCAGACATGCATCCCATTGTGCCCCAGGATTGTGCCCCCAGGGACTTATTCCGCGGCGGGAGCCAGTTCAACCTGCTCCGCCCAGGTCAGTTCAATGCCCTTGGAGCGTAACCATGCCATGGCGTCATCATTGTGGCGGGTGATTCCCTCCACCGCGGAGAGGGTGGTGTCGATGGCGCTCTCCGCCTCTGCGGCGGTGATCAGGCCGGCGGAGGTGGCGGCGGCCAGCTCGTCGATGTCGCGGACGTCGATGGGCTCGCCGGTGGTGCACACCAGGTCCACGTAGAGATCCCGGGTGGCCCATACCTCGCCCTTGACCTCGATCTCGGCGACATCAAAGTAGTAGTTCTGCCGCTCATTGATGCCTTCCCGGAAGTGGAAGATATTGGCGCGCAGACCTAGCTCAGGCAGCAGCCAGCTCTCCAGGTAACCGAACCTGGGGTGATTTGCGCCCCTGGCCATGTAGAGACCGAAGTCGGTGCGACGGAAGACGTCGACCTTTCGTAGGTATCCCTTGGGGTCGACATTGATGCGGGATTCAATGTCGAAGGTCTCCGACTTGACCGGGTGCAGCTCAGTCATGATTATGTTATCTCACTTCCACGATGGCCCCGGTCGGAACAAAGGAACAGGTGGCGTCTTCGGTTCGGACATCGCCGGTGGCCATAGCGAGGATGGTGCCGTAGCCGGTGTCTGCGGTGCCGGAGAGGGTGGCGGGGCCATCGGGGTTGATGCCGTTGTTGCCCAACTCGACCGCTCCGGTCTGCAGGGTGTTGATGTTGATCCAGTGCACGAACATGCCGCCCTGTTCCGGGGTTGCAGGGGCGGTGCCCAGTGCGGTGAAGACGAAGGCGGTTTGACCAGCCTCGGCACCGGGGAAAGGTATCTCCACCGGGCCGGGTACCGCGATGGCGGAACCTACGGCATCTGATTGGCCGCCGATACAGTCGCCGGCCACGCTGGGCCAGGCGAACTGTGTGAAGGGGGGTGCATTCTCCGGCAGCTCCGGGCCGCCCTCGCCACCACCCTCGAAGAACTCGACCGCTGCGAGCACGGGGCCCCGCAGCTCCCTCGGCATCCAGGGCTGGGACACGAAATCTCGTGCCTGTTGCAGCACCTGGGCGTTGGGGCGGCCGAGGTCATCGAGGGGGAGGGAGGAGAGCGGGTTGGCCGAGGCGGAACCGGCGCCTGCCATGAACAGGAGCGTGGCGGTCCCTAAGATGGTGCAGATTCTTCTGATGCTTCGCACGGTGGCCTTCCCAGAGTTCGTTTTTGTGAGCCAGGTGAGTTCACATTGGTATCTTCCATAACAATATTCACTTCTGCCTCACGGTCAACGTGGGAATGCGATCCACCAGCTCAGGAGGTTAGGTGGATCACCTTCTACCCAGTGATTCGGGAGGGGCGGGTCTTTCGTTACCGAAGGTCTCAACTGAAGAGCTCAGGGCCACCCCCGAGACCTTGCTGAAAAGCTCCTGCGGGGCCCTTGGAAGTGCTCCGGGTGGGCACCCGATTGCCGCAACAGTGCAATTAGCGGGTCGAGGGAGTAACATATTTGCCGTTCACCATCGCGCCTGTTGCGCGACCAATATCGGTAGGAGTACCCCGCTAGTGACCCATCCTGAGTTTCGTAACGTCGCCATTGTCGCGCACGTCGATCACGGCAAGACCACCCTCGTCAATGCAATGCTGGAGCAGTCCGGTGTTTTCAGTGATCACGGTGAAGTTGCCGATCGCGTGATGGACTCTGGTGACCTTGAGAGGGAAAAGGGCATCACCATTCTGGCCAAGAACACGGCCATCCGCCGAAAGGGCGCCGGCAAGGACGGCAATGACCTGATCATCAACGTCATTGACACCCCGGGCCACGCCGACTTCGGTGGCGAGGTCGAGCGTGCCCTGTCCATGGTTGACGGCGTGGTTCTGCTGGTCGACGCTTCCGAAGGTCCGCTGCCGCAGACCCGCTTCGTGCTGGGCAAGGCCCTGGCAGCGAAGATGCCGGTCATCATCTGTGTCAATAAGACCGACCGTGCAGATGCCCGCATCGACGAGGTCGTCGAGGAAGCCCAGGACCTGCTCCTGGAGCTGGCCTCCAGTCTGGACGATGAGGACGCCGCCGCTGCCGCCGAGCAGCTGCTCGACCTGCCGGTGCTCTACACCTCCGGACGTGCGGGCCGCGCCTCCACCGAGAACCCCGGCAGCGGCAACCTGCCGGACGCCGAGGACTTGCAGCCCCTCTTCGACACCCTCTATGAGGTGATGCCGGAGCCGACCGCAAACCTGGAAGCTCCGTTCCAGGCGCATGTCGCCAACCTGGACTCCTCTTCCTTCCTGGGCCGCATCGGCCTGATCCGCATCTTCGCCGGTTCCATCAAGAAGGGCCAGCAGGTCGCCTGGATCCACTATGACGAAGAGGGCAACCAGCACACCAAGACCGCCAAGATCGCTGAGCTGCTGCGCACCGTCGGTGTCTCCCGCGTCCCGGCCGATGAGGTCATCGCAGGTGACATCGCCGCCATCTCCGGCATCGACGAGATCATGATCGGTGACACCCTGGCTGACCCGGCGAACCCCGTCGCACTGCCGCGGATCACCGTCGATGAGCCCGCCCTGTCCATGACCATCGGTGTGAACACCTCCCCGATGGCTGGCCGTGGCGGCGGCGACAAGCTCACCGCCCGTGTGGTCAAGGCCCGCCTTGAGCAGGAGCTGATCGGTAACGTCTCCCTGAAGGTCAAGCCGACGGAACGCCCCGACACCTGGGAGGTTCAGGGTCGTGGCGAGATGGCTCTCTCCGTGCTGGTGGAGACCATGCGTCGTGAAGGCTTTGAGCTGACCGTCGGTAAGCCGCAGGTGGTCACCCAGGTCATCGACGGCCAGATCCACGAGCCCTACGAGATCATGGTCATCGACGTCCCCGCCGAGCACCAGGGTGCCGTAACCCAGCTGATGGCCGGCCGCAAGGGCCTCATGCAGGCCATGGACGCCGCCCCGGGTTCTGACTGGATCCGCATGGAGTTCCGCATCCCGGCCCGTGGTCTGATCGGTTTCCGCACCACCTTCATGACTGAGACCCGCGGCACCGGTATCGCCAACTCCTACTCGGATGGCATGGATGTCTGGGCCGGCGAGATCAAGGGCCGTGCCCACGGTTCCCTGGTCGCCGACCGTACCGGCAAGATCACCGCTTTCGCGCTGACCCAGCTGGCTGACCGCGGTGACTTCTTCGTCGAGCCGGGCGCCGAGACCTATGAGGGTCAGGTCGTCGGTCTGAACAGCCGCGAAGAGGACATGGACATTAACCCGACCAAGGAGAAGAAGCTGACCAATATGCGTGCAGCTTCCGCGGACACCACCGTGACCCTGGCCAAGGCACGTGTCCTCTCCCTGGATGAGGCCCTGGAGTTCTGTGGCACCGACGAGTGCGTCGAGGTCACCCCGGACATCCTCCGGGTGCGCAAGCTCATCCTCAACGCCACCGAGCGCGGCCGTGCCCGCTCCAAGGCCAAGCAGATGAACAAGTAGGATTCCCCACCTGAGTGAAGGCCTGTCGTCCCCGGACGGCAGGCCTTCACCTTCATATATCCCCTCATATATCACTGGAAAGCAATTGTGAGAAGTCGAATAGCACTGAGCACGCTGACGCTCGCGGTCTCCCTGGTGGCCTGCTCCGCCAACCCCGGCCCACCGCCGGTGGAGGAGGTCACCCCGAGCACGACTCAGACCACTGCCGCAACCACGACGACGAGTCCTCCCGCGGATGTCGTGCGGGAAACCATTGCGGTGGGTATCGACCCCCTGCGCAACGGTCTCAACCCGCACCTGTTGGCCGATGACTCCGCCTTCGTGGCCTCCCTGGCGAGCCTGGTGCTGCCCAGTGCCTTCCGTAACGGGGAGATCGACCGGGATGTGCTCGTCTCGGCAGCGGAGGTTGAGGCGGTGGGGGAGGCGGTGCAGACCTTGCGTTATGAGATCAGCCCCGAGGCGCAGTGGAGTGATGGCACCCCGATCACCGGCGCTGACTTCCGCTATCTCTGGACCTCGATGAACAATACCTCCGGGGTCATTGACGCTGCTGCCTATAACTCCATCAGCGCGGTCCGCACCTCCTCGGCCGGCAAGATCGTGGAGGTGGATCTGCACCGCCGGCTTTCCTCCTGGCAGGGACTCTTCGCCCATCTGCTGCCCAGTCATCTGGTGTCCGGCCAGGCCTTTGACCAGGCACTGCTCAATGATGTCCCCGCTTCGGCGGGACGCTACATGGTCCAGTCCGTGGATCGCTCCCGCGGGGTGGTGACCCTGCACCGCAATGATCGTTTCTGGGGGGTGGATCCGGCGCTGACTGATGTCCTGCAGTTCCGGGAGATGCGTTCGGTCGCCAGCGGTAGTGATCAACTTCGTTCCGGTCAAGTCTCCTTCCTTGATGTAACTCCGCAGGAGACCTCCGTCGAGGCTTATGGGCTGATGGCGGAGAACCAGGTCCGCACCCTGGAAACCCCCCGCGAACTACAGATCACCTTCAACACCGCTTCGCCTTCCCTGACGACGGCATCCCAGCGCGCCCAGTTGGCCTCGCTTATCGACGTCCCGCTGGTCGCCCGGCTCGCCGCCGGGCGGGACCGTACTCTCGCCGTCCCTGATTTTCAGGTGCCCGAAGCAGATGTCGCGCAGCTGCGGGAGCTGAGCCAGGCTCAACCCCTGCGGATTGCCGCGGACCCGGCCGATGACACGGCTTCCGCGGCGGTACGCACCCTGATCGACCTCCTGGGCAGGCAGGGGATCGAGGCGGAGCTGGTGCCCGCGGAACTGGCGGATATCACCACCACCGGCCTGCCGGAGGGAGAGATCGATGCCGTGGTCACGTGGCGTAATTCCCTAGGCACCCCAGTGGATGTGGCCAGCGCTTACCAGTGCCCGTCCACCCCCGGCTCTCCGGGCACCAGTAACTTGAGCGGCTACTGTGTCCCGGCCACTGATGAGGTGCTGGAGGGTTTCCTGGCGGGGGATAATCCGGCCGGGATCCCTGATTTTGTCCGTCGTCTGGAGGCGCTGGAGCACCTGACGGTGCCCTTGCTGCGGGAGACGCGGGTGCAGGTTCTGGGTACCGGTATCGTTGGGGTTGACCCTCTGCTGGATAATTGGCCCAGCGGAATTTCATCGGCAGCATCCTGGAGGATCAGTGACTGAGGACCTGAACGGCTACCGCGTGGTGGCCGTGCACGCACACCCCGACGATGAGGCGATCTCCACCGGCGGCGCGCTGGCGGATCTGGCCCGGCGGGGTGCTGAGGTCACCGTGATCACCTGCACCCTCGGCGAGCAGGGCGAGGTGATCGGGGATCCCTATCAGCACCTGGTGGCCGATCACTCCGACCAGCTCGGTGGTTTCCGCATCGGGGAGTTGCGTCGTTCCTTAAGGATCCTCGGTGCGCAGGGCAGTTTCCTCGGTGCCCCCGGCCGTTTCCGGGATTCCGGCATGGTCGGTGACCCGGCACAGGACAACCCGCGCGCCTTCGTCAATTCCGGGGCTGCGGCGGTGGAGCTGCTGGCAGCTGAGTTCGAGCGGCTGCGCCCTCATCTGGTGATCACCTACGGCCCGGACGGCGGTTATGGCCACCCGGATCATATCCGGGCCCATGAGATCACCCATCTCGCCGCAGCCCAGACCGGGGTGCCCAGGGTGCTGTGGGCGGTGACGGACACCGCTGACCTCCAGGCGGGACTGGCGTCGATAAGCACTGTTCCGGCCGGCTGGCGGGCAGCGAAACCCGAAGAACTGGCCTCGGTGGACAGCAGTGACCTGGCGATCACCCTGGATGACCACGCCTACCATGCCAAACGAGCCTCGATGCAGGCTCATGCCACCCAGGTGTGGATCGCCGATGGCAGTATCTCCGAGGTTAATCCGGTGGCCGCCATCGGGTCCTGCGATGGGCTGGTGCTCTGGGCACTGTCGAACCTGATCGCCCAGCCTCTGCTGCGTCGCGAGCACTATCAATTCGGGGCCGGGGTGGCACTTCCGGAGGGTGCCACCGGGCTCCTTGACGGACTGTCACGGGGGTGAGACAGTTGCCGCAGCAGGGTTTTATTCACCAGGATTTCAGTCGCGCCGAAGCCATCGGCGGATTGTTCTGGCTCTCCCTCGGAGCCCTTATTTCAGTCTTTTTGGAAGTGATGTATCTGGGCACCTGGATCGCCCTTCCGGGCGGCTCCTCGATCGCCTTTCCCTACACAATCCTCATCGCCTTCTTCTTCACCATGGTGCTGAGCAGGACTGCAGCGCTCTGGAGCAATCGGGCGGTGATCGCCGCCATCCCGCTCTATGTCTGGGTGGCAGGCTATACCGTGATGATGATGTGGCCTGTTTTCGGCGATGCCCAGTTGCTCGGATCCAACATCCGCAGCGTACTTCTGCTGGGGGCTGGAGTGATAGGTGGCATTTGGCCACTTATCAAGGTCAAGTGACATAATGGGTGAGCATCTCACCCAAAATCCGCAACTTTATATTGGAGTATCGAGTTCCCATGACATACACAATCGCACAGCCATGCGTTGACGTCTTGGATCGTTCCTGCGTTGAAGAATGCCCCGTGGACTGCATCTACGAGGGCAAACGCATGCTGTACATCCACCCCGACGAGTGCGTCGACTGCGGCGCCTGTGAACCAGCCTGCCCGGTCGAAGCCATCTTCTACGAGGATGACGTCCCGGACGAGTGGCTTGATTACAACGACGCCAACTCCGCCTTCTTCGACGACCTCGGATCCCCCGGTGGTGCCGCGAAGCTCGGCCCCCAGGACTTTGATCACCCGCTGGTCTCCGCACTGCCGCCGCAGAACCAGGACTAGAAAGCACACAGCCCCGCCAAGAGGAGAACCATGACCCGCACCCCGCTGGGAACCACCCTTCCCGATTTTCCCTGGGACTCTCTTGCCCAGGCGAAGGCGAAGGCCAACGCCCATCCGGAGGGCATCGTCGACCTTTCGGTGGGCACCCCGGTGGATCAGGTTGCCCCTGGCATCCAGATCGCACTCTCTGAGGCGGCGGCGGAGCCGGGCTACCCGCAGACCGTCGGCACCCCGGAACTACGCCAGGCGATCATTGAGGCCCTGGCCCGGCGCTACAACATGAGCGGCCTCAGCGAGAATGCGGTGCTGCCGGTGGTGGGCACCAAGGAGGCCATCGCCCTGCTGCCGAGCCTGCTCGGGGTGCGGGGGACGGTGGTCATCCCGGAGGTTGCCTACCCGACTTATGAGGTGGGTGCCCTGATGGCCGGGGCCACGCCGCTGCGGGCAGATTCGCTGTTCAAGGTCGGCCCGGCCACCCCGGACCTGATGTTCATCAATTCCCCCTCCAATCCGACGGGCAAGGTGCTCGGCATTGAGCACCTGCGCAAGGTGGTCCACTGGGCGCAGGAACGCGGGGTGATTCTCGCTGCTGATGAGTGCTATATCGGTCTGGGTTGGGATGATGAGAATCAGCCCCTCTCGATCCTGGATCCGGCGGTCTGCGATGGTGACCACACCAACCTGATCGCCATCCACTCCCTGTCCAAGTCCTCCAATCTGGCCAGCTACCGCGCAGGTTTCCTAGCTGGTGATCCTTCCTTGATCGCTGAACTGACCGAAGTGCGGAAGCATTCCGGTCTGATGGTTCCCGGTCCGATCCAGGCGGCCATGGTTGCCGCCCTGGGTGATGATGACCAGGAGGCACTGCAGAAGCTGCGCTACGCCGCCCGGCGGGCCAAACTGATGCGGGCGCTGATCGAAGCCGGTTTCCAGGTGGAGAACTCCGAGGCGGGGCTCTACATCTGGGCCACCCGTGGAGAGAACTGCCGTGACACCGTGAACTGGCTTGCCGAACGTGGCATTCTCGTCGCACCCGGTGACTTCTACGGTCCTGCCGGCGCCAACTTCGTGCGGGTTGCCCTGACCGGCACCGATGAGCGTATCGACGCTGCGGTGGCCCGGCTGCACGGCTGACCCTCTGTTCCTGTTCTAGAAGGGCGGCTCCTCATCCTCGTATTGCGAGGGGAGGGGCCGCTCCCTCTTTTGCTTGAGTCGCTGTGTTCTCTCCTGCTCCGCTTTCTCCTCTTCGCGCAGGCGGGCCCGTTCCCGGCGCCTGTCCTGACGTTGGGCCAGGGTCTGCACCCAATGTCTCTGCTTCGGGGCCAACGGCCCTTCCGCACGGTCAATTGCCCAGGTACCGTCCTGGAAGAGCCAGTAGACATCACCGGTATAGGGGTCAAGCAGGTAGTGGACCTGCTCATCGGTTTTGCGGGCATGGTGGTGGTCGCAGAGCGCCAGGAGATTGGCGGCGGTGGTGGGGCCACCATCAGCATGGTTGATCCGGTGGTCCATCTGACAGCGGCTGGCGGGCCGGATGCAGCCAGGCCAGCGGCAGAGCCAGTCCCTTCCCTCCACCGCAGCCCTGATATCCGGTGGTGTCTGGTAGGCCGGGGATTCCTTCTCGGCAGCCGCATCAGCATCCCGGATCCGTTGGGCAGCTGCCGCGAGGGCTTCAGCGTCCTTGGGGTCAAGGGGGCCGTAGGGCTGGAGAAAGCCCGGACTCCCGGGCAGGTCCCTGGCCTGGTAGAGGTTCAGGTTGACCTTCACCGACACATCCATCAGGAAGATCTCCACAAAAGCCTGATGGTAGGGGATGCCCTGCTCCTTGGCGCGGGCCCGCACCGCCTCCTCGATCTTGGTGGCGGTGACCTGATCCACCCGGATCTCGAAGAGCACGCTGCCATCGGGCTGTGGGGTGCTGTGGTACCTGTTCATGACCGGGAGCTCGGGTTCTGGAGCCGGCTCCGTATTCCCGGGCTCGCCTTCCGGGTGTTCTGTTTCTTCCTGGGCACTGGGGTGCTGGGGTGCTTCTTCCTCGGGTGGGGTCAGCACCCGGATGAGTTCTTTGAGGGCCCGGGTGATGGTGGCACTGGTGGGCATCAGCTGGTTTGCCCGGGTGGGGGAGAGCAGGGAGCTCAACCGCTCGTCGACGGCCTCCCAGAACCCTGGATCCTCCAGCAGCTCCACACAGATACCGGTGAGCTGGTGGTCGATGGTGCGCAGCCGGGACATGTCGACGTGGAAGTGTTCCTCGATCAGGGTCTTGAGTTGGGGTAGTTTGTCGAGGGTGAGCAGGGCGTAGAGATTGCTGGCGATGACTCCGGAGCGGATACCCGTGGATCGGGTGATGGTTGCCGCCAGTTCAGTGAAATCCCGCTCCTGCTGGGATCCGGTGGGCATGGCCCGGCGCCAGGCCAGGTATTCGGCTTCTCGGGCCTGTTGGAAGGCCACCGCCAGGGGATCGTCCGGGGAACTCAGCGAATGGAACGCCATGGTATCGGAGTGGAAGGGCACGGGGACAGGTCACCTCCTTGAAGGTGAAGGGTCGCAGTGGTTGAGGGGTGCAGTAGTGATGACGCCTATAGCTCAGGTGTTCGATATGGACCTTAGGGCACGCCCCGGACATGGCTACCCCCGCGGGGGTGATTTCCTGAAAAGTGCAGTTCAGGGCAGTTCTTTTCATGGTTGGGAAACGAGGCTGCATAGTCGTGATGAGATGGGAGCTCTGCTCAAGCCACGGTAAAGAGCGTGTGGATTCACTGATTCAAATGGCCGGAGACTAAAGTTCAATCTTTAAAGTGATCAGTGCATCAGGAAGAGGCGATGTGGGCTCCACGGAAAAAATGCGGCCCGGCAGGTTGATGTCAGGGCTGAGCCAGTTCATCAAATTCGGAATCGTCGGTGGTTCCGGAACCGTGGTGAATCTGCTCATCGCTGCGCTCTCCAAGAAGATCGCCGGCTGGACCGGGGGCATCCACGAGAGTGATGTCTTCCTGAATCTGTTCGGCACCGAGTTTAATATTCGTTGGTTCAACGTCTTTTTGACGATTGCCTTCCTGGTTGCCAACACCTGGAACTACCAGCTCAACCGGATGTGGACCTTCAAGGGAATCAGTACCCGAAGCTGGTTCCGGGGATTCTTCCCCTTCCTGCTGACCGGTATCGGGGCTTTCCTGGTGAGTCAGGTGGTGGCCACCCTGTTGATGAACCCGACTTCGCCGATCGCTCTCTCCGAGGCGGTATTCGATGGCTCCACCGGCTTCCGGACCAAGTTCTACTGGGCCACCGTGATCTCCATTGTGGTTGCCATGCCGGTGAACTTCCTGATCAACAAATTCTGGGCCTTCCGTCGCCCGAAGGTGAAGATCGTCGAGGTCAGGGAACCTGTCACCCAGGAGAGTTAGTCATCCAGCCCAGCATTGATCCGGGCAATGTCCTGCATGCGGCGCTTCCGCTGAGCCTTCGGGCCCAGCCACAGTGCCAGGCCACCTCCGGCCAGACTTCCGACCAGACCCCCGGTGGCGGCGGCGATGGAACCATCCCAGTAGTTGAAAGCTAGTCCGGCAAGCCAGGCGAGAATAAGGGCGGTCATTAGGAACCAGTCTGTCCTGCTCAATTCGATGAAGCGGGCGCGCGCGGTCTGACGCTTCAGCCAATTCTGTCCCAGCACCTGGGAGGCGGCGGGGATCAGCAGCAGTAGGGCGGACCATAGGGAGTGATCGCCCGGCAGTGTCCAGGCAAGAATTGCACCCACCAGGAAGCAGAGCCACATGGGGGACTGGGCTGTCACGGTCGAAGAGCGATGCAGTAACTGCCGCTCGAATTCATCGTCTACCGCTTCATCGTATTTCTGCAGGGTGGTGTCGGCATATCCCATGTCAGTTCTCCTGTTCCTCTCCGAATATCTCCTCCACGGTTTTTCCCAGCTCCCGGCAGATCGCCAGAGCCAGGTGCACCGAGGGGGAGTAGTTGCCCTTCTCGATATTTGCGATGGTCTGCCGGGACACTGAAACCCGTTCCGCGAGTTCGCCCTGTGAGAGCTCATTCCAACGGCGGAATTTGCGGACCATGTTGCTGAGGTTCTGTTCACTCAAGCGCGCGACACGTCCCGTCCCAGCGTCGTGGTGCCCCCGAGAGTGCAGAGCGGCAATGTCAGGAGAATGATCGGCAGGCTGTGGCGGGGTTCCATGTCCGAAGCTCCTTATCGTGATGTCACATTTTCCCTATATTCACAATGTAAAGTAAACTTGACATTCGGTCAATGGTTTTAAGCAATAAAAAACCCGGCCCACCGTAAACGTGGACCGGGCTCTCAAGATTCCCGGGAAAGACCCCTCAGGAGACTAGTTCTGGTGCAGATCCCGGTTCAGGGCGACTGAAACCTCCCGCTCACTGGCCTCTACCGAACCGGAGACCGAATTGCGGCGAAAGAGCAGCCGGGAGAAACCGGAGAGCTTGGAGGCACGGATGGAACTGCCGTGGAAGACCCCGACCTTCTTGGCCAGCTCATCGAAGATGGTGACCCGGGTGCCCGCGGTGACATAGAGACCGGCCTCGATGGTGCAGTCATCACCGAGGGGGAAACCGACACCTGCGTTCGCGCCGAGCAGGCATCGCTTACCCAGGGAGATCACCTCGCTGCCGCCACCGGAGAGAGTACCCATGATGGAGGCGCCGCCACCGATGTCGGTGCCGTCACCGATGACCACACCAGAGGAGATCCGGCCCTCAACCATGGAGGTGCCCAGGGTGCCCGCATTGAAGTTGACGAAGCCCTCGTGCATGACGGTGGTGCCGGGGGAGAGGTAGGCGCCCAGGCGGACGCGGTCAGCATCGGCGATACGCACCCCACTGGGGATGACATAGTCGACCATGCGGGGGAACTTGTCCACGGACTGGATGGACACCGGGCCACGCTCAGCGAGCTTGCCACGGACGAACTCGAACCTATCCAGGGAGCAGGGGCCCCAGTTGGTCCACACCACATTGGCCAACTGGTGATAGATACCATCCAGGTTCAGACCATGGGGCTTGACCAGCCGGTGGGAGAGCAGGTGCAGTCGCAGGTAGGCGTCGTAGGTGCCCAGGGGAGCGTCGTCGAGAGAAGCGATACGCGTCTCGACGGCGATACGCTCGACGTGACGGTCCTCATCGACGAGCTCCAAGGGAGCGAGCTGCTCCGGCGCGGTGATTCGCACCGTGCCGGCCTCGACGGGGTCGTCGATAAGCGTCGGGGAGGGGAACCACACATCCAGGACAGTGCCGTCCTGGTGGATGGTTGCGAGGCCTTGGGCAAGTGCAGCGGTCATGGCTTAGAAGTTACCTGACCTTCTTGCCGCGTGTGGTGAAGGAAAGTGCAATGAGAAGCACAACGACCACGACCACGGAGTAGATCTGGCCGCGGGCTCCGGCATCGAAGAGCATCAGGACGATCAGACCCACCAGAGAGATCAGGGTGGCCCAGGCCAACCAGGGCCACCCCCACATCCGGACGGTGGTGATCTCCTTGTTGTGTTCCAGCTCGGGGTGCAGCTTGAGGTAGCTGAGGACGATCATCACCCAGACCACCAACAGGCAGCCACCCACGGCATTGAGCAGGAAGTCCAGTAGACCCGTTGGGTTCCACCACTGCAGACCCACGGAAACGAAGGCGAAGACCATGGAGAGAACCACCGCGTTGATGGGCACCTTGGCGGAACTCAACGTCTTGAACAATGCCGGGGCGTCACCTTCCAGGGCGAGGTCATGGACCAGTCGGGAGGTGGCGAAGATCTGGGCGTTGAAGGCGGAGAGCAACGCCAGGACGATGACGGCCTCCATGAAACCGACCACACCCGGCAGGTTGGCCAGGCTCAGCACCGCGGTGAAGGGGGACTCGGCGGCGGTCTCGGCGTTGTCGATCTGGGAATAAGGCAGCAGGAAGGTCATCACCAGCACCGAACCCAGGTAGAAGACTGCGATGCGCCAGATCACGGCACGCACCGCGGTGGCGATGGAACGCTCCGGCTCGGAAGATTCCGCGGCGGCGATGGTGACGATCTCGATACCACCGAAAGCGAAGGCCACGGCCAACAGGCCAGCAGCCACACCGGCAATGCCATTGGGCATGAAACCGGCCTCGCCGAGGAAGTTCTGGGTACCCACGAAGGTGGAACCGGGCAGCAGACCGAAGATCAGCAGTGCACCGATGATCAGGAAACCGATGATCACCGCCACCTTGATGAAGGCGAACCAGTACTCGAACTCACCGAAACCACTGACCTTCGCCAGGTTGACCACCACGAAGAAGATCACGGCCACCAGCGCCGGAATCCAGGGATCCACCCCGAACCAGCTGCCCATGATCGCCGCGGCTCCGGTCATCTCCGCGCCGAGCACCATGATCAGCATGAACCAGTACAACCAGCCGAGGGTGAAACCGGCCCAATGGCCATAAGCCTGGCGGGCATAGGTGGAGAAGGAACCGGAGGAGGGCCGGGCCGCCGCCAGCTCGCCGAGCATCTGCATCACCAACACCACGATGGCACCGGCGATCATGTAGGCGATCAGGATGGCTGGACCTGCCGCGCGGATACCCACGCCGGTTCCGAGGAAGAGGCCCGCGCCGATAGCGGACCCCAACCCCATCATGGTCAAGTGTCTAGGCTTAAGTCCCTTACCGAGCCCGGGGTTACCGGCTTGGGAGGTCTCCTGTGTTGTCATGCCTGAAACCTTATCCTGAGGTCAGGACAGGTTATAAACTGACCACACCGCCGAAGCTAGTGGGTGCGCAGCACAGGTTCCGGGTGGCCCGCCTCAGTGCGCACACTCCAATTCGAACGCCACTCCAGGTCTGCACCGGTGATCAGGGTGCGGCTGGCGGCATCAAAGATCGGGGTGTCCTGCTCAATGACGATATTGGAACCGATCCGGCAGTTATCGCCGATATTCAGGCCGATCAGTCCCGAGGAGACCCCGAAGTGACAGTTCTCTCCGATGCTGATGGGAATCCGGGCCCCCTCCGGGCTGCGGTTGGCCATCAGGGTGGCGGAGAGCCCCACATTGCACCCAGCCCCCACGGTCACCCCGGAGGAGAGTCTCCCCTCGATGCGGGCGGGGCCGAGGGAACCGGCGTTATAGGAGACGAAACCCTCGCGGAGCACCGTGGTGCCGGGAGCCAGGTAGGCGCCGAGCCGCACCCGCTCCGCCTCCGCGATCCGGATCCCGTCGGGGAGGGCGTAATCGACCATGCGGGGCAGGTGATCAATGCCGTAGACGTGGATCAGGCCGCGGGAACGCAGGGAGGTGCGCACAAACTCGAAGTTCTCCGGGGTGGCCGGACCCTTGTTCGTCCACACCACATTCGCCAGATGCTTGACCGCACCATCCATGTTGATGGACTGCGGCCTTACGATCCGGTGACTGAGCAGATGCAGCCGAAGGTAGACATCATGGGCGCTGCTCGGCGGCTGGTGGACATCAGCGATGGTGGTGCGCACCGCAACCTGCTCCACCATGCGGTCCTCATCCAAGGTGATCAACGAGAGCATCTGGTGGCTCAGGTGCTGGGCCCCGAGCCGTTCAGTGCCGCTGGTGAGTCCGGAACCGTCAACCAGCTCGGGTGCCGGGAACCAGGTGTCCAACACTGTGCCGTCAATGGAGATATTTGCGATACCGATGCCCTGGGCGCCCTGTGTGCTCATAATTTTCATTCTACGGTGGTCCCGTGCCCAGGTCATTTTGTAGTCTGGGCAGGTGAGCGAATCAACAATCCTGGATTTCAGCGACCCCGTCACACTGGCGGCGGCACTGGTCGATATCCCCAGCCCCTCCCACCACGAAACTGAGCTTGCCGACGCCCTGGAACCTG
Organism: Corynebacterium occultum; assembly: GCF_009734425.1. NCBI lineage: Bacteria > Bacillati > Actinomycetota > Actinomycetes > Mycobacteriales > Corynebacteriaceae > Corynebacterium > Corynebacterium occultum. The sequence continues at coordinate 1,107,146 of NZ_CP046455.1, forward strand.
CCCTCCGGGCCATCCCCGGCGTGCAGGTCCACCGCCACGGCAACACCCTCCTTGCCCGCACCCGGCGCGGCCTGGGGGAGCGGGTGATCCTGGCGGGGCACATCGACACCGTGCCCATCGTCGACAACCTGCCGCACCGCCTGGTGGATGGGGTGCTCCACGGCTGCGGCAGTGTGGACATGAAATCCGGCCTGGCGGTCTACCTCCACACCTTCTGGCTCCTGGCCAATGATCCGGGGCTCAACCGGGATCTGACATTGATCGCCTATGAGGGGGAGGAGGTCTCCACCGAGTTCAATGGGCTCGGCCACATTGAAGCGGATCTGCCGGAATGGTTGGTGGGTGATATTGCCTTGCTCGGTGAGCCCAGTGGGGCGATCATTGAGGCAGGTTGCCAGGGAACCCTCCGGTTGCGCATCACCGCCCGGGGGGAAAGGGCCCACTCCGCCCGCGCCTGGCTGGGGGAGAATGCCGCCCATAAACTCGCCCCCGTGCTCACCCGCATCGCCGCCTACCAGCCCCGCAGTGTGAAGATCGATGAGTGTGAGTACCGCGAGGGGTTGAATGTGGTGCACCTGGAATCCGGGGTGACCACCAACACCATCCCGGATGAGGCCTGGCTCTTCCTCAACTTCCGTTTCGCCCCGGACCGCAGTGTGGCGGGGGCGGAGGCGCATCTTCGGGAGGTGCTCGATTTCGCGGGTCTGGAGGTTGAGATTGACGACGCCGCGCCGGGGGCCCTCCCTGGGCTGGGCTCACCCCCTGCCCAGGAACTGCTTTCCGCCGTCGGGGGTCGTTTCCGCGCCAAATACGGGTGGACGGATGTGGCACGCTTCGCTGCCCGCGGGATACCGGCCCTGAATTTTGGCCCGGGTGACCCCAATTTCGCGCATAAGAAGGATGAGCAGTGTCCGGTGTGGATGATCACCGGGGTGGTGCAGACCTTGCGGGCATGGCTCACCTGATCTGGTACACCCGTACCAACCTCTCTTCAGCGGAATCCGGGGAAAAGGGTTAACTTCGACACATGGCTCCTAATATCACCCCCTCGCCCGATAAGCGCAAACTCCGCGGCCCGATGCTGCTGCGTACCGAGGGCGACCAGGAATCGACCTATGATCAGCGGCTCTTCGAACTCGGTAGTGACCATGACTGGTTGCATGCCGATCCCTGGCGCATCCTGCGTATCCAGGGTGAATTCGTGGCTGGTTTCGATGCGCTGGCTGGTCTGCCCAAGGCAGTCTGTGTCTTTGGTTCCGCCCGTATCAAGGAGGGTGAGCCCTGGTATGAGGCGGGTGTGGAGGTCGGACGCAAGCTGGTTGCGGCCGACTACGCCGTCATCACCGGTGGTGGCCCGGGGCTGATGGAGGCCCCGAACCGGGGTGCCTATGAGGCGGATGGTCTTTCCGTCGGTCTGGGTATTGAGCTGCCTCATGAGCAGGGTCTGAATGACTGGGTGGATCTCGGTCTGAACTTCCGTTATTTCTTTGCCCGCAAGACCATGTTCCTGAAGTATTCGGAGGCCTTCGTCTGTCTCCCCGGTGGTTTCGGCACTCTCGATGAGCTCTTCGAGATGCTGGTCATGGTGCAGACCAAGAAGGTCAACAATTTCCCGATCGTGCTCCTGGGCACCGAGTTCTGGGCGGGCCTGGTGGACTGGATCCGCGGCCGCCTGGTCGATGACGGGATGATTTCTCCTGGGGACACGGATCTCTTCCTGCTCACCGACTCGGTGGACGAGGCTGTTGAGCATATCGTGGAGCACCACAAGAATCTCCGGGAAAACCTTAAGAAGGGGCAGTACTAGCTCTTGTCAGATATCTGCCTTCCGGCGGTGATGGGCATCCTCAACCGAACCCCGGATTCCTTCTACGACCAGGGTGCCACCTTCGCCGACACCGCTGCACTCCAGCGTGTCGATGAGATCATTGCCGAGGGTGCCAGCATCATTGATATCGGGGGTGTCAAGGCCGGCCCCGGCTCTGAGGTTGATGCCGCGGAGGAGATTGACCGGGTGGTGCCGATCATCGCCGCCGTCCATGAGCGTCACCCCGGGGTGCGGATCTCGGTGGACACCTGGCGGGCCGATGTTGCGGCGGAGGCGATCAAGGCCGGTGCCGGGCTGATCAATGACACCTGGGCCGGATATGATCCGGAGCTCATGGAGGTCGCCGGTCAGTACCACGTGGGCTATGTCTGTTCACACACCGGGGGTATCACCCCCCGTTCCCGTCCCCATCGCGCCCATTTCGATGATGTTGTCGCCGATGTCATCCGGGAAACCACCGCGCTGGCTGAAAGAGCGGTGGACTGTGGGGTCCCCGAGGAATTGATCTTCATTGACCCCACCCATGATTTCGGGAAGAATACCTTTCATGGTCTGGAGTTGCTGCGCCGCATTGATGAGCTGGTGGCCACCGGTTGGCCGGTGCTGATGGCCCTGTCGAATAAGGATTTCGTGGGGGAGACCGTGGGGCGCCCCGTCCGGGAGCGGGTCGCCGGAACCCTGGCGGCCACCGCCTGGGCCGCCGCCCGGGGGGTTGCCGCCTTCCGGGTGCACAATGTCGCCGACACCATCGATGTGCTGCGGATGACCGCTGCGATTCAGGGTAAGGCCGCCCCGCTGCACACCGTCCGGGGCATGGCATGAGTATTTCCGTCATCATCCCCGCCCTCAACGAGGAAGCCACCGTCGCCGCGGTGGTGGAGGCGATGTTGGCCGATGCCCCCGCCGAGGTTCTGGTGATTGACGCTGACTCCGTCGACGGGACCGCAGCGGAAGCTGAAGCAGCCGGGGCCCGGGTTCTCAATTGGCGTGAGATCCTCCCGTTGGAACCCTGGCCGGGTAAGGGGGAATCCCTCTGGCGGGGGGTGGCCGCCGCACGTGGGGAGGTGGTGGTCTTCATCGATGCGGACCTGACCCGCCCGGTGCCCGGGATGGTCAATGCCCTGGCAGCACCCTTTCAGGACCCGGCTATCCACCTGGTCAAGGCTGATTATCGACGTAGCTACCAGGGGCAACCCAATGGCGGGGGGCGGGTCACTGAGCTGACCGCCAAACCTCTGCTGCGACTGCTCTTCCCGGCGTTGGGTGGCGTCAATCAACCCCTGGCGGGGGAGTACGCCCTACGACGTTCCACCGCCCTCGACCTGCCTTTCGTCCACGGTTACGGGGTGGAGGCAGGGCTGCTTATCGACGTCATGCAGCGCCACGGCCCCGCCGCCATCGCCCAGGTGGACCTGGGGTTGCGGCACCACCGCAACCGCCCCTTGGCGGAACTGGGACCCATGGCCGAGGTCGTGGCCGCCACCATCCTGGCCCGTGCCGGTCAGGGGGAGATCAGGGAGCGTCCCGCCCTCTCCGCTATTCTCGATCCATTGATCTAAAGTCCTGAAAGGCTTCCTAGTGCTCACCTGGATTTTTCTTATTCTGGCGCTGATCGTGCTGACAGTGCTCTTCACTTGGATCTTCGGCACCCTCTTCGGGCGCGGGGAGATTCTGCCGCCGGCAGATGAAGGCGAGGACGTGATCCAGCGCAACCGGGAGTGCTTGGCGGTGCGGGATCTCGATGGTCTGAGTTTTGATGTGGTGCCGCGTGGTTACCGCCCGGATCAGGTGGAGGCGCTGATCAGGGACCTGAAAAAGCAGCTCGCCAACCAGGGTGGAAATCACCCCGAAATCCTTGTCGAAGAAAGAAACGACCTTTAGTTTCAGAAAAAAGACTAAACTGGATAGAGTAGTCATTCAGTTTTAGGTAAGGAGCTAGGATCTTATGGCAGCGATGAAGCCCCGGACCGGTAGTGGCCCGATGGAAGCGGTAGTGGAAAGCCGCAAGATTGTCATGCGGATCCCTTCCGACGGTGGTGGACGACTCGTCGTCGAACTGACCAAGGAAGAGGCCGCTGAACTGGGTTCCCTGCTCAGCGAGGTTTCCGCATAATCAAGGCATAATCAGGCAAATTAATAAGAATCAGATGGCGCCGAACCCGAATCCGGGTTCGGCGCCATCTGCGCTACCATGGGGAGGTTATTGCCCCCACCCGTTAAGGAAGTGGTGCTTGAATGCTCTCCGACATCATTGACGTCCTCGCCGACCCGATCGACGGCACCCCGCTGTCCGGCGCCGATGACTTCTCCCGCCTGGTCTCCGAATCCGGACACAGCTATGACGTGGCCAAACAGGGCTATATCACGCTCGCCGGGGGTGCCGGACTGCGCTACACCGGGGATGATACCGCGATGGTCAACTCCCGTGAGGTCTTTCTTTCCCGGGGTCATTTCGCTCCCTTTGTGGAAGCGGTCTCCATGGCGGTCAATGATGTGCTCGAAGATGCCGGTGTCCCGGATAACGCCCATCCGGTGATCTGTGAGATCGGAGCCGGCACCGGCTACTACCTCGCCCACACCCTCGATGATGTGCATGGTGCCCGCGGGGTGGGCATCGACGTCTCCGTGGCAGCTGCCAAGCACCTCGCCAAGTGCCACCCCAAGGTCGGTGCCGTGGTGGCTGACGCCTGGGCCCGCCTGCCCCTGCGGGATGAGTCCGTAGATGCCATCACCGTCATCTTCGCCCCCCGCAACCCCGCCGAGTTCGCCAGGGTGCTCAAGCCCGGCGGTGAGGTGATCGTGCTGACCGCCGATGCCGGTCACCTGGCTGAACTACGCGAACCCCTCGGCATCATCGATGTCGAGGAGGGCAAGGTGAAGCGGATGATCGCGCAGGCGGAAGGCCACTTGGTGCCGGTGGGGGAGTCCTGGCCGGTGGAGTTCGAGATGAATCTGGACCAGGATTCCATCACCACCCAGATCGGCATGAGCCCCTCGGCCCGCCATATTGATCCGGCGGACCTGAAGGAGCGGATCCTCGCGCTGCCGCCGAGTATGAAGGTCACGGCGCGCGCGATGATCACCCGCCTGGCAAAGGTCTAACGGACCACACCCTCATAGGTGTCATCCTCACCGAAGTTGTTCTCCGTCTCATAGTCGGGAAGCTCGGAGGAGTCATAGGAGCGGGGGAAACGCTCATAGCAGCGGATGATCTCGCTTCCGTCTTCGGCGAGGGCGTTGAACTCCCGGCAGCCACCCGGAATATAGACTCGGCTGGACATGGCGATCGCCCCACCATCCGCGAAGACCTCCACCGTGGAGCCGTCCACGAAGATTGAGAGCGAGTCGGTGTCCCCCTCGGCCAGTGGGGCCTGGGCCAGGTGATCACCCTCGTGGTGGGGGTTCATGGAGCGGTCCAGGGTAAGCAGATCACCCTGGTGGGTGACTACTGCAGCGACCTTGCCCGCGGCGTCGATAAGCTCCACCCGCAGCGAGCTCCCGGTGGGAATCTCGCAGAGCCCGGTCCAGGAGGCCGCGGAAATGGACTGCGGGATCTGATCGGGCAGCCCCTGGGGCGGAGTCTGGTAGATCAGGCCATTCTGCAAGGTCAGGATACGGGGGAAGGAAAGACAGTTCACCCAGCCTTCCTCCCGCAGGCTCAGATGCCCGGACTCATCATCGAAACGGCCCACCCCATTCATCAGGCCGAAGAGGGAACCGCTGAGGTAGAGCTGATCTTCGGGGACGGTGCCCGGGGTGTAGTTGGTGATGCGCGGCCTGGTGAAGTCATGGCCGAAGTCAATGCGGCTGAAGGGGGTGTGTACCTCGAACTCCGCGCCCTGCAGACGACCCACCAGATAACCGGAGATGTCGATGCCCTCATGTTCGATGGTGACCATGAGGATGTCGTAGATCTCACCGTCGACCTCATCCTGCAGGCGGATCAGGCGGGGGCTGACCAGCGGTAGATCCGCGGCCAGGCCGGTGTCTCCCTGGAAGGTCAACGGGCCCAGGATCTCCCATTCCTGAGCATCGGTGGAGGTCAGCATGACCAGCTGCGGGGCAGTCTGGGAACCACTGACCGCCAGCATCAGCCAGCCACGGTGTCCGTCCGTGCGGTCATGTTCAGCGACCCAGTCCGGCACCACACAGGGAGAACGGAAGCTGGTGAAACCATCGCGGTCACCGAGGACCTCACCGATCCGGCGGACATGGGGGTCCACGCGCAGATCATCAGAGACCTCCTCCATGGTGGCCTCCAAGTCGTCGATCCGCGCCAGATGCACCGCGGTGCCGTCCTCGGTGACGGAGGTGAAGTAGAGGTTGACCCCGCCATCAACCGCCAGCACCGCACCGGCCCGCACCAGAGTCTCCTCACCTTCCGGGGCGATGACATCCTCACAGACCTCCCACTCGAAAGGGGAACCCTCGGACATTTGGTGGGCCCAGCGGGCCGGGGCATCCGGGGTTGGTCGGTACTGGTGGAAGAGGTGCCAGGTGTCTCCGTCGAGCAGCGCCCCGGCGGGGGCATCCAGAATCCCGTTCTCGGGGGTGACATGAAGTTCCGGCCGGTGAGAGATTATTGCCATTGTTACTTCTGCATCCTTTGCGTTTTCGACATTTAACTCCGAGCGTAATGAGAAAACCCCGGGGCTGCAGAAAGCTGCGAACCCCGGGGTGGAAGGTCTGGATCTAGAGCAGAGAACGGTAGATGTCCACCGTCTGCTGGGCGATGGTGGCCCAGGAGAAATCATTCACCGCACGTTGCCGACCAGCCTCACCGAAAGTCCTGGCACGCTCCTTATCGGCGACCATGGCGTTGACCCCGGCGGCGATATCACGTTCGAAGCCCTCCGGGTCCGACTCCTCATAGTGGACCAGGGTGCCGGTCTTGCCGTCCAGGACGACCTCTGGGATGCCACCCACATCAGAGGCGACGACAGCGGTGCCGCAGGCCATGGCCTCAAGGTTCACGATGCCCAGCGGTTCATAGATGGAGGGGCAGACGAAGGTGTCGGCCGCGGTGAGGATCTCCTGGATGCCCTGTTTGTCCAGCATCTCCTGCACCCAGAAGATACCCTCACGCTGAGCCTGCAGCTCTTCCACCAGGGCCTTGGTGTGGGCGGCGATCTCCGGGGTGTCCGGGGCGCCGGCGCAGAGCACCAGCTGCACACCCTCATCGAAGTGTGCGGCGGCCTTGATCAGGTGCTCCACACCCTTCTGGCGGGTGATGCGGCCGACGAAGGCGACGATCGGGCGGTTCGGATCCACACCCAACTTGCTGAGGACGGAGTCCTCGGCAGCCTCGAAAGTGGGGCGAGGGGCCCAGAGCTCGGTGTCGATGCCGTTGAGGACCACATGCACGCGATCCGCGTCGATCCGGGGGTAGGCCTCGAGAATGGAGTCCTTCATCCGGGCAGAAACCGCGATGACCGCGTCCGCATACTCCATGGCATTGCGCTCCGACCAGGAGGAGACCTCATAGCCGCCACCGAGCTGCTCGCGCTTCCAGGGGCGGTGCGGCTCCAGGGAGTGGGCAGTGGCGATATGGGGGATGCCGTGCAGCTTGCCCGCCAGGTGGCCACCCAGCCCGGCGTACCAGGTATGGGAGTGGACGACCTCTGCCTCAGCAGCGGCCTCCGCCATGCGCAGGCCGGTGGAAAGGGTCTTGATCGCGGGGTTTGCGTTCTCCAGGGCCGGATCGACACCGTGGACGTACACCCCCTCAGCATCCCGGGGGGCACCCATGCAGTGGACGTCAACCTGGGTGATCTCCCGCATGAAGCGGGTCAGTTCGGTGACATGGACGCCGGCGCCACCGTAAACCTCCGGCGGGTATTCTCTGCTCATCATCGCGACTCTCATGTGAACGAGATTAACCCTTGGTGAGGGGTGTCGCCGAGGTTTTCGGGGGTGAGGGGGGTCTCTTCAGGGGTCGAATCTGTGACTTTCCACGGCAGAACTCGCTCAAACCTAATAGGTTGTGGGGTGTGAGAAGCCATGCGAATGTTTTAGCCATTGTTCTTGCCGGTGGAGAAGGTAAACGACTCTTCCCGTTGACTGCGGATCGTGCCAAACCGGCCGTTCCCTTCGGCGGTGCCTACCGGCTCATCGATTTCGTGCTGTCGAATCTGGCGAATGCCGGATTCCTCAAGATTGCGGTGTTGACGCAGTACAAGTCACACTCTCTTGACCGGCACATTTCGCAGTCGTGGCAGCTCTCCGGTCCCACCAGTCAGTACATTGCCTCGGTTCCGGCGCAGCAGCGCCTGGGCAAGCGCTGGTACATGGGTTCCGCTGACGCCCTGCTGCAGTCCCTCAACCTCATCTATGATGAAAAGCCCGAGTATGTGATCGTCTTCGGCGCCGACCATGTGTACCGCATGGATCCGGGCCAGATGCTCGATGATCACATCGCCTCCGGCAAGACCGCCACCGTGGCCGGTATCCGTGTCCCCCGCGCAGAGGCGACCGCCTTCGGTTGCATCCAGTCCGAGGCGGACGGCACCATCACCGAGTTCCTGGAGAAGCCGGCCGACCCGCCGAGCACCCCGGATGACCCGGAGGTCACCTTCGCCTCCATGGGCAACTACATCTTCACCACCGAAGCGCTGATCGAGGCGTTGAAGGCCGATGAGGAGAATCCGGATTCTGACCATGACATGGGCGGTGACATCATCCCCTGGTTCGTCGACCGTGGGGAGGCCAACGTCTATGACTTCTCCGCCAACACCGTCCCGGGCGATACCGACCGGGACCGCGGTTACTGGCGTGACGTGGGCACCATCGACTCCTACTACGAAGCTCACATGGACCTGATCAGCGTCCACCCGATCTTCAACCTCTACAACGCGAAGTGGCCGATCCACTCCACCGACACGAATAACCTGCCCCCGGCGAAGTTCGTCCAGGGTGGCATCGCACAATCCTCCATGGTGTCGGCTGGTTCGATCATCTCCGGTGGCACCGTCCGCAACTCGGTGCTCTCCTCGGACGTCTACATCGAAGAGGGCGCCACTGTTGAGGGTTCGGTCCTGCTGCCGGGCGTGCGCGTCGGCCGTGGCGCGGTGGTCCGCCACGCCATCCTCGACAAGAACGTAGTGGTCCGGGAAGGCGAGATCATCGGTGTCGATCGCGTCCGCGATGAGTCCCGTTTCAAGATCAGTGCCGGCGGCGTCGTTGTCGTAGCCAAGAACAGCGTGGTCGGGGAGTAGTAACCCCGCCCTACGATGGATCAGAAAAATTCCCCCTGGGTTATCCAGGGGGAATTTTTTATGGGCGGCGGCTGATCAGCATCATGCCGGCACCGAGGGGGAGCCGGGTGATCAGGGCATCCTCGAGGGTGTCAACGTATTCCAGGGCCTCACGGACCGCTACGGTGGCCCGGTCCTTGCGGGACTCATCGGCCAGGGTGCCGTCGAGCAGGACATCGGGAAGCACCAGCACGCCCCCGGGGGAGAGCAGCGGCCAGGCGGTCTTGACCAGGGCGTTCAGATCCAGCGGGGAAACCTCGCCGTAGACCAGCTGGTAGGACCCATGCGCCAGCCGGCCCATCACATCCAGGGGGCGGGAAGGCAGGAAACGGACCCGGGAGGGGGAGAAGCCAGCCGCCCGGAAGATCTGCTTCGCCTGGCGCTGATGTTCCACCTCAGGGTCGATGCAGGTCAGCATGCCATTGCTGCCGAGCCCCTTGAGCAGGTAAAGGCCGACCACGCTGGCCGCCGGGGTCACCGCAATGGCCCCGGCCGACTTCTCGGAGGCAGCGGCCGCGGTGAGGGTGCTCAGGAGTTGCCCGGTGACCTCATCAGGAGTCGTCAGCCCGAATTCCTCGGCGTCGCGGCGGGCGGCGTCGAGGACCTCATCACCGGGGATGGTCGATTCGATGTAGGTAAGCAGTGCGTCAAATGCCGTGTCAGTCACAATTAAGAGTCTAGCCAGGGTCGGCAGGGCTGTGAGCAGGGGCTCGCCCCAAAAGTCCCGGTTGTGACTGGTGTGAAAACTGAGGTTTGGGATAAAGACTTCATAAAAGCTCCCCGAATCGAGCTGAACCCCCAAGCTCACAGCGAATTTTCAGACCATAATATGGAGTTCTCCAGCATGGCCGTGTTGAATGGAGTTCATGAAGAAGAAGGCACGCACCGCTGAGGCCGCCGAAGTCCAGCCCCCCGCCGTTCCCCACGGGGATGGTGAGGAACAGCTGAGCGGAACCGCCGCCTTCGACGCCGGACAAGGTGACATGCCCTCCTGGTCAGCGCTGGTGCAGGAGCACGCCGACAGCGTCTACCGTCTCGCCTTCCGACTCTCCGGAAACCAGCATGATGCCGAGGATCTCACCCAGGAAACCTTCATGCGGGTCTTCCGCTCCCTCAAGAGCTACCAGGCCGGCACTTTCGAGGGTTGGCTGCACCGCATCACCACGAACCTCTTCCTTGACATGGTCCGACACCGCAACAAGATCCGCATGGAGGCCCTCCCGGAGGATTATGAACGGGTCCCGGGCAATGAGGCCACCCCGGAGCAGGCCTTCACCATCGCGAACCTGGACCCGGTGCTGCAGTCCGCGCTGGACCAGCTCAGCCCGGACTTCCGCGTCGCAGTCGTGCTCTGTGATGTGGTCGGTATGAGTTATGACGAGATCGCCGACACCGTGGGCGTGAAGATGGGAACGGTGCGCAGTCGCATCCACCGCGGCCGCAGCCAGCTGCGTTCCGCCCTGGAAGCTGCCGCCGAAACCAATGAGGATGTCCAGATCCTGCTCCCGACCCGTTAAAGAAAGTGGGCGTATCCTAGCGGGGAGAGAGAAAGAAGGAGGTTGGCTTCCAAAGTGATGGAGTCGAAGCAACGGGTTAAAGCGAAGGGCAAGAGGTTCGCTTCGGTGGATCATCTGGGCCCGGAAGCTCTCGCCGCGTATGTGGATGAAGAGCTGTCGGCGGGAGCCACCCACCGTGCCAGGGTCCACCTGGTGCACTGTCCTGAATGCCGTGCCGAGGTCAGGCGCCAGCAGGGGGCTGCTGAGGCCATCCGGGAATCCAACGGTTTCCACCAGCTACGCGCTCCCAGTGATTTGATGGCCAAGCTCGCCGGAATCGAGAAGTCCTGCCCGGAGGGGCCGGGGGCAGAGGGTGGCGTCTGCGAACCGGAGAGTCTCCTGGATAAGATCGACATCATGGTTCGGCTGGTGCGTCGCCGTCAGGGCTGACGCTTTGCTCACAGTTCCAGTCGCTGGGCGGGCGTTCCGGCCCGCCTGATACTAAGGTGAATGTGTGTTTGACAATATTGGTTGGGTCGAGATCTTCACCATTGTGGTCATTGGTTTGATCATCATCGGCCCGGAGAAGCTTCCCGACGTGATCAAGGATGTCCGCGCGGCCATTTTCGCGGCCCGCCGTGCCATCTCCAATGCCCGTGCCGAACTCGACGGCGAGTTCGGTGAGGAATTCAACCAATTCCGGGAGCCGATCAACAAGGTCGCCCACTATGGGCGCATGGGCCCCAAGGCAGCCATCACCAAGGCGCTCTTCGATGATGACCAGGAGTTCATGGACTCCTTCGACCCGAAGAAGATCATGGAGGGTGACACCGCAGGCAAAGCCGCGCGTGCCGCCCAGCAGCCCCAGGTGGAGCAGGTACCCCGCCCACCCAGTCAGGATCGCAGCGCCCAGACCATCGCCGAGAACACCTCCAAGAAGGAGGGTAGGGAAGAACCCCGCGGCGGCTTCTCCTGGGCGGACATCACCTAAGACAGACATCACCTAGCTGACACCGCGATAAAAAGAACGGACTCCCTCAGGGGAGCCCGTTCTTTTTCCTGGCTGTTGTATCAGTGGCGGGTGACGCCCAGCCCCAGGGGTTTGCCGGCGATGGAGCTGCGGCGCACCATCAGCTTGTCGACGATGGTGTTGATGGCCTGGGCAGTGGGGGAGCCCGGCTCGGAGATGACGATCGGGGAGCCATCGTCGCCGTGCTCCCGCAGCTTCGGATCCAGCGGGACCTGGCCCAGCAGCGGTACCTCGCTGCCGGTCAGGGTGGACAGCCGCTCCGCGACGATCTCGCCGCCACCGCTGCCGAAGATCTCCATGGTGGAGCCATCGGGCATGACCATGGCACCCATGTTCTCGATCACGCCGGCCACCCGCTGGCGGGTCTGCTGGCTGATGGTGCCGGCACGCTCCGCCACCTGGGCGGCCGCAGCCTGCGGAGTGGTCACGATCAACAGCTCGGCATTGGGAACCAGCTGGGCCACGGAGATGGCGACATCACCGGTGCCCGGGGGCAGGTCCAGGAAGAGGAAGTCCAGGTCGCCCCAGAAGACATCGGAGAGGAACTGCTGGATGGCGCGGTGCAGCATCGGGCCACGCCACACGACGGGGGCGTTGCCCTCCACGAAGTGGGCGATGGAGATGACCTTCACATTGTGGGCGATCGGCGGCATGATCATGTCGTCGACCTGGTGGGGGTTATCCTCATTGCCGAGCATGCCCGGCACACTGTGGCCGTAGATGTCGGCGTCGAGAATGCCGACCCGCAGGCCGCGGGCAGCCAGGGCGGTGGCCAGGTTGACGGTCATGGAGGACTTGCCGACGCCGCCCTTACCGGAGGCCACGGCATAGACCCGGGTGGTGGAGCCGGGCTGCGCGAAGGGGATCTCCGGCTGGGCGGCATCACCGCGCAGGGAGGTGCGCAGCTCACGACGCTGCTGATCACTCATCACGTCGGTGGTCACGCTGACCTTGCCGACGCCCTCGAGTTCCTCGACCGCGGCCTGGGTATTGGTGGTCAGGGTGTTCTTCATCGGACAAGCGGCGATGGTGAGGTAAATCTCCACCGCGACATCATCGCCGTCCACGGCAATGGACTTGACCATGCCGAGTTCAGTGATGGGCTTACCGATCTCTGGATCCTCTACGCGGGACAGCGCGCTGCGGACAGCGGATTCAGTTACTTGAGACATCACCAATTCATACTAGTACTTCATTTTCTGAAGTCATCGTCAGCTACATCACCCTGGGTGGGTTCACGTAGCTCAGCGTGGCTGTCGATGCGGTCCGCAGACTCATCATCCAGCTTCGCCTCGATCCGTTCCATCAGGCTGCGCAGGTCATCCAGCTCGCGGCGGAGATAATCGCGGGAGACGGTGTCACCGATGGCCAGGCGCACCCCCGCCAGCTCCCGGGCGAGGAACTCGGTGTCGGCCTTGGTTTCCTCGGCGCGGCGACGGTCCGCGGAGATGGTGACCTTGTCGCGGTCCTCCTGCCGGTTCTGGGCCAGCAGGATCAGGGGGGCGGCGTAGGCCGCCTGGGTGGAGAAGGCCAGGTTGAGCAGGATGAAGGGGTAGGGGTCCCAATTCCACCAGAAGCCACCGATGTTCAGGCAGATCCAGACGATCACCAGCAGGCTCTGCCACATCAGGTACTGACCGGTACCGAAGAAACGGGCGACCTTCTCGGCGGCCGCGCCCACCGCGTCGTCGTCAAAGGAAAAGAGTCGCTTACGTTTCGCGGCGACCGGGGTGTCCAGGTCCGAGCGGTTGTAATCAGCCATTGTTCCCTTCCTGACGGAAACCCGTCTCACGCCAGTCCTCCGGCAACATGTGGTCGAGTAGGTCATCCACGGCGACCGCGCCGATGAGGTGCTTGTCCTCATCGAGCACGGGGCCGCACACCAGGTTATAGGTGGCGAAGTAGCGGGCCGCGGTCTCCTGGTCATCATCGGCGTAGAGCGGGGGCAGATCCGGGTCCAGGATGCCGGCGATCAGGGTGGAGGGGGGTTCCCGCAGGAGTTTTTGGAGGTGCACACAACCCAGGTATCGGCCCGTCGGTGTGGAGGTGGGCGGGCGGACCACGAAGATCAGGGAGGCCAGGGAAGTCGGCAGATCCGGGTTGCGGGCATGCGCCAGGGCTTCCGCCACCGTGGTCTGGGGGGAGAGGATCAGCGGCTCCGGGGTCATCAGGGCACCCACCGTGTCGGGGGAGAAGCTCATCAGGCGGCGCACCGGGGCGGACTCCTCAGGGTCCATCAGATCCAGCAGCACCTCAGCCTTGGTGTCCGGTAGTTCACCCAGCAGGTCGGCGGCATCATCCGGATCCATCTCCTCCAGCACATCGGCGGCCCGCTCAATGCCGAGTGCCTCAATCAGCTCCGCCTGATCATCATCGGGCAGTTCCTGGAGAATATCGGCCAGGCGTTCATCATTGAGTTCCGCGGCCACCTGCTCCCGCTGGCGGCGGGGCAGGTCAGCCAGAGCATTGGCCACATCGGCGGGGCGCATATCAGCGAACTCGGCGATGATCTCGGCAGTGCTGTCGGAGACACCGACACCACCGGCGGTCACCCCGTGGATATTGGCCCAGGGGATGATGAACAACTGGGGGCTGCGGCCGAATTTGGGGCGCTCCCCGAAAACCGCCACCCGGCTGATCACCCAGTCCCGGGTGCGGGTGCGTTCCAGCTCCACATCGGCGATCTCCAGGGAACGTTCATGCAGCTGGGGGAACTCCGGATCATCGGTGTGGACCCTGGATCCGACCATGTCTCCCATGATGGTGAGTTCACCGGCCCGGGACTGGAAGGCGCGCAGCGAGACCGAACCGGACACCAGGGTGATGTCACCCGGCTCAATGGCGGCGACGCGCAGCATGGGCAGGAAGATCCGCCGGTTGTTGACCAGCTCCACCACCAGGCCCAGGGCGCGGGAGGAACGGCCGTCGGGACGGATGCTGACCACGATGTCGCGGACCCGGCCGATCACATCGGTGTCGGGGCCGCGGACCTGCATGCCGCGGAGTCGGCCAGCGTAGACACGTGTGACGGTACTCATGAAGTCGTATTCTACCCCGCCGGAACTATCCGACCACCTGGCACGTTGTCATCATGAATCAGAAATTTCAAAAACCGGGATTGTAACGCACCGGTGTGAGAACACCGGTTCCAGAACGTGGGGAAAGGGAAACCAAGAGAAATGGCGAACCAGCAGTCGATGAGGCTGAAACCGGAAGGCTGGCCGGTGGGAAGTTTCGAGACCTACGAGCAGGCACAACAGGCGGTGGATCTGCTCAGCGACCGGAACTTCCCCGTAGGTGACCTGACCATCGTCGGTGTGAATCTGATGGAGGTGGAACGTGTCACCGGAAGGCTGACCTGGGGGCGGGTGCTCTTCAACGGGGCTGCCAGCGGTGCCTGGATGGGACTTTTCTTCGGCCTGCTCTTCGGCATTCTGGGGGGTGGTTTCCTGGTCCCCATGGTTGCAGGTGTGGTGCTCGGTGCCGTCTTCGGCATCGTCCTGGCGGTGGTGCCCTATGCCGCCAGCGGTGGGCGTCGTGACTTCACCTCCCGCACCCAGATCGTCGCCGGCCGTTATGATGTGCTCTGTGCCCCGGCCAACGCGCCGGAAGCCCGCGATGCGATCGCCCAGTCCGGTATCGCCGGGCCGGTCCAGCGCTCCACCCCTCAGGGTGGGTAGTCTAAGCGCTGAAGAACTCACCGCTGCCTGCCAGGAGGGCCATCATGTCGAAACGCCGGATGCTGGGCGTTGTCGCCACCGCAGTACTGCTGGGGGGTTGCAGCACCGCTGAACCAAAAAGCAATAGCATGACCACCAAGGAAACCCTGGTCATTGCGGTCATCAGCGATACCCCGGACTCCACGGAACAGATGGTGCTCGGCGAGCTTTATGAACGTGCCCTGGTTGAGGCGGGCCAGGACAGCACCATCGAGATCATGGGGGTTGAGGAGGACGAATCGGCCCTCCACCGGATGTCGGACAGTTACCTGGATCTGACAATCGGCTGCACCGGCGATGTGCTCAAGGCCATCTACCCGGATCGGGCCGCGGAACTGGTGAACGAGATTGCCGAGGACCCGGAGGCTGATCTCCACCAGGTCACTTATGAGGCCATGATCGGCGCCCTGCCCACCTACCTGGATGCCCCGGATCCCTCCCCGGCGGAAGGCTGTGGTGGTCCGGAGCGCAATGACGGGTTGCCGCAGAATATTGTGCCGATCTACCAGAAGTCCTCCGTCTCCCGGGATGCCCTGGAGGCCCTGCACGGGCTGGGTCGTTCGCTGAGCACGGAAAGCATCCAGGAGATCGTGCAGGAGGCCCGCAAGCGTGGTTCCGTGGCTGGTGCCGTGGAAGACTACTACTCCGGCTCCGGTGTCTTCGAGGGCGGGGGAGACCAGCGCCAGGGCACCCAGGACGCCTAACCTTCATCGACACCCCCGCAGCAGAGAACCACTGCTGCGGGTTTTTTCTATAGAAGGCAAAGGACGGCCCCCGCAAATTACGGGGGCCGTCCTCACTTCACATGAAGCTTCAACGACTAGACGTGGAAGGCTTCGTCGATCAACTTCTTCTGCTCGGCCTGGTGAACCTTCGACACACCGGTGGCGGTGGAGGACTGGGCACGGCGGGAGATGCGGACCATCTCGGGCATGTTCGGGACGAGGGTACGCAGGTGCTCGTTGTAGAACGGCCACGGGCCCTGGTTGGCGGGCTCATCCTGGACAAACCGGATCTGGGTGGCGTTCGGGAAGGACTCGAAGGCCTCACGCAGACGGTTGAAGGGGATCGGGTGCAGCATCTCGATGCGGACGATGGCGACATCGTCACGGCCGTCCTTCTCGCGACGCTTCTCCAGCTCGTAGTAGAGCTTGCCGGAGACCAGCATGATGGTCTTGACCTTGTCGGCATCTCCGATGACCTTGCCGTCATTGTCAACCAGACGCGGATCGTTGATCACGGACTGGAACTTCTTGACCTCGGTGAAGTCCTCCACCGGGGAGGCGGCGGCCTTCATGCGCAGCATCGACTTCGGGGTGAAGACGATCAGGGGTCGCTTCAGGTCCGAGAGTGCGTGACGACGCAGCAGGTGGAAGTAATTGGCCGGGGTGGAGGGCTGGGCCACGGTCATGGAACCCTCGGCACAGAGCTGCAGGAAACGCTCGATGCGGGCGGAGGAGTGGTCCGGGCCCTGTCCCTCGTAGCCGTGCGGCAACAGCAGCACGAGCTTGGAGGTCTGGCCCCACTTGGCCTCACCGGAGGAGACGTACTCGTCGATGATGGTCTGCGCACCGTTGGCGAAGTCACCGAACTGTGCCTCCCAGGCGACCAGGGCATCCTGGTTGCCCACGGAGTAGCCGTACTCGAAGCCCATGCCGGCGTACTCGGTCAGTGCGGAGTTGTAGACCAGGAACTTGCCGCCGTTGCCCTTCTGGGCGGCGAGCTCGTTCAGGCCGTTGTACTCATCACCGGTCTTCGGGTCGAAGACCACGGCGTGACGCTGGGTGAAGGTGCCGCGGCGGGAATCCTCACCGGCGAGACGGACCAGCTGGCCGGCGTTGGCCAGGGAGGAGAAGGCGATGAGCTCGCCCCAACCCCAGTCGATGCCACCCTGGGAGACGGCGTCGACACGCTTCTTGGCCACCGGGGCGACACGGGAGTGCAGCTCGAAGCCCTCAGGGACGTTGGCGTAGGCCTGACCGATCTCCACCAGCTCTGCGCGGGTGATGTTGGTCTCCAGGCCGTAGGGCAGTTCCTGGGAGCCGGTGATACCGGTCTGCTCCTGGATGTCCTTCTTCTCGGCGTCCTTGACCTCGTTGAAGACGGACTCCATCTGGTCGTGGAAGTCGAGTGCGACCTTCTCGGCGTCCTCGACGGAGAGGTCGCCACGGCCGATGAGATCCTCGGTGTAGTGGGCGCGGACGGTCTCGCGCTCATCGATGATCTCGTACATCTTCGGCTGGGTCATCGAGGGGTCATCGGCCTCGTTGTGACCGCGACGGCGGTAGCAGATGAGGTCGAGGAAGACGTCCTTGCCGAAGCGACGACGGTAGTCGGTGGCCAGCTGGGCAACCCAGACCACGGCCTCCGGGTCATCACCGTTGACGTGGAAGACCGGGCAGCCGAAAGCCTTGGCGTAGTCGGTCGAGTAGTGCATGGACCGGCTGGAGTCCGGGGTGGTGGTGAAACCGATCTGGTTGTTGACGACGATGTGGATGGTGCCACCCACGTCATAGCCACGCAGCTTCGCCAGGTTGATGGTCTCCGGGACGATGCCCAGGCCAGCGAAGGCGGCATCACCGTGGAGCAGCAGCGGGACGACGGTGTAGCCGTCCTCGCCCTTGTCCAGCAGGTCCTGCTTGGCGCGGGCGATGCCCTCCATGACCGGGTTGACGGCCTCGAGGTGGGAGGGGTTGGCGGTCAGGGAGACCTTGATCTCGCCGTCGCCGAACATCTGGATGTGGGTGCCCTCGGAACCGAGGTGGTACTTCACGTCACCGGAGCCACCGATCTGGCCCTGCTCCATGTTGCCCTCGAACTCGTTGAAGATATTCGCGAGCGGCTTACCGACGATGTTGAAGAGCACGTTCAGGCGGCCGCGGTGCGGCATGCCGATGACGACCTCGTCCAGACCCTGGCCGGCGGCGGTGTCGATGACGGCGTCCATCATCGGGATCAGTGCCTCAGCACCCTCGAGGGAGAAGCGCTTCTGGCCGACGTACTTGGTCTGCAGGAAGTTCTCGAATGCCTCGGCGGCGTTCAGCTTCTGCAGGATGTACTTCTGCTCGGCACCGGTCGGCTTGGGGATGCCGGCCTCGATGCGGTCCTGCAGCCAGAGACGCTCATCGCGGTCGAGGATGTGGGTGTACTCGGAACCGACCTTGAGGGTGTATGCCGAGCGCAGGCGGGAAAGCACCTCGCGCAGGGTCATGGTCTCCTTGCCGCCGAAACCACCGACGTGGAAGGTGCGGTCGAGGTCCCAGAGGGTCAGGCCGTGGGTCTCGATGTCCAGGTCGCGGTGATCCGGGATCGGCATGCCGGGCTGCTGCCACTTCAGCGGGTTGGTGTCGGCGATGAGGTGACCGCGGGAGCGGTAGGCCTCGATCAGCTGCATGACCCGGGTGCTCTTGTCCACACCGGTGTTCGGGACATCCTGGCCCCAACGCATCGGGGTGTAGGGGACACCCATCTCATCGAAGATGTGGTCCCAGAAGGCGTCGTCGATCAGCAGCTGGGACATGGTGCGCAGGAACTCGCCGGACTCGGCACCCTGGATCACGCGGTGATCGTAGGTGGAGGTGATGGTGACGAGCTTGCCCACGCCCAGGTCTGCCAGGCGGTCCGCGGAAGCACCGGCGAACTCGGCCGGGTAATCCATGGAACCGACACCGATGATGGTGCCCTGGCCCTTGGTCAGACGCGGGACGGAGTGACGGGTGCCGATGCCGCCCGGGTTGGTCAGCGAGACGGTGACACCGGAGTAGTCATCCATGGTCAGCTTGCCGACGCGGGAGCGGGCGACGATGTCCTCGTAGGCATCCAGGAACTGCGAGAAGCTCATCTTCTCGGTTTCCTTGATGGCTGCCACGACCAGGGCGCGGGAACCGTCCTTCTGCGGGAGGTCGATGGCCAGGCCCAGGTTAATGTTCTCCGGGACGACCATGGACGGCTTGCCGTCGATGATGTCATAGGAGTTGTTCATGTCCGGATGGGCCATGACGGCCTTGACCAGGGCGTAACCGATGATGTGGGTGAAGGAGATCTTGCCGCCACGGGTCCGCTTCAGCTGGTCATTGACCATGGCGCGGTTCTCGAACATCAGGCGGACAGGCATGTCGCGCACCGAGGTTGCGGTGGGGACCTCAAGGGAGATGTCCATGTTCTTGGCGATGGCCTTGAACATGCCCTTCAGAGGGGTGGCACCTGCCTCCGGAGCCTCCTTGACATTGTCCAGGGGAGACTTCGGTTTGGTGGCCTTCTTAGCCGAGGCCGGCTTCTCAGTGGTCTTCTTCGGAGCAGTCTTGACCGGCTCCTTCACCGCAGCGGGGGCTGCGGCCTTCTGAGGTGCACTCTCCGGGGTGGCCGTTGCCGGCGCGCCCTTGGTTTCAAAGAGCTCCCGCCATTCCTGGTCTACCGAATTCGGGTCCTTCTGGAACCGCTGGAACATCTCGTCTACCAGCCATTGGTTCTGGCCGAAAGTACTAGCGCTGCTCACGGCAGGATCTCGCCTCATTTCCTTGGTGAATCTTCTGATAGATCTATTTTTTATCGTGTTCCCATACAGGGTAACCCGTCTGCACCTGACAGCGAACACAGCTAGGGGTGTATTTCCCACCCCCGACTGTAGCGAATCCTACTTATTGGGAATTCCACATTGCGGCGTACATTCCACCGTAGCTGAGCAATGTCAGGTGAGAACCGTCTTCGATGATACGCCCATGGTCGATAACCAGGATTCGATCGGCCCGCGCTGCGGTCGCCAGGCGGTGCGCCACGATCACCGAGGTTCGCCCCCGGGTAACCGCGGCGGAGGCATCCAACACGGTGGCCTCGGTCGCCGGGTCAAGGGTGGCGGTGGCCTCATCGAGCAGCAGCAGTCTGGGTTCGATCAGTTCGGCCCGGGCCAGGGCGATCAGCTGGCGTTGGCCGGAGGACAGTCCCTGCCCTCTTTCCCCGACGCGGTGGTTCAGGGCATCGGGAAGCAGGGAGAGCGCCTCCAGCGCACCGACCCGGCGGACCGCAGCGATGATCTCCTCCCGGCTGGCCCCGGGTCTGCCGTAGGCGATGTTCTCGGCGACGGTGCCGGGGAAGAGGTGGGACTCCTGCGGCACGGAGCCGATCGCGGCCCGCCACTGCTGCAGGGGGAAGCCACGCAGGTCGGTGCCCCCGGCCGTCACGGAGCCCTCCTGTGGGTCATAGAAGCGGGACAGCAGCTTGACGACGGTCGATTTACCGGCCCCGGTGGGCCCCACCAGCGCGACGGTGCTGCCGGGGGCGAGACGGGTGTTCAGCTCCCGGGCCACTTCGGTGCCGCCCTCGGTGTAGGCGAAGGAGACATTCTCGAAACCGATCTCCTTCCCGGCGGCCCGATCCGCCCCCGGGGTGGTGCCGTCATCGGCGACGGCGGGCTCCTCGGCGAGCAGCTCCTGGATGCGTTGCAGACCGACGCTGGCCTGCTGGTAACTGTCGAAGATCTGGCCCAGCTGCTGCAGCGGACCGAAGAGCTGGCTGAGGTACATCACGAAGGCGATGAGCACACCGGTGCTGATCTCACCCCGGGCAACGTGCAGGGCACCGACCCCCAGTACCGCAGCCTGTGCCAGTTCAGAGACCGCGCCGATGCCGGGGAAGTAGATCGACACGGCGGTCTGGGAACGCACCCGCAGGCGCCGGTACTCCCCGGACTCCGTCTCCAGGCGATCCCGGGTCACCGCGGTCATGTTGTGCATCTGGGAGGTGCGCAACCCGTTTATGGCCTCTGCGAAGGAGGAGTTGACCTGGCTGACCTGTTCCCGGGCCCGGCGGTAGAGGCGGGAGGAGATCCGCCGGAAAATCAGGGTGGCCACCAGGATCACCGGGATCGCCGCGAAGGCCACCAGGGCCAGGGGAGCGTCGGTGTAGAGCAGCATGGCGATGATGCCGGCCAAGGTGGCCAGCGCCACGATGGCCTCCGCCAGGCCGGTCTGCAGGAAGGAACTCAGGTTGTCGATGTCGGTGGTCATCCGGGTGAGGATGCGTCCCGACATGGTCGACTCGTAATAGCTCATGGACAGGCGTTGCAGGTGTGCGAAGCTGCGCAGCCGCAACCCGAAGAGGAGACGCTCACCGGTGCGTGCGGTCAGCAGGGTACGCAGCCAGGCTGACACCCATCCCACCGCAACCACCATCAGGCCGACCCCGGCCACCACCCACAGTGCGCCGGCGTCCTGTTCATTCACGCCGCGGTCCACCGCCAGGCGCATCAGGGTGGGGAAGGCCAGGCCGGTGGCCACTCCCAGGGCCAGCAGGACGACCACCCCGGCCAGCAGCCACTTCACCCGTTTGAAGAGGACCCCGACGCGGAAGGGGCTGGTGTCGGAACGGACGCGGGCGGCATCGAGATGGGGCTGCTCGGTGGCGCCGGGCAGGGCGTCGATACGCTTGGCCAGCTGCCCGGTGGGGGCATCCGGATCCACCCACTCCACCTCGGGGAAGAGATCCCGTTCCGGGGCCTGCGAAGTGGTACGGGTGGCGGGGTCAAAGAGACGGGCGAAACGGGGATTGTCCTCCACCTCGGCCAGGGTGCCCGCCGCCACGGCGCGGCCCTCCTCCAGAACCATGACCCGGTCCGCCAGCCGGAGGGTGGAACTGCGGTGGGCGATGGCGATGACGGTGACATCGGCCAGGGTGCGCCGCAGGTTGGCGTTGATCAGGGCCTCGGTCCGGGCGTCGATGGCGGAGGTGGCGTCATCGAGAATGAGGATCCGGGGTCGGACCAGCAGGGCGCGGGCCAGGGCGATGCGCTGACGCTGCCCACCGGACAGGGTCAACCCCCGCTCACCGATGACGGTGTCATAGCCCTCCTCCAGCTCATCGATGAATTCTGCGGCGCAGGCCAGGCGGGCGGCCGCCACGACCTCCTCATCACTGACCTGGGCACCCATCGCGATATTGTCCCGGATGCTCGTCGAGTAGAGGAAGGGTTCATCAAAGACACAGATCAACGCGCGGCGTAGCTCATCCCGGGTGATCTCCTCATAGTCCACGCTGCCCACCGCCGAGGTGAGCAGGATCCGGCCGGCATCCGGCTCATGGAAACCACCGATCAGCTGCACCGCCAGGGATTTACCGGAACCGGCCGGACCCACCACACCCAGGGTTTCACCCGGCGCGACCTCAAGGTCCAGGCCCTGGATCACCCGTCGTTCCGGGGTGGTGAACTCGACCTTTTCCAGGCGGAGGCCGAGGGGTCCTTCGGGTATGGCCGTGGGGTGGTCCGGTTCGTGGTGGGAGGGTTCGGCCTCGATGAGTTCGGCGATGCGGTCGACGGAGGCCAGGCCGATCTGGAAGCGGACCACCATGCCGGAGAGCATGCGGGTGATGGCGGTGAGCTGGGTGAGGTAGATGGAGAAGGCGAAGAAGGTGCCCACCGTGATCTGTCCCTGGATGGCCAGCCAGCCGCCCAGGATGACGTTGACCACCATGGCGATCTGGGGCAGTTCCTCGAGCAGGGGTTGGAAGCGGGCGTTGAGTCGGGCGGAACGCATCCGGCGGGCGTAGAGGCTGCGGGAGTGTTCTTCCAGGGTGTCGGTTTCGCGTTCCTCCTGGGCGAAAGCCTTGACCACGCGGACACCGGCGACGTTTTGTTCGACGTGGGTGGCCAGGTCGCTGGCGGATTGTTGGGCGTCCCAGGAGGCGGCGTAGAGCTGGCCGCGGGCGCGGGCGGCAACCACCCCGATGACCGGGAGGAAGGCGAGGGCCATCAGGGTCAGCCAGGGGCTGATGGTGGCCATGATGATGACGATGAACACCAGTTTGGCGAGGCTGCCGACCGCCAGGGGCAGCATGGCGAGCAGGCGTTGGACCTGGCCGAGGTCGCTGATGGAGCGGGAAACCACCTGGCCGGTGCTGAGCCGGTCCTGGGCGGGGCCGTCGAGGCTCTGCAGGGAGTCGAGGACATCCATGCGCAGCAGGTGCTGGATGTCGATGGAGAGTTTTCCGGCGGTGAAACGGCGTCCGAACTGGGCCACGAAGCGGGCCAGGGCGACGATGGCCAGGACGGTGATGATTGCACTCAGCGGGGCGAGTTCCGGCAGCAGGGTGGCGGCGAGACCGCCGTCGGAATCACCGACGGCCACGTCCACGGCATCGCGGGTGAGCAGTGGGATAGCCAGTTCGAAGGCCACCACCCCGAGGGTGGTCAGCAGTGCCAGCAGAGTGATGGCCCGTTTGCGTTGCAACGCCTGTCCCAGCTGCTTCAGTCCCTTGTTCACATATCCGACTTTAGCGTCGGAAACGTTTGAGGAAACCTGCCTTCGGTTCCTTCACTGAACCTTTGGCCGGTGCCGGGGTGGTGAATTGTGCAGGTAGGGGGCCCAGGGACTCCGCCGCATTGGCGATGACCTTGGTGGCGAGCCGCCGGTTGGCCACGCTGCCGATGACCGCGCCGATGCCGAAGGGCATGATTTTGCCCACCCA
This sequence comes from Corynebacterium occultum, assembly GCF_009734425.1. NCBI lineage: Bacteria > Bacillati > Actinomycetota > Actinomycetes > Mycobacteriales > Corynebacteriaceae > Corynebacterium > Corynebacterium occultum. Next base: position 1,130,929 of record NZ_CP046455.1, read on the forward strand.
GGAGGCACCCATCTTTTTGGTGACCTGTTTCAGTGCCATCCGCATCATCCGGTTGTTCACCTCACCCAGGCGGGCCACGGAGAAGCGGGAGATGGTGCTGACCGGGGGCAGGGTCCGGGATCCCTCCTTCAGGTCGCCGGCGAGGATGTCGGTCAGGGCATTACCCTTGGAGCCCAGCAGCACCACCAGGATCAGGGCGCGGCGGCGTTCCGGTTCGGAGATGTCCACCCCGCGCAGGTAGGCGGAGGCGACGGTGTAGAAGGCGGCGGCGTCGAGGAAGAGCACCGACTCCGCGCTGATCGCCGCGGCGCCGGTGAGGAAACCGATGCCGGGGATCATGGCGGAGGCGCCCACCCCGGCACCGCTGCCGGTGGCCAGGGTGCGGAAGTGCTTGTTCAGCAGCTCCTGGATCTGGGCGGGGGAATGATCCGGGTGCTGGGAACGCAGGAAATCCACGTAGCGGGAGATCGTTGAGGTCTGCATGCTCACCGCGCGGTCCATGGCCTTGATCAGCATGCGTCCGGCGGGGCCGGCGCTGCGTTCCAGGGACTGGGGATCAGAACCCATCCCATCGGTGATGTACGAATCTGCTTTGGGTGGCATGATCGACCTCTCTTCGCTGTGGTGGGGAACTGTTTCAGTTGCTGATCGGGAGTGCCTCGGTGGCATAGGCCTCTGCGGTGGCGATGTCCTCGGCGGAGGGGCGCACCCCGGTGTAGAGGGTGAACTGCTCCGCGGCCTGCAGTGCGAGTACCTCCCCGCCGGTGATGTACGGGATGTTCCACTCCTCGGCGGTGGTGATCAGGGGAGTGCGTACCGGATCCGCCACCACATCAAACACCAGGGTGGCCCGGGAAATTTCCGCCTCGCTGAAAGCAGTGCCGCCCTCATTGCCGCCGGCCATGCCCAGTGGGGTGACATTGACCAGCATCTTCGCCTCCGCGGGGGTCTCGGTGGAGAACTCCCAGCCGAAACGACGGGCCAGGGAAGCCCCGGTGACATGGTTGCGGGCCACCACGGTGCCGGACATGCCGTGATCGCTCAGGGCGGCGACCACCGCATTAGCCATCCCACCCGAACCCCGGACCGTGACCGGCAGGGTCGGGTCCACCTCGCGGATCAACTGCGCCACCGCCAGATAGTCGGTGTTGTAGCCGATGAGGTCACCCCCCTCGTTGAGGATGGTGTTGACCGAGCGGATCCGCTCCGCGGAGGGATCCAGGGCATCGAGCAGGGGGATCACCTGCTCCTTGTAGGGCATGGACACCCCCGCCCCACGGATGCCCAGGCCCCGGATGCCGGCGACTGCGGCGGTGATGTCCTCCGGGGCGAAGGCCTTGTAGAGGAAATTCAGCTGGTACCTGTCATAGAGCCAGTTGTGGAAGCGCACACCGTGGTTTCCGGGGCGTGCCGCCAGGGAAATACAGAGGGTGGTTTCGCGATCGACTTGATTGACCATGACTCCCACCCTAAACGCAACTACCGTGGAGGTATGAACGACAGTTCCTTTTCCCCCGGCCCGGTCGCCGCAACGACCTCCGGATATGTACGCGGGGCTGTTGACCCGGACCTGGGAATCCGCACCTGGAAAGGCGTGCCCTTCGGGGCAGACACCTCCGGCCCCAACCGCTTCCGCGCACCCCGACCCGCCCCCGGCTGGTACGGCGTCCGGGACTGCTATGAATACGGCCCACATGCCCCCCAACCCGTCTACTCCTGGACCGACCGGATCATCGGCAGCGAAGACTGCCTCCACCTCGACATTGTCCGCCCCGACACCGATGAGGAACTACCCGTGGTGGTCTACTACCACGGCGGATCCTTCATCATGGGGGCCTCCCATGAACAGATGCTGCGCGGCCACCACCTCGCCACCAGAATGAACGTGGTCTATGTGTCGGTGAACTTCCGGCTGGGCACCCTCGGATTCCTCGATCTCCGCAGCCTCGGGGAGGACTGCGTGGCCAACCCCGCCCTCGAGGACCAGCTGCTCGCCCTGAAATGGGTGCACGACAATATCGACAGCTTCGGCGGTGACCCCGACAATGTCACCATCATGGGGGAATCCGCCGGCGGCGCCTCCGTCCTGACCATGATGTGCGTCCCCTCCTCCCACGGTCTCTACCGCCAGGCGATCTCCCAGTCCCCACCGATCGCCATGCTCCACTCCAGCGCCCAATCCACCCTCTGGGCCCGCGAACTCGTCTTCACCATGGCCCATCCCCGACAAACCACCCTCGACACCCTCCGGCAGGACTCAGCGGCGGACCTGGTGCGCGCCGGGCAGTCCATGATGTGGGGTGCCGGGGAACTGATCCACCTCAACCCCTGCTTCGGCCCGACTGTCGACGGCCGGACCCTCCCGGAACATCCCCTGACCACCTTCGCGGAGGGCAGGCAGGCGCAGGTGCCGCTGTTGATCGGCACCAACCATGATGAAACCAGCTTCGGCAAATTCTTCTACCTCCGGGGTTCCGCCCGCGGTCGGGCCGCCCGGAGACTGCTCTCCGCCTTCGACCCCGAGAACGCCGCCACCGTGCTGGACTCCTATGGCGGTGCCGTGGCCCGCGCCGACTTCGCGGAACTGCTTGCCGACGCCATCTTCTGGGCCCCCACCGTCCGGGTCGCCGGGGACCACTCCCAGGCCAACCAGACCTGGATGTACCGCTTCGACTACGCCCCACCCGCCCTGCGCTGGCTGGGGCTGGGGGCCATGCACTCCCTGGAGCTCGGTGCCATCTTCGGCGATCCTGACTCCTCCCGCATCCGTGGTCTTTCCCGCTGGGGTGGGCTGGATGGCCTGGAGGAGCTGACCGAGGAGATGCAGGATCACTGGGCCAACTTCATCCACCACGGCAACCCCGGGGAAGGGTGGCCGGGCTACCACACCGACCCGGAGGAGGATCCGGGGCGGGCCACCAAGGTCTTCGACATGGAATCCCAGGTGGAATACGACCCGAAGGCCACTCAGCGCCGCGCCTGGCGGGACTACGACATGCTCGAATGGGGCAATGGTCGGCCCGAACTGCTGGAGGAACTTGGCCTGGTGGATCAGTCCCCCTGGGAGTGATCTTCCCGGCCCGGGGCGGTGTGGTGACTTCGGGGAGACAAACCCGGGGAATAGGTGGGCGTTTGCTCAGGGACCCGGCTAGGCTTGGGACGGATCGTCACGACCGGTGGCGGTCACTCATCACGTTTCGTTGGAAGGTTTGCCGGACATGAGCTTTTTCGAGGACATCGCGGCGGCCCTGGATGCCGAAGGCATCGAGTCCCGCGTCAATGACGACACCATGTTTGTTCCGATCACCTCCGACCTGGAAATCCAGTTCGTTGAAATCGATGCGCTTCTTCCGGCTGCAAATGTCTACATCGCCGCAGCGGATGTGGATGAGGATGATGAGGACTTCGAGGCGGTTCTGGTCTCGGTGGTCTTCAGCGTCGAGGGAGCAGTGGAGACCGTCGCCCGCCACGTGGCCACCGACCAGGTGATCACCGTCCTGCGTGACCTGCTGGAAGGTACTGACGAGCGCATCGGGGAGCTGGAGTTCTACCAGGACGCCCTCAATGCCAACCTGGTCCGGGCCGAAGTCGGGTCCAACTCTGAACTCCAGGTCCTGGTCGAGGTCCTGGACGGTGTGCCCACCGCCGAGGTCACCTTCGTCGCCATCGGTGAGAGCTTCGAGGACTTGGTCGACCAGGCCATCTCCGAACTCTGGGAAGCCGATGGCGAGGACATGCTCTCCGATGAGGACCGCCAGAAGATGTTCGCTGAGCTTTCCAGCGACATCGAACTTGAGACCGATGAAATGCTCGACCTGGGCACCTTCACCGACTTCGACCGCCTCTTCGACGTCCTCTCCCTGGCCGCGGACCACGCCGAAGACTGGGAGGAGCAGCTCGTCCCCTTCGATGATGAGGAGTTCGACGAGCCCGAGGTCTACGACATCTTCGGCGAAGATGACTTCGACGAGGAAGACGATGAAGACGAAGACGATGATGAGGACTTCGATGATGAGTCCGAGGACCCGGAGGATGTCCTGCCTGAGTCTGTGGAGGCCAGCAAGTAGTCGCCGCTGAGCCTGCCTCAAAGAGCTGCCGCACCTTTGTGCGGCAGCTCTTTTTCGCTGTCCGCCTTTCCGTGCCGGGGAAGTGCGGATCTGCCAGGACTTCCGGAGCGGGGTTCAGGGGGTACCCTGGGCGGGCATGAAGGATATTAAGGAGCCAACCTCCAAGATCGTCCTGAGTACCCCAACCGGAAATGTCGGCTCCCGGGTAGCGCAGTTGCTGGTGCAGGCCGGAATCCGCCCCACCCTCCTGCTGCGGAATGCCGCCAAACTCGACCCTGCGTTGCGGGAACGCTGCGATATCCACGAACTAGACCAGGGTGACACCAATGCGGTGGTGCGCGCCACCGCCGGAGCCACCGCCCTGCACTGGGTCAACCCACCCACCCTCGACGATGATCCGGTGGCCGGACATATCCGGATGGGACGTTCCGCAGCTGCCGCAGTACGCGAGAACCAGATCCCACGGGTGGTTTTCCAGAGCAGCGGGGGAGCAGAGGCCCGCGCCGGGTTCGGGGACATCGACGGGCTCGGCTACACGGAAGAACTTCTCGATGCCACCGGCACCAACATCACCCACCTCCGCTGCGGTTATTTCTTCACCAACCTCCTGATGGACCTGGACTCGATACGGGAGGGGAAGGTCGGATCGACCCTGCCCGTCGACCATCGGATGCCCTGGGTGGCTCCCCGCGATATCGCTGAGGTGGCGGCCACCCGGCTGCTGTCCACCGAATGGCACGGTCGGCACACCCAGGGGGTGCAGGGGCCTGAGGACCTCTCCTTCCGGGAGGTGGCCCAGATCCTGAGCAGTACCCTCGGCCGCAAGATTGAGGCGCAGCAGATCCCGGAGGAAATCGTCGCCGCAAACCTCCACACGGTGGGGTTGGGGGAGAAACAGATCCAGGCGATTCTGGGTATGTCCCGGGGACAGCTTGATCCCGCCTATGTTCCGGAGAACCCCCGGAGCTACCTCAGCACCACTCCCACCACACTCCGGGCATGGGCCCATGAGGTGCTCCGCCCTCTGCTCTGAATCCTCCCCAGGGGAAATGGAGAACTAGGCTGCGTTCTCCATCCCGCTGAAGAGTGAGGACGGGGAGCGCACCGGAAGGTGGTGCCCATCCACCAGCCAGCAGTAGGTGGGGGCACGTCCGCTGCCGATCTCATGCACAGCGTCGATGAGTTCTGCAGGTACCAGCGCCCGGATCCAGGCTTCCGCGAGACCCGGGGTGGGGGTACGTCCCTGCGGGTCGGTCAGCCGGACCGAGATGACATAGGCCGGTTCCCGGGTCTCCCCGAATCCCCGCACCCTGGCCTTGGCCTTCGGCCCCACGCGGTGCCGTGTCAGAGTGGCGTTGAGTTCCCGGCCACCGAGTACGGCGGGTAGTTGTTTAGATGGCGGCCGCCAGGTTGGCAGGGGTCGGGCCAGGGAACGGGGATGATGCAGGATCGAGGTGAGTGCGTGGAGGGTGTCCGGTTCCCGGCTGCGGATCTGCTCAGCTGCGGTGAGCGGATCCGGGACTGCGGTGCTGCCGGCGGAGAAGAGGGAGAAGGGACGCTTGCGGGAGTTCGGTACTTTCAACATGACCTGAATCCTAGAACTCGGTGCGAACATGTATGCGAGAAAATGATAGAACATAGATTCGAATATGGAAAGTTCGGCATCTTCCCCCACGCCGCGGTTATGGGACTCCAACGCACCTTAATGGCCACTTTTCAGGGGAAAGGCTAGCCTGAAGAGGACATGATGAAAGATCAACAAACTCCGCAGCAGGCAATCAACAACCCTGCCAAAGCCGTGCCCCGCATCCCCACCGAGATCTGGGTACTGGTGTCCGCTGCTTTCATTATTGCGGTGGGCTACGGCCTCATCGCCCCAATCATCCCGCAGTTCGCCCAGTCCTTCGATGTGGGCATGGCCGCCGCCGGTGCGGTGGTCTCCATCTTCGCGATGAGCCGCCTGCTCTTCGCCCCGGTCTCCGGACGGCTGATCGATAAACTCGGTTCCCGCAAGGTCTATTTGAGCGGCCTGATGATGGTGGCCGTGACCACCGGCCTGGTCGCACTGGCCCAGGAGTACTGGCATATCCTCCTGCTCCGTGGCATCGGCGGCATCGGTTCGACCATGTTCACCGTCTCCGCGATGGGACTGATCGTGCGGATGTCCCCACCGGCTATCCGTGGCAAGGCCTCCAGCGCCTACGCCTCCGCCTTCCTCATCGGCAATATCTTCGGTCCCGTCATCGGTGCCGCCCTCTCCATGCTGGGAATGCGCATCCCCTTCGCCATCTACGGTGCTTCAGTGGCGCTGGCTGCCTTCGTGGTCTGGTGGAAGATGCCCAAGATGGATGCGGCCGAGGAACGGGGCAGGGACACCGAGCCACCGTTGCGCTTCGCCGAGGCTTTCCGGGACTCCGCCTACCGCAGCGCCCTGGTCGGGGCCTTCGCCAATGGCTGGTCCAACTTCGGTGTGCGGGTGGCCACCCTGCCACTTTTCGCCGCCGCCATCTTCGAGCATGGCGGTGCCACCGCGGGTTTCGCCATGGCCACCTTCGCCGCCGGTAACGCCATCGCCCTGCAGTTCTCCGGACGGCTCTCGGATCAGATCGGCCGCAAACCGCTGATCATCTCCGGGCTGCTGGTCAACGCGGTATTCACCGGCATGATGGGTTTCGCTGACGCCTTCTGGCCGCTGCTGCTGATCTCCGCCGTGGCGGGTGCCGGCGCCGGACTCCTCAACCCGGCGCAGCAGGCCTCCCTGGCGGATGTCATCGGCTCCAAGCGTGCCGGCGGTAAGGTGCTGGCCAATTTCCAGATGGCCCAGGACCTCGGTGCCATCACCGGCCCCATCATCGTCGGTGTCATCGCGGAGGCCCTGGGCTTCCGCTGGGGCTTCCTGCTCTGTGGGGTGATCGGCCTGCTGGCGGCACTCGCCTGGAGCTTCGGCCGGGAGACCCTGGAGAAGGAAGAGATCCACATTCCCGAAGAGGTGAAGTAGGTGGGGGAGAAGACCCTGCCCCAGGCCGGACAACGGGGCGCGATCCCCGAGAAGCAGGCCTGGAAGGCACTGGCGGCACTGTGCATCGGACTCTTCGTCACCCTGCTCGACCAGTCCCTGGTGGCGGTTTCTCTGCCCCGGATCCGCGAGGAGCTGGGCGCCAGCATCAACCAGGTGGTCTGGGTGTCCGCCATCTACCTGCTGACCTTCGCGGTGCCGCTGCTGATCACCGGCCGGTTGGGGGACCGTTATGGGCAGCGCAATATCTACCTCATCGGCATGGCCATCTTCACCCTGGCCGCCTTCGCCTGTTCCCAGGCTCCCACCATTGAATGGCTGATCCTGCTGCGGGCGGTCCAGGGTTTCGGTGGTTCCCTGATCAACCCCCAGCCCTTGAGCATCATCCACCGCATCTTCGCCCACAACCGTCGGGGTGCCGCCACCGGGGTGTGGAGCGCGGTCGCCAGTTCAGCAGGTCTTTTCGGCCCCGTCATCGGCGGCGTGCTGGTGGGGACAGTCGGCTGGCGGTGGGTGTTCTTCGTCTATGTTCCGCTGGGCCTGATCTCGCTGGTCATGGTCGCCCGCTATGTGCCCAAACTGCCCACCGGCACCAGCCGCATCGACCTGCTTTCTGGGCTGGTCTCACTCATCGCGGTGCTCGCCGTGGTCTTCTCCCTCCAGCAGGGCCCCGAACTCGGCTGGACCTGGTGGGTCTGGGTGGTGCTGGCCCTGGGTGTCGCGGCACTCCTGCTCTTCATCAGGATGCAGCGCAACAACCCCAGGGCACTAGTTCCCCTCGGGCTCTTCAAATACCGCAACTTCTCCCTCGGTGCCTTCGCCGTGGGGATGCTGGGTTTCACCGTCTACTCCGTGAACCTGCCGATCATGCTCTACCTCCAGGTGGGGCAGGGGATGCGCGCGGAAACCGCCGGCCTGATGCTGGTGCCGATGGGGGTGATCTCCGTGATCATGGCCCCCGTCCTGGGGCGGCTCACCGACAAGATCGCCCCGGGCCTGATCTCCAAAATCGGGTTTTCCGCGATGATCGCCGCCATGACACTCTTCGGCATCCTCATGCACCTCCAGGTGACCCCCGCCTGGTTGCTGATCGCCATCGTGTTGCTCGGCCTGGCCAACGCCATGTGCTGGTCCCCGAACTCGACGATCTCCATGCGTGACCTCCCCCCGGAGCTGGTGGGTGCAGGTTCCGGTGTCTACAACACCGCCCGCCAGGTCGGTGCGGTGGTGGGCGCGGCAGCCTTGGGCGCGGTGATGCAGATGGGCGTGGATAGCTTTAGTTTCGGTGCGGCCATGGGCAACGCCCTGCTGCTGCCGGTGGTCTTCCTGCTCGCCGGCCTGCTCGCGGTTTCCCGCTTCAAATAACGCTTATCCGACGCCCTCCCGACCGGGCAGATGGACCGATCCGCTCAAAAGGTGCTGCCCCAGGGGCTCGGGGCAGGGGAGATGATGTCTATTGCGCTACCCCGGACCAGGTCTAGGATCAACCCTCAGGAAGTTGCTATGAGCTGCGTTGATCCACCTTTGAGGAGTACCGGATGCCCACTCCTACCGCCCCAGGGCCGCGGCGGACCGCTATTGCGACACTCATCTCCGTGCTCATGTTCCTGATGGCCGGTTGCGCCCAACCGGGAGAGACTGAGAAGTTCGGGCAGAGCAGTCCCACCCTCAGCATGCCCGCCCAGGGCTCCGGGCAACCCAGCTCTGACACCACCGTGATCCGCTATGTTTCACCCATCAGCCGCGACGGAGAGATTCAGCCGGGCTGGCGGCAAGCCGGAGAGACACATTCCCTGGAGGATAATTGCAACCGCTCCCCAGTAGCGGTGGAGGACGGCATTTACCAGTGCGGCCCCAGCGCCCTGGCGGCAATGGCCTGCTTCTACAATCACCCCACCGAGGCCTACTTCTGCCCCCTCAGCCCTTTCGGCAGGCAGTACCGTCTGCTGAAGATCATGGGCGAAAGCGATGGCACCCAATTCACCCAGCCCTATCCCTGGGGCCTGGAGCTTGACGATGGTCGCGAATGCACCATCCGCCAGGGAGGGGCCTGGGGAACCCGGGATGACGGTTACTTCGGTACCTACAGCTGCGATACGGGGGAAGAATTTGTGCTCTCCACCGGCGGTCAGCATGATGTTCTCTTCACCGTGGATCCCAATGGGAAGTGGACCGTCTCCCTCGGGGAACTGGGGGCCGTCGGGGAACAGTTCCCGCCCCCGAGCGCCATGGGCCTGGCCGCCATCTACTACGCCGCCTGGGCTAAATGACTCAGGCCAGGGACTAAGCTCACTGGTGATGAGGCGCCCCGTTGCGCCCCTGATCCCCTGGCCCTGAGGAGCTCCCCGGATGCCCACATCTTCCAGTCAGCGCGGCATAGTTGCGGCGCTGGTTGTCCTCATCATTGTGCTGCTGGTGATTCTCGCCGCCACCATCACCTTCGTGCTACGTTCCCAACCCGGGGGCACCAGGTCAGCGGAAGAAACAGTGGTGACGGTGACCGCCCCGATGAGTGCCGAGACCGAACCCCCGACAGAACCCGGCCCCAGCACCGCAGTGGAGGACCCCAGCGCCGCAGAACAATCGGAGATCAGCGCGGGACAGACCCAGATCAGGTATATCTCCCCGGTCAACCGCGCCGGGCAGTTGCAGGCCGGCTGGCAGATCTCGGAGAGCGAATCCCTGGACACCTGGTGCGGGGATTCCCCGGTTGCCGTGGATGAGGGCATCTACAGCTGTGGCCCCAGCGCACTGTCCGCACCCGTCTGCTTCGCGGCCGCAGACGGAATCTTCTACTGTCCCCTCGGCCCCTTCGGCAACGAAATCCGGGCCTTGGACTTAACTTTTGAACTCCATGACAGCACCACCGGGGAACCCGGTCCCTGGGCGCTGAAACTGGATGACGGCCGGACATGCACCGTCCGCACCGGTGGGGCCTGGGGGTTCCGCAATGATGACTACGTCGGTTCCTATAGCTGCGACCGTGGCCCCGAGGTTGTCCTGGTCTCCCAGAGCGGGGACGACGCCTTCGGCGTGGACCGCAGCGGTGAAAAGTGGACCGTCAAGCTCGGTGAACTGGGAATATCAGGGGAAACCTTCCCGCCGCCGAGCACGGTGGGTGTGAACACCGCCTACTTCGCGGCCTGGGCGGAGTAGGGAACTGAATGCCGCTGATCCCAGGGCCCTGAAACATGAGGGTTAAACCGGCAACCTCCGGCATCTGACTGCGATGAGCAGGGCAGCTCAGCACCCCCTTAAGAGCCCTGGGTGGGCTGCTGAGCTGTAGAACTATAGATCATGGCCCTCGACAAAAACTCCACAGATCCCGCCCGGCGTTACAGCAAGACCACCCGGTGGCTGCTGTTCTTCCTCGGGGTGTGGGTCATGACGGTGGGTATCGCGCTTACCGTGCATGCCAACCTGGGTACCACCCCGATCTCCACTGTTCCGGCCGCCATCGCCGCCGCCACCTCCCTTTCCTTCGGGATCTCCACGATCCTGCTGAGCCTGCTTTTCGTGGTTCTGCAGATGCTCATCCTGCGGCGGAGATTCGCCCCCTTCCAGCTCTGGCAGTTCCTGGTGGCCTTCGTCTTCGGTGGGCTCTGTGACCTTTCCCTGGCGATGACCGCCTTTATCCAGCCGGGAAACTACCTCAGCCAGTGGCTGATGGTGCTGATTGGCATGGTCCTGGTCTCCCTGGGGGTTTTCACCCAGGTGCTGCCGAAGATCCTCTACGCCCCGGGGGAGGGAATTGTGGTCGCCATCGCCATGGCAACCAGATGGCGTTTCGGCACCGTGAAGCAGTGCTTCGACTGGTCACTGGTGGTGCTGGCGATCATCATCTCCCTGGTCTTCGTCGGCCATGTGGTGGGGGTGCGGGAAGGAACCGTTTTCGCGGCCTTCGCCGTCGGCGGGCTGGTCAAGGTCTATCAGCGCATCTACGACGCTGCTCTACGACGCCACCGCCACCCCTGAGGTCCTACCTCGTTCCCGGGTATTTATCCCCGGGGCATGCAAAAATCAGGGTATGACTTCCGCGATGGCGACACCCGGCCCACTGACCTTCTCTGATGGCCCCGTCCTCCTGGCGATCGGACCTGAGTATGCGATCACCACCTGGGAGATCCTCGGCCACGCCTTCGCGGAGCGGATCCCCCTCAGTGAAATTCGCACCGGTCTGGCCCGGCTCAATATAGGTGGCGGTGTCCCCGAGAATGCGGTGGCTTCCCTCTTCGTCAATGACACCACCTCCCATCCAGGCCTGGCGGGGCAGGGGCAGGCGGCCCACAACCCCGCTGAAAGAGCGCTGATCGTGGAGGCCTGCGCCAGCTACTGGGAGATGCGGATGCAGGACATCGCCGATGCCGCGCCGGGGATGAATCAGGCGGCCGTCGATAAGCTGGGGCGCTTCAGCTTCAGCGGAGAACCACTGCTCAACGAGCTGCATGCCCTGCGGCGCAGGGAGCCCAGCACCAGCGATGAAGAAATCGAGCAGCTGCGTGGGGTGGTTGCCTCCCTGCGGAACAAGGTGGCCTTCGGGGCCGCCGGAGTCGCCGCCGCCAACCCGGAGACCCTGCCGGAGCTGATGAAAGTGGCACTTCAGCCGGAGGGGTGGGCCCAGCAGATCGCGCTGCTGGTGGCCGCCGAGGAAGTCATCGCCGGCAATATCCTGGCCAAGGTCCGATCCCCGGAATTCCGCAGCGCCACCGAAACACGGGATGCCATCACGGAACTTCTGGTGCTGATGCTGGACAACCGCCGTGAGGATCTCCGACTGGTGGAGGGCCTGAAGGAACTGCAGCAGGAATTGGAGGAGTATGACCCCTCCTTCCTGGGGAAGTTGAAACACCAGGGAACCCTCAAAAGGCTGATCCAGGTGACACAGCTCTACACCCCCTTCATGAACATGCGGCGGGGCAGCGGCAGCGAAGATATCGAGGCAGAGGCCCCGGATGATTCGGGGGAGGAACTCATCGGGGAATTCGATGAGGAAGCCCTGGCGGCAGCCTACGGGGAGCACTTCGAGAAGATGCTCACCCCGGCCATCGAGAACATCGGGGAACTCAAGACCGCCTATCCCCATGATGATGACAAAGGCATTGAGGCCCGGCTCCACCGCAAATTCCTGGACCAGGCCTCCGGGCAGGTCATCGACATGGATACCCAGGCAATGGACCTCATGGATGTGGTGGCGCTCTACGCGATGTCCCTGGCCATCCTCCGTGAAGTACCGGTGGACAACCGGGAGAAGCGGAGAAAGCAGGCCAGGAATCTACTGCATGTCGTGAAAACCGCGGAGGTGGCACAGGGGCTGGTGAATAATCCGCTGGTCGACAGGGGGCTTCTCATGGCCTGGACCACTCTCATGGTCTTCCTCTCGAAACAGGTAGACAAACGAGGCCTGCCCGTGGCAAAGATAGGTGTGATGGCTCCCCTGATCAGCAAGTGGATAAAGACGAACTTCGTGGACAATCTGCCTGGGGCTCCCCAGGAAGCCGCACTGAGGTTCCTCCACGGCAGTCCCCTGAAGCTCCTGGCCTTCGCCATCCAACGCAGCATTCGCTGATAAGAAGCGGCTTAAACCATCGCCCCTGCAAGATCCCTCTGAATCGATCATGAAGCTCTCTCCAGAGTTTGACTTATACCCTTGACCTGCGCAAACTCACTATTGTGAAGATCATTTCAAAGACTGTCCGCTTCAAGGCAGCTGCCGCCGCAGTGCTGGCCACCGCCCTCGTCCTCACCGGCTGCTCCTCCACCGGTGGCGCCCCGCGCAACACCGCCGGCAGCGAGGGAGGCGGGACCGTCGACACGCCACGCCTGGTCGTCTCGATGGTCAGCCACGGCGCGCCAGGAGACACCTTCTGGGACCTGGTGCGCAAGGGGGCGGAGGATGCCGCACGCAAGAACAACATCGAGCTGCGCTACTCCGCTGACCCGGAAACCCCCAACCAGGCCAACCTCATCCAGTCTGCCATTGACTCTCAGGTCGACGGGCTGGCCGTCACCATGCCCAATGCTGATGCCCTGGGCCCGGCCGCGCAACGTGCCGTCGACGCCGGGATCCCGGTGGTCGGCCTCAACGCCGGCATGGAGCGTTATGCGGAATTCGGGCTCAGCGGCTTCTTCGGCCAGGAGGAGAAGATCGCCGGCACCCGCGCCGGGGAAAGACTCGCCGAGGACGGCGCGGAGCATGTGCTCTGTGTGATCCACGAGCAGGGCAACTCCTCCCAGGAGGATCGCTGCGCCGGTGTCGCGGAGGGCGCAGGGGGTGCCACCGAAGTGGAGAGCATCTATGTCAACGGAATGGACCTGACCTCGGTGCAGTCCACGCTCCAGGCCAAACTTTCCCAGGACACCTCCATCGACTGGATCATGAGTCTGGTCGCCCCGGTCGCGCTGACCGCCGCCAACTCGGCGGAGGGCGCGAACTCTGAAGCCAAGATCGCCACCTTCGACACCAACGCCCAGCTGGTGGAGGCCATCCGCAATGACAAGGTGCAGTGGGCGATCGACCAGCAGCCCTACCTGCAGGGTTACCTGGCCATCGACGCCATCTGGCTGGCGCACCGCAACGGCAGCACCGTCGGCGGTGGCCGCCCCGTGTTCACCGGACCCAGTTTTGTCGACGCCACCAATGTCGACCAGATCGCCGATGCCGCCCAGGAGGGTCTGCGGTGAGCCAGATCAAGAACCTCCTCAAAAGACCTGAGCTGACCAGCCTGCTCGGCGCGATCATCATCTTCACGGTCTTCATGATCGTCGCCCCGGCCTTCCGCTCCTTCGACTCCTTCGCCACGGTGCTCTACGCCAGCTCCACCATCGGCATCATGGCGGTGGCGGTGGGACTGTTGATGATCGGCAATGAGTTCGACCTCTCGGCAGGTGTCGCCGTAACCACGGCGGCCCTGGCCGCGACGATGCTCAACTACAACCTCTGGTTGAATTCCTGGGTGGGGGCACTGATCTCCCTGCTGATCTCCCTGGCCATCGGCTTCTTCAACGGTTACCTGGTGACGAAGACGAAGATCGCCTCCTTCCTGATCACCCTGGCAGCTTTCCTCATGCTCCAAGGACTGAACCTGGCGGTGACCAAGCTGATCACCGGTGCGGTGGCCACCCCGATCATCTCCGACATGGAGGGTTTCGCCTCTGCAAAGGCGGTGTTCGCCAGCTCGGTGAACATCTTCGGTGTCAATGTCCAGGTCACCGTCTTCTGGTGGATCCTCTTCGTGGCATTGGGCAGCTACCTGCTCTACAAGACGAAGTTCGGCAACTGGATCTTCGCCGTCGGCGGTAATGAGGATGCTTCCCGGGCGATCGGTGTCCCGGTCAAAAGGGTGAAGATCATCCTGTTCATGTTCGTCGGTTTCGCCGCCTGGTTCATCGGCATGCACAACCTCTTCATGTTCGACTCCATCCAGGCCGGGCAGGGTGTGGGCAATGAATTCCTCTACATCATCGCCGCCGTCATCGGTGGCTGTTCCATGACCGGTGGCCGCGGCACCGTGATCGGCACCGCCATCGGCGCGCTGATCTTCGGCATGGTCAACCAGGGCATCGTCTACGCCGGTTGGAACCCGGACTGGTTCATGTTCTTCCTGGGCGGCATGCTGCTCTTTGCGGTCCTGAGCAACAACAGCTTCGAGAAGTTCAACAAGGAGAGGTCATGAGCGCACTGATTGAGCTGGAGGGCATCTCCAAGGATTACGGCGCCTACCGCGCACTCGAAGACGTTGACTTGTCAGTCAGTGCCGGTGAGGTCACCTGCGTGCTCGGTGACAATGGTGCCGGTAAGTCCACACTGATCAAGATCCTCTCCGGGCTGCACCCCGCCTCGGCAGGCACGATGCGGGTGGGAGGGGAAGAGGTGCGCTTTGCGACGCCCCGGGCAGCCATCGCAGCCGGTATCGCCACCGTCTACCAGGATCTGGCGGTGGTGGGCCAGATGAGTGTGTGGCGCAATTTCTTCCTCGGTCAGGAGCTCACCGGGTTCCTGGGCAAACTGAAGGAAGAGGAGATGCGACGTATCGCAGATGAGCAGCTCCGCGAGATGGGCATTGACCTGCGCAGCGTGGATGTGCCGGTGGCATCACTTTCCGGGGGCCAGCGTCAGGTGGTGGCCATTGCACGTGCCATCTACTTCGGGGCGAAGGTGCTTATCCTGGATGAGCCCACCGCGGCGCTGGGGGTCAAACAGTCCGGGATGGTGCTGAAGTTTATCGCGGCCGCCCGGGACCGGGGGATCGGGGTCATCTTCATCACCCACAACCCGCATCATGCCTATCTGGTGGGGGACCATTTTCTGATCCTGAGCCTGGGGAAGCAGGTCCTGGATGCCTCCCGCGGCCAGGTGAGTCTGGAGGAGCTGACCCTGCAGATGGCTGGTGGGGGAGAGCTGGACGCTCTGGGGCATGAACTGAGGGGCTGAGCTGAAGTTTCACCCGATCCTCCCTTTTTGGTTTTGAGCTGTCTAAAAAGGTGGGTGTGGGGCTCATGCTTCTCTCAGGCGCTTTCGCATAACCCTGGATTAATTCCCTGGGAGTGGAAAATTGCCATTCTAATTCCCCTGTTAGGAAGCTATGTGTTCCGCATGATGAAACATCCATTGTTGTGATGTGGCTAATGAGATGGAATCAACTCGTCCCATTCGGTGTGATCTGAATAACTAACCACTCATCATGAGGAGTGCCCCCGTGGCCACCATCGCCAATGTCACCAACCCCGGTGCCGCGACACCGCAGCCCACAGACAAACAGCGCCGCAAGGTCCTGATCTCCAGTTTCCTCGGCTCCACCGTCGAGTACTACGACTTCCTCCTCTATGGAGCGGCGGCCGGCCTGGTCTTTCCCTACGTCTTCTTCGATGATTCGATCGATCCCTTCGTTGGAATGATCCTCTCCTACGTCATCCTTTTTGCCGGTTACCTTTCCCGCCCGGTCGGTGGCCTCCTCTTCGGGCACCTGGGTGACAGGTACGGCCGCAAGAACGTCCTCTTCGTCACATTGATGATCATGGGTGTGGTCTCCATCGCGATCGGACTGCTGCCAGGCTATGCCACCATCGGTATCGCCGCCCCGATCCTCCTAGTCGCGCTCCGGGTGATCCAGGGCATTGCGGTGGGCGGCGAGTGGGCGGGTGCCACCCTGATGGCGGCTGAGCACTCCAAGGCTGGTTCCCGTGGTTTCGCGGCCTCCATCGCCGTGGCCGGCGCCCCCGCCGGTGCCGTGCTCTCCACCCTGGTGCTCGCCCTCTTCGCAGGTCTGCCGGAAGACCAGTTCCTCTCCTGGGGTTGGCGCGTTCCCTTCCTGCTCTCCGCAGTCCTGGTGATCATCGGTCTGTACATGCGCTACAGCCTCACCGAATCCCCGGAGTTCGAGGAGGCCCGCAGGGCTGGCCAGACCGCCACCGGCGTTCCGATGAAGCGTATCTTCACCGTCTACCCGAAGCAGACCATCTTCGCCTCGCTGACCATTGCCGCCCCGCTGTTCATGCAGGCCCTGCTCGCCGTCTTCGTGGTTCCTTTCGTGGTGCAGTCCGGTGCGATTGAACGCCAGGACGCACTGATGTTGTTGACCTTCTCATCTTTCCTCCACATCTTCGCGATCCCCGCCTTCGCCATGCTCTCGGACCGCTTCGGCCGCCGTCGCATCATGCTCATCGGCGTAGTCATCTCCATCTCCCTGGTCTTCCCGATGTTCATGCTCTTCACCTCCGGTAACGTCTGGCTGATCGGGCTGGGCTTCATCGTGGGTAACCCGATCATCCAGGCATCCATCTACGGCCCGGTTGGTGCCTTCCTCGCCGACAAGTACGCCCCGGAGGACCGCTACACCGGTGTCTCCGTCTCCTACCAGGTCGGTTCCATTCTCGGTGCCGGTGTCGCTCCGATCATGTCCACCTGGCTGGTCACCCTGGGTAATGGCTGGGGCAGCTACAACGTGGCCACCTACTTCGTTGTCCTCTGTGTGATCGCCGGAATCGGCATCATCGCGGTGGAGAAGCCCAAGTACAACGTCCCCCGGAAGGTTGTCGAGGCCGAGCCAGCCCCGGCCCCGGTGGGCTGATAGCTTCCCTTAGAAGAAAATCCTCTTCCCCCTGGTGGGAAGAGGATTTTTCTAGTTGTGGGGTTCCTGCTCGATGATGGTCCTGGTCTCGGAACCGCCGGTGCCAGCGGGAACCCGGGTGATGAAGAAGGAGAACACCAGCGCCACCACCGCGACGATGGCGGAAGCGAGGAAGGCCGAGTTCGCGCCGTCGGCAAGTGCGGTGGTCTCTGGGACACCAGCCTCCCGGGCGGTGGAGCTGACGCTGCTGTAGATGGTGATCATCAGCGCCGTGCCAGTCGCACCGGCCAGCTGCTGAAGCGTATTCAGGATCGCGGATCCATGCCCGTAGAGCTCCTTGGGGAGTGAACCCAGGGCGGTGGTCATCAGCGGGGTGAAGAGCGCCGCCAAACCGATGGAGAAGATGATGTGGATCGCCACGATCATCCACACACTGGAACTCTCATTGGCGGTGGCCAGCCAGAAGAGACTACCGACCACCAGAATCATGCCCGGGGTGATCAGGGGGCGGGGGCCATGCAGATCGAAGAGACGACCGAAGACAGGGGAGAGGACACCTTCGATCAGACCTCCCGGCATCAACACCAGACCAGTGACCAGGGCCGTGAGCAGCAAAGAACCCTGGAGATACAGGGGGAGGGTGTTGAGCACACCGAGCATCGCGCCGAAAAGACTGAGCAGCACGATCAGGGAGAAGGTGAAGTTGGGGACCGCGAGGGGACGCAGATCCAGCAGCGCGCGGCCTTTCCTTCCTTCCGTCAATTGACGCCAGACAAAAAGAGCCAGACCGACCAGACCGACCGCCAGGATGATCAGGGCGTTAATGGCCTGCTGCCCACCCGCAAGGATGACGCTGATTGAACTCAGGCCATAAACCAGACCGCCGAAAGCGAAAACCGAGAGAATTACCGAGAGCAGATCCAGGGGAGTGGACTTCGGCTCGCCGATGTTGATCAGCTTGAACACACCGACCGCAGCAGCAATGGCCACCAACGGCACCATGGCCCAGAAAATGCCGTGCCAGGTGGTGAAACTCAGGACCACACCCGCCACCGTGGGGCCCAGGGCAGGGCCGACCGCCATGACCACGGCGATCAGACCCATCACCGTGCCACGACGCTGCGCCGGCACCAGGGTCATCGCCACCGTCATCAACAGGGGCATGACAATGGCGGTACCGATCGCCTGCGCCACCCGGGCCAGCAGCAGAAGCGCGAAGGAAGGGGCCAGCGCGGCGATGACTGTGCCGATGAGGAAAATGGCGGTGGCGAAGATGAACACCCCGCGGGTGGTGAAACGTTCCAGCAGCCAGCCGGTGGTCGGCAGAACCACCGCCATGGTCAGCATGAAACCGGTGAGCAACCACTGGGCGGTTGCGGCGGAAATATCGTAGTCCGCCATGATCGAGGGCAGTGCCACCGCAAGAGTGGTCTCATTGAGCATCATCACGAAAGCGGTGAAGACCAGCACCCCCAGGACGATCTTCACGGGGCCGGGAATCGACGCTGATTCGGCGGGGTTCGTGGCAGAGCTGGGGGACATATGTGTACCTCTATGAGAAAGGGCCCCTTGGTGGGGAGACAGAGGCAGTGTGCGGCACCAACCCGGAGGAGAAGTCTAGCGGAGATTTGGGGGAGTGCTGGGTGGGCATCTTCAGGGTTGCACCCCGCCTCGGCGGGCACGATGCGGGTGGCCGGGGAAGAGGTGCGCTTTGCGACGCCCCGGGCAGCCATCGCAGCCGGTATCGCCGCCGTCTACCAGGATCTGGCGGTGGTCGGCCAGATGAGTGTGTGGCGCAATTTCTTCCTCGGCCAGAAGCTCACCGGGTTCCGGGGCAAACTCAAGGAAGAGGAGGGGAATTCCAAGAGCGAGGTTTCCAAAGAAGGAAGGGCCGCTGTGGTGCATTGCATCTGCGCCACAGCAGACACCGGCGCTAGCCAAGAAACCAGCTTCTTACCCTCCATGACCTTCAGCACTGAGCGTTACACCAAGGTCGAATCTACAACCAACCCCTGGAACACAGATGAACCCTGGGGGCACTGGAAGGAAACCTGCTCAACCAGATGAAGGGCCGGGACATTACCGTAGGGAATCTCACCAGCACTTCCGCTGACAAACGCAGCGAAGTCAGTATGTCGATCATTTAACAATGGTATAGGCCACCCGGAAGTGCTCAGCATCGTCAAGGAGAGCATTCCGATGTGGGATCTGGGAGACAGTATCTTGTTTATTGAGTTCTCATTCTCAAACTTCTGTCCTGAGTATGCCACCCTATAACCCGGCATGGCATGAGGAGCTCCCACCATTACCCCGCTCATGACGGGGTCCTAATACCTTTGAGAGCGATGGGATGGTAGCCCTTACGAGTAGCGCGTTGATCTGTACGCACTGGGGGATTTCTCTCGCCCGGTTCGGCGCTGCCCCGCCGTCAAGCCTTCTTCGATCATTGCACGTGATTTATCCATATCTTTACGCGCGCTATCTTCTAACTTATTAAGATACGCTTCTTTATCAAAAGGTTTCTTATTTCGGCGGTTCTGCTTCTTTCTAGATTTACTCATTATGGTAAATCCTCTGCTCAATATCCATATAGGAGTATGCTGCGTCACCTTCTGTGAGTTCTAACAACTCCGTTAATTCCTCCACGGACAGGCGTAATTTTGTATGTGCGTTGCCCGCCTTGGTGAAACTCACCCCCTCATCTTCTAACAAGGTGCGGGGATCTGTTTTATCTTCCGGATTCAGCCATCGGAAATTAGCGGATATCTCACCATTGCTGCGCATAACCCGATGCGCATTAGGTAGAGGATTAACCGCGATATAATTACCAACCGGCTGAGCGGCAGTGCCGATAGCGGCAGCGATATTCCCATAACTTGTCCATCTTCCTGCAGGAAGTGCGGTGAGAATGTTTCTCAGCTTACGCCAGACAGGGGCAATGTCTCCTGTGGTGGCATCCTTGTGCCGGGGTCCAGGCCACGCATTGATAATGATCTCGGCGAGTTGTTCAGCACGAGTGTGAATCTGGTCGGGGCCCCATTGTTTCTGCTCTGCAATCGAGGCGCTGAGACGCACCCCGGACTTCAGCATTTCTGCCCGTTTCCAATCGAAACTGTGGTTGCTTAAAGAACTATTGTAGCCGGTGAGCGTGAGGTTTCCGAGGGTGTGCTGGGTGAGGTCGTGTACCTCCTCAATATCTTGCCCGGGACACGCCGCCTCAAGAGCACTGCGCCATTCCGGGGTCAGGGTCTGCGGCATGACATGTTCAATGGTCAGCTTTGAGGTATCAACAGGCTCCTGGGAGCCGAATTCCTCTTCCAACCACCGCAGGAAGGCATGCCGATGATTGGCTCTACCACTGCGGTAGAACGGATTATTCATGATCGCACTGTGCAGTTCATCATCGGCAGTGAAATGACGTTGTCCTGTGGAAAGGAACCTGCTGACCTGTTTATCGATGGGTTCTTCACCGGTCACGATGGAGACCGCTGTCCGGAAGATCCGGTTGAGCCCCTGCGTAGGCCGGCCCACCAGAAGCCGCCGGATGAGATAGGACTCAACCGTGAGTAGTGCGCGAGCCAATTCCTCATCTGCTGCGTTGCCGACTGCTCGGTGGTGCAGTAACTCGAGAACCAGTGGGTGTGGTGTCGTAGCAGCCCATTCTTTCAACCGGCGCAGACGAAGCCGGATCTGAGGGTTACCCTCCAACTCCGGGTGCAGTATCAACTGGTAGAGCGAGGCAAGCTGATTCAAACGGGACAACTCTGCGTGGATTTCAGCTTCGGTGGTCAGGTGATCCAAGCGTCGCTGTTGGAAGATAAAGGTGTCGCTGACTTTCACAGTCGGATTGTCCTTGGCAAGGTCGATCCAGAAGAGTTGTTCGATCTGGTCGTTATCGAGTTTTTCCTGCAACGGATGCCAGTAACGTTCGTACGCTTCCTCATCACTCTCGGGAAGGCGCATGAAGATGTAGTTTCTGAGCAGGTCACCCTGGGTCAGCTTCAAGCCCGTGTTATTCAAGGACTGGAAAATGCGGTGCACATTATCATCCGGGTGAGTGCTGATCGATACCAATGCCAACCCTTCGATGACCGCTTCCTGGAGGGTCTGGATGTCTTCGGCGATATCTGGATCATCAAACATGGTGAGCTGACTGCGAAAGAACCGGTAAGCCGTGCCGATGGTGTCTTGTCCGCCGCTATCTGGCAAACGTTTGATCACGGCGTTGAAAGAAGACCGATCCGCCTGCGTAGGGACAAGTTTGATATGGTCCCTGCCCTTTTTGTACTGGTTGACAAGAAAGCGGTTCTTGATTTCCTCCCCGGCATTCTCCCCGGGGTTCTGATCATCAATATGATCCCGGATGGCCGCGAGAAGCAGCGACAGCGTGGTCAATCGCTGCTGGCCATCGACAACAAGGAACGTGGTGACGCCACCAGCTAGCGAGGCGGGCGGAGGAGCCAGGACCAGGGATCCGATGAAGTGGGTGGAACGGTACCCTTCAGCTCGATCCTCAGTAAGTTCGACGATGTCACCCCACAGCTGTTCCAGTTGGCTTTTCCCCCATTGGTAGGGGCGCTGGTACAGCGGAACCAGGTACTGTTTGGTCCCCTCCAGCAGTTCTTGGAGCGTTGTTTCTTGAGCGGCGACCATACTGGACTCCTTTAGTAGCCTTTTTCTCAGTTCTTATTGAATCTTTCTTTAACTTTACAAGAGGCATCTCCCGGGAAGCGCAAGAGAGTCAGTATCGTTCTGGAGGTTCATCTCTCCTGTGCACCCGGGGAGGGCATATTCAGCAGTTGATTATGTCCCGAAAATATCTCGTGGACTTCATCTTCCCGATGAATATTCGACAGCTACAAGGGGTAGGTCTTATGGTGGCGCTAGTGTCCTGCGCCGTTAATTCGTTTCAAGTATCGGGCGATAGAGGCAAGGATCTCCTCCGCGGTTTTCGTCCAGATAAACTGCTGGGGATCCTCGTTCAATGCTTTCACCCAGTTACGTAAATCCTTCTCCAGGGCCTGGACACTGCGATGATCCGAGCGCTGGAGAAGCTCCCAGGCCACTTCAGCGAACAGTCGCTCGACCTGGTTGATCCAGGATGAATACGTCGGCGTGAAATGCATATGAAACCGGGGATGCTTGTGCGTGGCATAGTTGTCACAGATCACGTGGACATCAAGGTGTTCCGGGACGGTCTTGTCGATCTTGGCCAGAAACTTCTTAAACTCCACGGCCCGGTGCCGGCGATGGATCGACGAGATCACCGTTCCGTCAGCAACGTTGAGTGCCGCGAACAGACTCGTGGTGCCGTGCCGGACATAATCGGGCGCGCGGCGCTCGGGTGTGCCCGGCATCATCGGTAACGTCGGCTGGGACCGCTGCAAGGCTTGGACCTGGCTTTTCTCATCCACCGACAACACCACCGCCGACTCCAGCGGATTCACATAGAGTCCGACGATGTCGTACACCTTCTCGGTGAACAGCGGATCGGTGGAGAGCTTGAACCCTTCCTCCAGATGGGGTTTGAGGCCGAATGCTTTCCAGATCCGTCCGACCGTAGATTTCGACAGGCCAGACTTCTCGGCCATGCTCGCCCGCGACCAGTGGGTCGCATTCGCTGGTGTTGATTCCAGGGTATCGACGATGACCTGCTCGACCTGGTCCACACCGATCGTTGCCGGTCGACCCGGCCGGGGCTCATCGACCAGCCCATCGAGGCGCTTGTCGATAAACCGGGAGCGCCACTTACCCACGGTGGGCAACGAAACCCTCAACCGGCGGGAGACCTCCGAGTTAGATATCCCGGTCGCGCATTCCAGGACGATCTTCGAGCGCAATGCGAGGTCCTGGGCGGATTTTCGTCGACGTACCCATCGCTCCAGCTGGTCGCGCTCGTCTTCTGACAGTGTCAATGCGGCCAATGCTGGCCCTCGTTGCGCCATACCTCATTTTACAATGATCTAGCAGCGAATTAACGGCGCAGGACATTAGTTGCTGTGGTTAGCCCGTTGTTTTCACGGGAATAGGGCGGGAAAGGCCCTGAAAACACAAAGAAAGTGATCCTGAGCAGGTAAAATGGGAGTTCTTGACGCTTCCACACACCTGCTCGAAAGGATCACCTTCACGGTGAAGATTACCAGCTTTCATATCGATACCCCCACCACATCCCAACTCTGTTCCAACGCCGGACTCATGCTACTGGCATCCACCGCCGACCGGGTCGGCGTGGCTGATGCGATCGACACCGCACTCGGCGACCTTCAGAAACCAACCCTGGTCCACACCACCGGACACACCATGACCGCCCTCGCACTGTCCCTGGCGATCGGTGGTGACGACGCCAGCGACATTGACCTGCTCAACCCACTGGTCGCGACTGGGTTGATCGACAAGATCCCGTCTGACCCCACCATCCACCGCCGGCACAAAGAACTCCACGATTCCAGTGAGAGTGATGACAACAGCACTGCATTAGTCAATGATGCGGGCACCAACGCGGTGCTGGCCGGGATGAACACCGCCCGCACCACAGCCTGGGCAGCCTGTGGAACCCGCAACCCCGCCACCACAGCAACCATTATGAACCCGCTGGTCATCGACCTCGATGCCACGGAAGTTACGTCCCACTCGGATAAGGAACACGCTCGTCCGACGTGGAAGAAACAC
Organism: Corynebacterium occultum; assembly: GCF_009734425.1. Taxonomy (NCBI): domain Bacteria; kingdom Bacillati; phylum Actinomycetota; class Actinomycetes; order Mycobacteriales; family Corynebacteriaceae; genus Corynebacterium; species Corynebacterium occultum. Next base: position 1,154,748 of record NZ_CP046455.1, read on the forward strand.
TTCGGTTTCCACCCACTGGCCGCAATCATCGACCACGGGCAAGGTTTGACCGGTGAGCCGGTCTCAGTGCTACTGCGACCCGGAAGCGCCGGATCCAATACCGCCGCTGACCACATCACGGTCATGAATCAGACGATGGCAGCTCTGCCTGGCCACACTGATGGTGCGCCCTGGGGTCGTCGTTTGCTGGTCCGGACCGATGCAGCCGGCGGGACCAAGAAGTTCATCAACCACCTCGACCAGCAAGGCCTGGCGTACTCGGTGGGATTAGCGACCTCTTGGCTCATCGCCGATATTGCCTCGACTCTGACCGAGGTCACCAAGCAGGGCGTTATCGGCCCCGAGGGCACTATCAGCAACATTGATGATGCCTACGTGGCTGATATCTCCACCAAGGTTCGTACCCTGGGACCATCCGCCACCGGGATCAACATAGAGGACTATCCACCGGATATGCGGTTTATCATCCGGGTCGAGCACGCCGCCCGTGGTGCGCAGCTGCGCACCGTGGATGTCGATGGGCGTCGGATACAGATGTTTGTCACCAACCGGAAAGGCCACGCCCAGCGCCTGGATGAACTCCACCGGGCACGTGGTCGCTGTGAGCAACGCATCCGGGATATGAAGGACTGTGGCCTGGGGAAACTCCCGCATACAACCTTCCGGATGAACCAGGCCTGGGCTCATTCGGCGGTGTTGGCGATGAACCTGATCAGCTGGGCCCAGATGATCACCGCTGCCACACCCCCGGCAGGATCTACGCCCCGACAGCGGTGGTGGGTGTGGGAACCAAAAACCCTACGCGCCCGAATACTCTCAATCGCCGGTGTCGTGGTCCGTCACGCCCGACGCTTGAGTATCCGCTTCGACGGGGCTGCCACCCACCGCGAGCTATTGGAGCACGGTCTCTCACGACTGAGATCTACCGCCTGATCCTTACCCTGGGAACCTTGTTGGTTGCCCCGCTTTTTATCACTGCGCAGTCCACAGTCCCCACTACGTCAAGGATCTGGAACCTGGTTTCCCCGGCACCAGTACCCGCCGGGATCTCGTCGACCCTGCAACCAGTCACCCCCGAGTCCTCGTCACGAAACGAATTCACGTGAAAAATCCGGGCTAAGTCCGGTCTTGCGTGGCATGGTGGGAGATTACCTTTCTCAGCATCATGCTGGTTTCAAGGTGCCCACCAGCCAGAGACGGGCTCATCACCAGAAAATATCGTAAATCTGGTTGATCAGCCAATCCCGAGCGAGTACTGCTGCAATAATTTGAACTAAACTGAGTTAAACAGCCCCCACCGCATCCTCGATAAGCTGCGCGGCGACCTGAGCGAGGGGTTCCTCGGCGTCGGCGTGGGGGAGGGGGTTCAGGACGTCGATAAGCTTTAGGCGCCCGGTGCCTGCCAGCGCCGTGACCACCGCCCGGATGTGGGCGAGGCTGATGCCGCTGGCCTCGAGCAGGGATAGCACCCTCAGGTCAATGCTGAGGTGGATGAAGGGCTGGTCCGACACTGACTCGAGGGCGGTGGCGGCCGCTTCTTCGGGGGTCATCTGTGCTAGCTGTGCAGCGGTGGTTACCCGTATATTCGGGGGAAGGGTGGTGTGGAATAGCCCCCGGGTGCAGGTGCCGCGGGAGAAACTGAAGGAGGCGTAGGAAAACTGCTTTCCCTCCAATTGGGAGATTTTCTGCGGTGCAGAACCAGACTTCAGTTCGAACTGGGCTTCCAGGGCCACTATGGTGGATAGCCCTACCGCTGCCCGTAGGCCGCGGTGGGAGGCGAAGATGGTGTCGGGTCCGTCGCTGAGGACGACCACGAGGTGCTGTTCCTCAAGAAGTTCCAGCACTGAGTTGGAGAGTTCAACCTCGGCGGACTTGAGGTCCCGGTTGATGTCTCCGGCGTTATAGCGCGGGGTGTCATCCTGAATTTTCAGGGAGGTCAGGGCGTTCCGGGTTTCACGGATAGGGTCCCCTGGATGGGCTGAGAATCCTAGGAGTACCACGCCGGGGAAGTCTTCATCGGGAGCCGCCGACCAATTACATGAGAAATTTTTTACATCGTCGCGGGAACTAAAAGTCAGTTCCCGTGCCAGTTCAGTCATACCATCAAGGTTAGAGATGCAAAAATTATCTTTATACACTTAAAAGCTGGAGTAGTCTCCTATACGAGACAGACTGTCTTTAAGGGTTTTGCGAGGAAAGGTTCAAAGGAAATGGTGCAGGTTCCAGCGGTTCGCAACGCCCTGCGAATCCTTAACCTACTCAGCTCTGTGGGCGTACCGCTCTCCGCGTCGCGCATCACTGCGGAACTGGGAATTCCCAGGTCTTCAGTCTACCACCTCCTCACGGAGATGGAAGAGGCCGGATATGTGATGCCCCTGCCCGAGGAAAAGACCTATGGTCTGGGTATTGCCGCTTATTCCCTGGCGAATGTGTACGCCACCCAGCAACCATTGGTGAACCTGGGTGCAAAATATGTCAGGAATACCGCCGAGGTGGTGGCCGGTTGCGGGCAGATCGCCCGGCTGGTGGGACCGGAAGTTCTCTACCTCTATGACTATCGCAGCCCTGGGGCACCTGTCTCGAGTCTCGCGGCGGGGGCACGTCTATCTGCCGCACGTACTGCTTCGGGTAGGGCGATTATCTCTGCTTTGCCCGAGACAGAGGCAAGGTCTGTCTATACCATCGGTGAAAGTGCCGGACTGAGCTGGCGAGACTTCCAGACTGAATGTCAGAAGATCAGGGAAGCCGGTTTTGCTGAGGAAATTGATGAGAGCGTGCGTGGTTTCCGGAGTCTCTCGGTTCCGGTGCTGGACCACCTGCAGCGCCCAGCGGTGGCGCTGACCGTGACTTTTCTGACCTCCCGCGATATTGGGGAGAAGGAAAAAGAAATGGTGGTGACCTGTTTGCAGCGGGGTGCAACTGAACTCTCCCAGCGTATTTTCGGCCTGGGGGCGAAGCAGGGGTCGAGCTTCATGGGCAGGGTGCTCAACGGGGCGGGGCCCTTAAGAGGAAAGCTGAATCCGTGAGGAGAGTTCCTGCGGCTTGGTCGGTGTCTGTCCTGAACGGTTATCCTCACAGCCCTGGGTGATCTCAGCGGGACCCTGCTCACCGTTGAGGGTGTCTGGTTCGCCGGAGACGAAACCACCGACGCTGCAGCGGATGCCCCAACCCCCGTTATGGGACCCAGCGACGGTGCGGTTTCCTGCCACGCTGGAGGGGGCTTCCTTACCCTCTGGGTTCAGGCTGAGCCCCGAACCCTGGGAGATGTTGATGCCATCCAGTGTGTTGTTTTCGATGGTGTTGTCGTAGACCTCGCCCAGGGAGTTGCGGTCGATCCACACCCCGTGGCCCTGGTTGCCGCTGATGGTGTTGCCGGAAATCCAGCCCGTCGACCACTGCTTGACGACGATCCCGGGGCCCTCGTTGTCGGTGATGGTGTTGCCGTTCAGCCCGCGGGTGGGGGCGGTGAAACCGATGCGGGCGTAGGAGTTCTCCTGCAGATTGATGCCGTAGCCGTGGTTGCCGCTGATGGCGTTGCCGGCGATCTGCCCGGTGGAGTCCTTATCCAGATGGATAGCGCCCCCGGAGTCAGTGATGGTGTTGTCAGTGATGGTGGCGAAGGCAGGTCCTGAGAGGTGGACCGCATGGGCGCCGCCGCTGATGTTCAGGCCTGTCAGGTTCACTCCCTGGCCTTCGATGAAGAAGGTGAAAGATCCCGGGCCGGTGGGCGGGGCATCATGGGCGGGCTCTACGACAGTGGCTTCCCCGCCTCCGTTGATTGTCAGGCCGTTGGTGGTGCGGGGGATGTGGATGGCTTCCTCGCAGGTGCCGCTGAGGTTGATGGTGGTGTTCGGAGTGGCTGCGTTGACTGCCGTGGCCAGGGAATCACCGGCATCGCAGTTGACTGAGAGGGTGGTCTGAGCGCTGGCGAGGGGCATGCCGGTGGTGAAAGCCAGGGCGGCCGCGCTGAGGAGGAGCGCGGAGCGGCGGGGGAGAGCGGTGAAGAGAGACAAGGAAACTCCTGTGGTTTTGTTCACACAACTTTGAATGAAGTGAGCATAAGCACAAATAGCTCCTCATGTCTTTATATTGATATGCCAAATTTTATCCGCGCCCCCTGCATGGCAAGACCCCGCTCAGCTGGTGCTGGGCGGGGTCGTCGATAAGCAGGGGAAGCTTAATCCTTCATCGGATCCAGTTCCTCATAGCTCAACGGCCGGATGGCCTGGGGCCGGCCGGTGAGGAAGTAAAGGGCTGTCATCAGAACCAGGAAGCCCACACCTACCCCGAGTGCCAGGTGATAGTCGGCGTACCAGACCATGATACCGAAGGTGAAGATGATGAAGAGGATCGCGAAGTACTGGCCATAGGGCCAGAAGGGGACCGGGAACTTCAGGGATTTCATCTCCTCCGGGGACATCTTGCGGCGGGAGGCAACCTGGGCGAGCAGGATCATCAGCCAGACATAGACCGTGGCGAAGGTGGCCAGGGAAGCGACGATAACGAAGACCTCCTCCGGCAGCAGGGCGTTGAGCACCACGCCGACCAGCAACACGATCAGCAGAATGGCGGTGGTCATCACCGGGACGCCGGACTTGCTGACCTTGCCCATCGCCTGCGGTGCCAGGTTCTCCTTCGCCAGGCCGGTGAGTACCCGGCCGGCACCGAAGAGATCCGCGTTGATGGCGGAGAGCGCCGCGGTGATCACCACGAGGTTGAGCAGGCCGGCTGCCCAGTTCACGCCCAGGGTGGAGAAGATCTGGACGAAGGGAGACTCCTCGCCGGTGATCGAGGGCCAGGGGTTCAGGGCCAGAATGACCGCGATCGCGCCCACATAGAAGAGGAGGATGCGCACCGGGACGGTATTAACTGCCTTCGGCACTGCCTTGTCGGGGTCCTCCGCCTCGGAACCGGCCACGCCGATGATCTCGGTGCCGCCGAAGGCGAAGAGTACCAGGATGAATGCGGCGATCATGCCCTCCACACCATGGGGGAAGAAACCGCCGTGCTCCCAGAGGTTGGAGATGCCGGCGATCTCTGGATCGGTGCCCAGGCCGAAGGCGAGGATGGCGGCACCGCCGAGGATCATCGCGATGACCGCGGTGACCTTGATGATGGTGAAGACGAACTCCAGTTCACCGAACCAGCGCACACTCGCCAGGTTCGCACCCCCGACGATCAGGAGGGTGGCGGCCACCCAGATCCACTGCGGGGAATCCGGGAACCAGAACTTCATGTAGATCGCGATCGCCGTGAGGTCAGCCAAACAGACGATCAGCATCTCGAAGGCGAACATCCAGCCGGTGATATAACCGGACCAGCCGCCGAGGTGGGCGCGGGTGTACACCGCGAAGGAACCCCGCACAGGGTGGTGTACCGACATCTCACCCAGGGCACGGAGCATGAAGTAGACCACCGCGCCGCCGAGCATGTACACCAGTAGCACGGAGGGGCCGGCGGCCTGGATCGCGCCGGCGGAGCCATAGAAGAGGCCGGTGCCGATCGCCGAACCCAGGGCAATGAAATGGATGTGGCGGGCCTTCAGCCCCCGGCGTTTAAAAGTGGTGGGACTTGCCGGCACCGTGCCGGCGGTGGAGTCAACCATGTGGCAACCTCGCGGATTCTGCTCTGGGTGACCCGCGCGGCACTGATATAAGTGGTGGCGTGCGGGAGCTGGAAAGATTGGAATAACCAAAGGAAGAGATTACCCGCGGGGCAGGGGAATCCGGAAAGTGCTGGCTGGCAGGCCGCTTTGGGATGTTCAGGGTACCGTTCCGGCAGCTCTCCGGGCAGGGGAGGGAGGCTGGTTTTATGCCGTTGCGGCCCCTGTGAGGTGACTCTTTTCCGGGCGGAATAGCTTTCCGGGAAATAATGCCGTATAGTTATTCCGCAATGAGCATTACCGATAACGTCGCCGGTGGCGTAGAAGAACCGGACAACATTATTTCGTCGGAATCTCAGGATACTTCGCAGGATATTGCAGTTGACGCTGCATCCGCACCCACCAACGTTGAAGATGTACTGGCCGCTGGCCAGGACACTGCAGCGCCGGTTGAGGCGGACCAGAATAACGGGGATGCGAACACTTCTGAGGCCACCGGCTCCGCGGATGCGGACAACGACTCCCCCGGTTTCCAAGGTTTAGGACTTCCCGATGAAGTTCTGGCCGCTGTCAAGAAGGTCGGCTACGAAGCCCCTTCTCCTATTCAGTCTGAGACGATCCCCCTCCTGATGGAGGGTCGTGACGTCGTCGGCCTGGCACAGACCGGTACCGGCAAGACCGCAGCTTTCGCGCTGCCGGTCCTCGCCCGTATCGATCCGACCGTGCGTGCCCCGCAGGCACTGGTGCTGGCACCGACCCGTGAGCTCGCGCTCCAGGTCGCTGACTCTTTCCAGTCCTTCGCTGATCACCTGGGCAAGATCCAGGTGCTGCCGATCTACGGCGGCCAGGCCTACGGTATTCAGCTGTCCGGTCTCCGTCGCGGCGCACAGATCGTCGTCGGCACCCCCGGTCGTGTTATCGACCACCTGGAGAAGGGCTCCCTGGACATCTCCGGTCTGCGTTTCCTCGTCCTTGATGAGGCAGATGAGATGCTCAACATGGGCTTCCAGGAAGATGTCGAGCGTATCCTCGCCGACACTCCCGATAGCAAACAGGTCGCCCTGTTCTCCGCAACGATGCCCAATGGCATTCGTCGCATCTCCAAGCAGTACCTGAACGACCCGGCTGAGGTTTCGGTCAAGTCCGAGACCCGTACGGCCACCAACATCAAGCAGACCTACATCAACGTTGCACACCGCAACAAGCTTGATGCCCTGACCCGGATCCTCGAGGTCACCGAGTTCGAGGCGATGATCATGTTCGTGCGTACCAAGCACGAAACTGAGGAACTCGCCGAGAAGCTCCGCGCCCGCGGTTTCTCCGCTGCAGCCATCAACGGCGATATCGCCCAGGCTCAGCGTGAGCGCACCGTGGATCAGCTCAAGGACGGCCGCCTGGACATCCTGGTTGCCACCGACGTTGCTGCCCGTGGTCTCGACGTTGAGCGCATTTCCCATGTGCTCAACTACGACATCCCGAATGACACCGAGTCCTACGTCCACCGCATCGGCCGCACCGGCCGTGCCGGCCGTAGCGGCGAGGCGATCCTCTTCGTCACCCCGCGTGAGCGCCGCATGCTGCGCTCCATCGAACGTGCGACCAATGCGCCGCTCGTCGAGATGGACCTGCCCAGCGTCGATGACGTGAACGAGGCCCGCAAGATCAAGTTCAACGACTCGCTGACCAAGTCCCTCGAGGACAAGCAGGTCGATATCTTCCGGAACCTGGTCAAGGAATACGCCGAGAAGAATGATGTCCCGCTGGAGGACATTGCCGCTGCCCTGGCTACCCAGGCGCAGTCCGGTGAGGAATTCCTGCTCAAGGATCTGCCGCCGCAGAAGCAGCGTGACCGCTTCGAGCGTGATGACCGTCGTGGTGGTTTCGACCGCGATGATCGTCGTGGTGGGCGTGAGCGCGGTGGTGACCGTGGTGACCGTGGCGGCGAGCGTGGCGGTTCCCGCTTCGAGCGCAGCGCCGACATGCAGGTCTACCGCCTCGCGGTGGGCAAGCGTCAGCACGTCCGTCCGGGTGCCATCGTCGGCGCCCTGGCGAACGAGGGTGGCCTGAACTCCAAGGACTTCGGCCGCATCACCATCGCCGTGGACCACACCCTCGTCGAGCTGCCCAAGGGCCTCGGCAAGGATGTCCTCGATCGTCTCTCAGACACCCGTATCTCGGGTCAGCTGATCAACATCGAGCCTGACAACGGTCAGCCGGGTCGTTCCGATGACCGTGGCGGACGCAGCTTCGGCGGCGGCGACCGTGGTGGCCGTGGCGGACGCAGCTTCGGCGGCGGCGACCGTGGTGGCCGTGGCGGCGGAGACCGCGGTGGTTACCGTGGTGGCCGTGGCGGCGATGATCGTGGTGGCCGTGGCGGCTGGCGCGATTAATACCGCAGCCGGCTAGTCAGCCAAAAAAGAACCCGCTGTTCTTCCTCAAGGGAAGGACAGCGGGTTCTTTTTGCTTGGGTGCTATCTGGGTGAGGCACCATAAGGGCCGCACCCAAAGGTATGGCCCACAGAAGTTCCTTGGCCGGTAGGGGGAGTGACTGCTAGAGGAACATCAACAGCAGGATGATCACCCAGAGCAGGGCGAAGATCCCGCCGAACATCGACAGCTGGCTCTTGGCCGTCTTCCAGTCCTTGACTTCGAAGCTCCGGCCCTCAACCTCCTCCGGATCGAGCAGACCCAGGACGCCGACCATCTGCCGTTGGCGGGGGATGATCAGGAAGATCAGCAGGGCCCAGGCGACCACCGAAAAACCGATTGCGGCATGGAAATTCCCCATTGACCAATAGTCCGTATTGGTGAACATGATGGCGACACCCAGGATGGGGACCAACATGGAGAGCATGCCATAGGTGTTGGTGATCCGGTGGAGCAGCTTCGCCACACTCCCGGAGCGGGTGTTCCCCTCATGGGCCTCCAGGGCCCTGACGTGGAAAGAGGAGGTGGCTACGGTGACTGGGCCGAGGAAGAGAATCGCGGTCAGCACGTGCAGGAAGATGAAGATGGTGGTCATCATGGGGAGATCGGGGCCTTTCAGCGCACTATGGGTGATCTTCTTGATCCTTAGAGCCCCAGCCTATTCACGGCCGCCAGATTTCGCGCAGCCGGCACTGCTTTTTCATCACCGTCTGTTCCTCCGCCGGAAACGGCAGTCCGTAGGTGGCCACCACATGAGCCATTTTGCGTACATACCAGCAGCGGGCACCACGATCCGGGGGTAGCCACTCCGAGGGCAGCAGGTTGGATTTCTCCTGGTTTGCTTCCCGTGAGGTGAGCACCAGGTTGGCGGGATCATTGGCAAAGGCGCGGCGCTGCTGTGGGGTCCAGGCATGGGCGCCCAGGTCCCAGGCGATGCTGAGTGGCAGGACATGGTCAAGTTCCACCGGATCACCACCCCCCTGATCTCCAGGAGCCGGCTGCTATAAGGGTCGATCATGCTGCCCCGGACCTCGCAGTCATGCCCGAGTTCGGCGCCCACATTGGCGGCCATGATCAGGTCCCGGATTTCGCAGAATGCATGGGGGAGGGGTGCCGCGGACCAGCCCGAACCAAAATGTTCCCGCTCATAGCCCAGAATTTTGCTGCGCTGACCAAGCTCCGGGATCTGGGCGAGGGAGTCGTGGAGCGGGGGTGGGGTGCCACCGGGCACCACGGGGTCTGAGTGCAGCTGTGGTGCTGCCGTTGCGATCAGAGCCATCAGGGTTGCCAGGATGAGCAGGTGAAGGTAGATCCGCTTGGGTTCCATATCACCTTGGAGTCCGGGAGTTCCCCAAAGGTTCCCGGGCAGCTGTTTGTGCTGCCGGTGTTCTCTGCCCGGGAAAGGGGAAATCCCCGCTGCCCTTGGGGGTGGGCAGCGGGGATCCGGCAGAAAAGGAGTAGGGGACCAGTTTGGTTCCTAGATCTTTTCCTTGGTTTCGGAGATCTCCAGCTCGGGGTTCTCCTCGGCGGCCTTGGAGAGCCGGACTGCCTCGTCGAACTCCTCGGTGATCTCCGGCTGCGGGGAGCTGGTGGCCAGGGTGACACCGATGAGGACGAGGGTGGAGGCGAGGAAGCCGGGGACCAGCTCGTAGATGATGTCGCCGCCACCGAGCATGCCCCAACCGGTGGAGACCAGGGCGCCAACAATCATGGAGGACAGGGCGCCGGCGAAGTTGAGACGCTTCCAGTAGAGGGAGGCCAGCATCAGCGGGCCGAAGGCGGAACCGAAACCGGCCCAGGCGAAGCCGACCAGACCCAGGATGGAGTCATTGGGGTTGATGGCCAGCGCTGCAGCGATGAGCGCCACGATGACCACCATGATCCGGGAGAGGTTGATCAGGAACTTCTCGCTGGGAAGGTCCTTCTTGAAGATCTTGTAGAGGTCCTCGATGAGGGAGGATGAGACGACCAGCAGCTGGGAGGACATGGTGGACATGATGGCCGCCAGCACCGCGGTGAGCACCAGTCCGGCGATCAGGGGGTGGAAGAGGATGCGGGCCATGTCCAGGAAGATGGTCTCGAAGGCGGACTGGTCGGTGATGCTGATGTCCGGGTTCTGGGAGAAGAAGACCGTGCCGATGATGGCGGTGGCGGTGGCGCCGACGATGCAGAGGAACATCCAGCTGATACCGATCAGACGCCCTTGCTTGGCGTCAGCGGAGGTACGCAGCGCCATGAAGCGGACCACGACGTGGGGCTGGCCGAAGTAACCCAGACCCCAGGCCAGGTTGCCGATGATGGCGGCCAGGGAGACCCCGGAGATCATGGACCAGTAGGTGGGGTTGCCGGCCTCATAGGGGCCGTAGGCGTTCTCGGTGGCCCAGGTGAAAATGTCGGAGGGGTTGTCCAGGGCGATCAGCGCCATGACCGGCACGATGATCAGGGCGGTGAACATCATCAGGCCCTGCACCACATCGGTGTAGGAGACGGCCAGGAAGCCGCCGACGAAGGTGTAGATGACGGTGATGGCACCGACCACACCCAGGCCGATCAGGTACTCACCACCGAAGGTGGACTCGAAGTAACGGCCACCGGCGACCATACCGGAGGAGACGTAGAAGGTGAAGAAGAAGATGATGATCACCGCCGAGATGGAGCGCAAGGAGCGGGACTTGTCGCGCAACCGGTTCTCGAAGAAGGAGGGCAGGGTGATCGAGTTATTGGCCACCTCGGTGTAGGCGCGCAGCCTGGGGGCGACCCAGGTCCAGTTTGCCCAGGCACCCACCAGCAGGCCGATGCCGATCCACAGCTCTGACATGCCGGTGACGAAGAGGGCACCGGGCAGGCCCATGAGCAGCCAGCCGGACATGTCGGAAGCACCGGCTGATAGTGCGGCGACGAAGGGGTGGAGACCACGGTCGGCGAGGACGTAGTCATCATATTTGGTGGTTTTGCGGTAGCTCCAGAAGCCGATCGCCAGCATCGCCGCCATATAGATGACGATGGCGATGATGAACCAGGTTGTCTCTGACACCGGTTCCTCCTCAATGGTTGTGGGATCCGGGCTGGCCGGATTCGTGCAGGGGTTTCAAATGAAGAATTTGTGTTCTAAATCACTCACCTGAATCTACTGGTTATTACCCACCAGTAGAAGAGGTGCATCTAGCGACGCTAGGTTGGGTGTGTGCGGCGTCTCAAATTATGGTGGGCGGTGTTATCGGCTATTTCACCTGTCAGGTGGCAGATTTAAGGCACTTCACCTGCGAGTATCACGGTTTGCTAACGATCCCTGCTTAATGAATGGTTTTGCACACATGAGGGGGGTGCCTAACCCCTGGGTGGGAGGGGGCGCCTGCCCTGCGGCAGGTGTGGGCGTCGATAAGCGGTCTTGTGGGGGTGTAAGCCGACGCTGCATGGCCGGGAATCTGGGGTGGCTGGTACAACTGTCTTTATGACCTCTCACCTGCTGCATGGACTCTGGATACGGGGGTCCGGACTCCATTTGTGGATCGAACAGGTGAATGGGCACCGCATCGTTGCGCCCAGTAGCGTGCCTGCCGGGACCTTCCCGGCCGCGGCCGAACACCTGCTCTCAGACAAGAAATTCCGGCACCGCCTGCGTGCCAACCTCCGCACCCCCAAGGGGCGGGACCGCGAACTCGTGATCCCCACCGCCGCTCACGGACCCCAGCAGGCGGTGGAGGTGCTCGCCCAGCTCTCCTTCCTCGACCAGCCTTCCCCGGCGGCCACCCACGCCCAGCGTGAGGCGATCGCCCCGGACCTCTACTGGCTGATCCGGATGTACGGGGGGCTGAGTCGCTTCGTGCGCGCCGGCCGACTGACCTTCAAACTGGCCTATGAGGACGACCAGTGGTGGCCACAGTGGCAACTGGCCTCCGGGTTGGGGGAGCGGGGCTGGGTGGCAGAGATGGCTGCCGCAGCCCCGGGCATCCTCGCCCGCAACAACCCCATCCTGGTGGATGATGTGGTGGCGGTGCTGCCCCACTGGATCGCCAACGCCATGCTCACCGACCTGGCGGAATCCACCCGACCCTATCCCTGGCACGAGTTCCCTGAGGCCCTGATGAACTCCCAGCCGCTGCGTCGCGGTGGGGCGAATCTGCTGGGTCGGCTCAATGAGTGGAAGGATTCGATCACCTCCGTTGACCTGCAGCTGGTCTTCATCGTGGAGCAGCCCCCGGCGGAATCCGATGCCGAAGATCCGGCCGACAGTGTCTGGCCGGTGCGGCTGCAGGTCCGTTCCGGAGTGGATTCCCCGGTGCCGATCCGGGTGGCTGACCTGGACCGCGGCAGCATCGAGAAGCTGCGCGAAAGGCACCGCCATGCCCTGGAGATCAGCTCGCTGCTGGATCCGATCCAGCGCCCCGCACCCCGGGGGCCGGGGGCCGGGGACTGGGATGTGGCGCTGACCACCGCCGAGATCATCGAGTTCATCAGCCGGGATGTGCCCCTGCTGAAGAATCTCGGCTTCAATGTGATGCTGCCCAAGGCCTGGTCCAACTATGAAACCAAGGCCCGCCTGGAGACCTCCGAGTACCGTGACCCCACCGTGGGTGCCACCAGGGCGCATATCGGTCTGGATCAGCTGGTGGAGTACAACTGGAGGCTTTCCGTCGGCGATGTGGAACTCAGCGATGAGGAGATGACTGAGCTGGTCAACTCCAAGTCCGGTCTGATCCGCCTGCGCGGCGAATGGGTCATGGCTGACCCCCAGGCACTCAACCGCATCACCGGCTACATGGACCAGCTCTCCAAGACCTCGCAGAAGCGTCGTCGTGAGGAGCTGGATAAGTTGGCCACCCGGGCGGAACTGGCCAAGGCGCAGGACCTGCCCGGCTGGGAGCAGCTCTTCGATGAGCTGGAGGCCAAACGGGAGGAGTACAACGACACCTTCAAGGGGATCGGCGAGGTCACCATCGCCGAACTGCGCCAGCTCGCCCTGGAGGCGGTGGCCGCGGAGCCGGTGGAATTCACCGGTTCCACCTGGTTCTCCTCCCTGCTGGGTGGTACCGACACCCCCGCCCCGGAGCGGGTGGTCCTTCCCGACACCGTCACCGCCGAACTACGCGACTATCAGCGCCGCGGCGTGGACTGGCTCTACTGGATGTCCCGCAACAACATCGGTGCCGTCCTGGCCGATGACATGGGTTTGGGTAAAACCCTGCAGCTACTGGCGCTGCTCGCGGTGGAGAAGGCAGAACGCGAAACCGGTCCCACGCTCGTCGTGGTGCCGACCTCGGTGGTCGGAAACTGGGCACGCGAGGCCGAGAAATTCGTCCCCTCCCTGCGCGTCGCCGTCCACCACGGCACCACCAGACTCCGCGGCGAGGAGCTTTTCGACGCCGCGAAGGAGCACGACCTGGTGATCACCAGCTATGGCGTGGTCACCCGGGACTTCGCCGAGCTCGGCCAGATCGACTGGGAACGAGTGGTCCTGGATGAGGCCCAGCAGATCAAGAACTCCACCACCCGTTCCGCCAAGGCGGTGCGTTCCCTGCCCTCCCGGCACCGGGTCGCGCTGACCGGCACCCCAGTGGAGAACCGTCTCTCCGAGATGCGCTCCATCCTCGACTTCTGCAACCCCGGGGTACTCGGCTCCGCCAGCTTCTTCCGCAACCACTTCGCCAAGGCGATTGAACGCGATGAGGATGAGGAGATGACCAACCGGCTGCGCGCCCTGGTCGCCCCCTTCATCCTCCGCCGCCTCAAGACCGATCCGACGATCATCGACGATCTGCCGGAGAAGACCGAGCAGATCCTCACCGTGAACATGACCTCCGAACAGGCCGCCCTCTACAAGGCGCTGGTCGCCGATGTGCAGCAGCAGCTGGAACAGCGGGAGGGCATCGCCCGGCGCGGCCTGGTGCTGGCCACCATCACACGTATCAAGCAGATCTGTAACCACCCCGCGCATTATCTGGGGGATGGTTCGGCTGTCACCGCCCGGGGGCGTCACCGTTCCGGGAAGGTGGAGGAGCTGGTGCGGCTGCTTGATGATGCCATTGAGGTGGGGGAGAAGATGTTGATCTTCACGCAGTACCGCGCCTTTGGTGATCTGCTGGCCCCTTATCTCAGTGATCGGCTAGGGGAGTCCATTCCCTTCCTGCATGGTGGGGTGAGCAAGACGGGGCGTGATGCGATGGTGGAGCGTTTCCAGTCCGATGATGGGCCGACGGCGATGATTCTTTCGTTGAAGGCCGGTGGTACGGGTCTGAACCTGACGGCTGCTTCCCAGGTGGTCCACATGGACCGTTGGTGGAATCCGGCGGTGGAGAATCAGGCCACGGACCGTGCTTTCCGGATCGGGCAGCAGAAGAATGTGCAGGTGTTCAAGATGATCACGGCGGGCACCATGGAGGAGTCGATCCAGGATATCCTGGATGGCAAGATGCACTTGGCGGGTGCTGTGATTGGTGAAGGCGAGGGCTGGATCACCGAGCTCAAGCCGGAGGAGTTGGCGGAGCTGATGAGTTACCGAGGGAGGGAGGCTTCAGAGTGAGTGAACATCCCAAGATGGATAATGTCATCTACGCTAATTTCGGTCGTAAGACCAGGGTGGATGAGGTGCCGGCCGTTCCGGTCAGTGAGATCAGTCTGATCCGGAAATTCGGGATGGCTTCGGCGGCGGCGAAGTTGCTCAGCCAGGTGCGTAGTCAGTCCGATGGTGGGCGGATCAGCCGGGGGCAGAGTTATGCCCGTAATGGCAATGTGCTGGGTATTGAGGTTCAGTCCGGCCGGATCCACGCCAATGTGGCGGGTTCCCAGAATGAGCCCTTCAATGTGACTCTTCAGTTGCCTTATCGCAGTACTGATGATGTCGCGGAGATTTCCGCCGGGTTGGCGGACACCCCCAACGGGATGAAGAAGGCCACTAAGGGGGAGATTGCCGAGGAGCTGCTGGAGCTGCTGCTCTTCGGGCAGGAGGAGCGGATCCGCTGCTACTGTGATTGTCCGGATTCGGCGGAGGCCTGCAAGCATGCGGTTGCGGTGGCTGAGGTGGCGGCCTCCAAGATGGATGCGGATCCGATGATGGTCTTCCGGCTGCGTGGTCTGGATCTGGTGCTGCTGGAGAAGCAGGTGTCCGAGGCTGCGGCGCTGATCGGTGCCAAGGCGGCGGTGACTTCGGACAAGAGTTTCTGGGAGGGGCGGGAACTGCCGGATCTTCCCGAACCGAAGACCGCCTCCGCCCTGGAGGATTCTGATCTGGATGCATTGCACCGGGCGATGCGCCTGGTGTCCTATACCGCGGTGGATCAGTTGCGTGCGGTCTCTGATATTGAGGACATGTACGATCATCTGACCCGTTGATGGGTGATGTTTTCTGGGGTTCGGGGGTGTGATGTCCCGGGTGGCTGATAGAACTGGGGGCATGAGTTTCAGTGATGCTGCCCCGGTGAAATTCCTGCACACCTCGGATCTGCAGATAGGTATGGACCGCCACTTTCTGGATGCTGATGCCCAGGCCCGTTTCAATGATGCCAGGATCCGGGCGATCAGCCGCTGCGGTGAGGTGGCTTTGGCGCACGGCTGTGCCTTCATCGTGGTGGCGGGGGATGTCTTTGAGAAGAACTCCCTGAGTGCGCAGACCACGTCCCGTGCCCTGGAGGCGTTGCGTCAGCTGCCACTGCCGGTGTACCTTCTGCCCGGTAACCACGATCCGCTGGTGGCGGACAGTATTTTCTATCGCACCGCGGATATTGCGGGGGTGCATGTGCTCGGGGATTCCGAGCCGGTTGAGGTGTCCCCCGGTGTGGAAGTGGTGGGTGCACCCCTGAAGAGCCGTTATGCCACCACTGATCTGGTCCGCCAGGCATTGGAACCCCTGGCACCTTATGAGGGGGTGCGCATCATGGTGGGGCATGGCCAGGCCTTCTCCCGTACTTCGGAGGCCTCACCGGATCTGATTGATCTGGCTTATGTGGAGTCTCGACTGGCGGACGGCAGCATCGACTACCTCGCCCTGGGGGACACCCACTCCGCCCAGGCGGTGGGGGACAGCGGCCGGGTATGGTTCTCCGGGGCGCCGGAAACCACTGATTTCCATGATCTGACACCTGGGGTGGAGGGGGGTGAGGTCAACTCCGGCAAGGTACTGGTGGTCACCGCTTACCCGGGCAGCGTCACCGTGGAGGAGGTGGCGGTGGGGCAGTGGACCTTCCATGCCCTGCACGCTGACCTGTATTCCACCGGGGATGTCGAGGAGTTCCTGACCCGGTTGGCGGCTTACCCGGACAAGGCCACCACCGTGATCAAGTACGCCCTACACGGCACCCTCGGTCTTGGTGATCACCGCCTTCTGTCAGCGGGGCTGGAGGACCTGCGCCCCGCCTTCGCCGCGCTCTATGAGCGGACCCGGCTCATGGATCTGCAGCTGGAACCCGGCGCGGAGGAAATTGTGGAACTCGATATCCAGGGTTATGCGGCAGCTGCCCTGGATGAGCTGGTGCAGCGTCGTGAGGAACCCGCTGCCCGTGATGCCCTCAACCTGCTGTTCCGTCTGAGCAAGGAGTCCTGAACCCGCCATGCGTATCCACGAACTTGAGATCGATAATTTCCGCGGTATCGGCCACCTGGAGCTGGCTGAAATTCCGGCGACCGGAGTGATCGTGATCGCCGGTGACAATGAGCAGGGCAAGTCCACCATCATGGAGGCCATCGACACGGTGTTGAACGTCAAGCACCGTTCCACCGCCCAGGGTGTCAAGGCGGTGCAGCCGGTCGGCCAGGATGTGCCCTCCCGGGTCTCCCTCAAACTCAGTGTCGGTGAGGTGACCTTCCGTATCACCAAGCAGTTCAATCGTAAGAAGTCCGCCACCCTGGACATCCTCAGCCCCCGTCCGGCGAACCTCACCGGTGATGAGGCGGAGGATCGTCTGGTTCAGATTCTGCAGGACAACACCGATGAGCAGCTGCTCAAGACCCTGTTCATGCGGCAGGGTGAGGTGCCGGCCGGCATCCAGGCCGTCGGCATCCCCTCCCTGGCGCAGGCACTGGATGGGCAGAACGAGAACTCCGGGGTGGAGGACACCGCGTTGACCACGGGGGTGAACACGGAATACCTGCGTTATTTCACCCCCAAGGGCAAGGAGTCCGGGGAGCTGGCCAGGGCCCGTGCCGCCGCCGACCAGGCCCAGACCCAGCTTGGGGATGCGCGCCTCGCCGTCCAGGCACTTTCCACCCATGTCGATGGGGTGGCCCGGCTCAGTGCCGATCGGGAACGCGCCACCCGGGACCTCCCCGCCGCCCGGGCTGAGCTGAGTGCCCGGGAAACCGGCAAAATCCAGGCCGAACAGGTCAAGGCCAGGGTGGATGCGGTGCGGGAGGAATTGGAACGCGCCGTGGTGGAGGTGGACCGGGCCGCTGCGGAGCAACAACGCCGCCAGGCACTGCGGGAAGAAGTCGCCGCCCTGCGCCTGTCCCATGAACAACGCAGCGCAGGCCTGGAAGCAGCCACGCGGGAAGCCGCCCAGGAAACCCAGAACCTGGCGACACTCGAAGAAGAACTCCGGCAGGCCCGGGGGAGCGAAGATGAAGCCACCGCTGCCCTGAAAAAGGCCCGCGAAGAACTGCAGCTGCTCAACCGGGAAGAGCGCCGCCGCGAACTCGTGGAACTACTGGCTGCGGTCGATGGTCTTGATGCCGAGCTCAGGGACGTCGGGGAGGAACCCCTGATCAGCGAGGCACAGCTGAAAGCCGTGGAAGAAGCTGCCACCGATCTGTCCGTGCAGGAGAAACTGCGGGAATCCCTGGCCGCCAAACTGCACCTGAGCTCCGCTGCGGGGGTGCGCATCACCGTCGATGACCGCGAGCTGGACATCGACGAGGCAGGCAGCATCCTGGAACTCAGTTCCGCCACCACCCTCCGCATCGGGGAAGTGGTAGCCGAATACACCCCTGGTGCCGACTCCGGGGCGGACAGCGTCGAAGCTGCTGCGCGCAGACTGAAACAACTGCTCGCCGAAGTGGACTGTGAGGAGGTGGCTGAAGTACGCCGCCGCCATGAGGATTCGCGCCGGGCGGCCGACACCACCGCCTCCCTGGAACGGGAACGCGCCGGTCTGCTCAAGCAACAGGAACCGGATCAGCTGCGCCGCGAATTGGAGAGCCTCCAGCTGGCACTGGCAGAGGTGGAACTTCCCGACCGTGATGTCACCGCCGCCACCACCGCCGTTGCAGCTGCGGAAGAGGTGCTGGGGGAGGCAAGCCGGGAACTTCGGCTCGTTGATTCCCGGATCGAGCCCCACCGGGAGCGTAAGCGACACCATGCCCTGAACCTGCTGCAGGCCGAGATCGACATCGCCCGGGAAGGTCTGGAACGCAAGGAGAAGGAACTGGCCGAGGCCGAGGAGCGCCAGCCCGAGGCGGAACTGGCGGGGGCGCTGGCCGAGACTGAGCGGAAACGGGCCGAAGTGGCTGAACTCAAGGAGACGGCCGAGCAGGAACTGCTGGTGGCGGATCCGGATCTGGCCGTCCAGCTCTGTGAAGGTGCCAAGGCTAAGGTGTCGGCGCTGGAGGACACCCTGGCCAGGTCCACTGAGGAACTGGCCAGATTGTCGGGCTATATCGAACAGGCCACCGGTGCTGATGAGCGATTGGAGCAGGCGGAGTCGGCGGCCACCGCCACCCGGCGAACCCTGGAATCGGTGGAGCGCCGTGCCCGGGCGGCGGAACTGCTCAAGGAGGTGCTGGAACGTCATCAGGCCAAGGCCCAGGCACGTTATGCCGAGCCTTTCGCGGAACAGCTGACCATTCTGGCACGCGCCGTATTCGGACCTGAGGTGCAGTTCGCCCTGGATGAGAAACTTCAGGTCACCTCCCGCAGCATCGGGGAAAAGGCGGTTCCCCTGGAGGCTTTGTCGGGGGGAGCGAAGGAGCAGCTGGCCATTCTCACCCGCTTCGCCATCGCCCGGTTGGTGGGGGAGCAGGAGGGTGGTACCCCGGTGTTCGTCGATGATGCACTCGGCTCCACCGACCCGGGCCGGTTGGACCGGATGGCCGCACTCTTCAGCCAGGCCGGCCGCAGCACCCAGGTGTTCGTGCTGACTTGTATGCCGCAGCGCTATGAGTCGGTTACCGGGAAGCGGGAGTACCGCATCGAGGAACTCAAGTCCCGGTTCTCACTGGTGGAGTAGCTTTCCCATGGGGTGCCTGGGCTGGGCGGGAAATGGGAAACGGCCCAGGGCACCCTCCGTAGTGGGTGCCCTGGGCCGTCGTGAAGCTCCGGGGAGGCTTAGGCCTGCTTGATGGCGGAAGCCTCAACCTCGATGCGGACGTCCTCGGAGACCAGCATGCCGCCGGACTTCAGGGGAGCCTGGAAATCAACGCCGAAGTCCTTACGGTTGATCTTGGTCTTGGCCTCGAAACCGATGCGGGTGTTGCCGAAGGGATCCTCCTCGACACCGTCAACCTCAACATCGAGGGTGACGGACTTGGTGATGCCCTTGATGGTCAGGTCGCCGGTGACGGTGCCCTCGTGATCGTTGGCGATGGTGAAGGAGGTGGCCTGGAAGGTGATTTCCGGGAACTTTTCGACGTCGAAGAAGTCCTCGCCCAGGGTGTGGGCGTCGCGGTCAGCGTTGCCGGAGTCGGTGGAGGCAGCCTTGATGACCACGGAAGCGGAGCTGTTCTCCGGGTTCTCGGAGTCGATGGTGAAGGAACCCTCGAAGTCCTTGAAGGTGCCGCGGACCTTGGTGACCATGGCGTGGCGAGCAACCCAGTTGATGTTGGTGTGCGACTGGTCGAGGACGTAGGTACCGTTCAGGTTGGACATGTAGTGCTCCTTATAAAAGTTTGTCTTTGGTGTCTGTCCCGCATCTCTGCGGCACTGACCACAATCATACATGACATTGATGACACGTCAACATGATTTGGGGAAATTAGTTGACTTTTCAAGCAAAATTGCAGCTCATGAGGTGAATATAAATCGGGCTCCAGAATGCTCTGACGCGTTGAGCTGCAGGAAAGGTAGTGGTTGACGTGTCACCGAATATTTAGGGAAACCAGCTCTTCTTGGATATGGTTGGGCCATGACAACTCCGAGATGGCTCAATGACGAAGAACAGGCACTCTGGCGGCTGATGCTCGCCGCCTCCCGGAAGATGGACCGCTGCCTCGATGAAACCCTTCAGGCAGGAAATGACCTCTCCACCTCTGAGTTCTCGGTACTGGTGTCCCTTTCTGAGGCCAAGGCCCCGGGACTGCGGTTGCGGGATCTCTGCACCGTCCTTGACTGGGACCGCAGTCGCACCTCCCACCAGATCACCCGCATGGAGAAACGCGGTCTGGTGAGCAAGGAGTCCTGCGAGGGCGATGCCCGCGGCGTGATCGTGGTGCTCACCGAGGAGGGGGCCCGCCGGCTGGAGCGGGCCGCCCCTGATCATGTGGAAAGTGTGCGCCGCCTCATCTTCGACCACCTCACCCAGGAGCAGGCCGACGTGATCGGCAGTTTCCTCGAGACCCTGATGGCCGTGCAGAGTGTTCCCGGCGCCGCGGGTTTTGAGGCAGAGGAACCGGCCTAGGAACTGAGCTGGGAACCACCCTTCTTCAGGGTGTGCCAGGGGGCGTCAGGGGACTGTCGGGGTGGAAAGTCAGGGGAGAAATCAGGGTGCATCCTGATGTGTTCCAGGTTCAACTCGGGAAGACTTATACCCAGTCAGCCACGAGAGGAAAATATCCCATGAGCACCAACACCGTCCCCTTCCACCAACGCCGCCTCGAACGATCCACCACCGATAAGTGGCTGGGTGGCGTGCTCGGCGGAATTGCGCAGACCTACGACTGGAACCCCACCCTGGTCCGCGTTCTCTTCATCGCCAGCTTCGTGTTGCCCGGCCCGCAGCTCCTGATCTACCTGGGGGTCTGGATAGTGATGGCCATGATGGGCCGCTAACCTGCCTGGTACCTCCGCAGTAGCGGTACAGAAAAACCCGGCCCAGATAACTTCCAGGGAAGTTATCTGGGCCGGGTTTGTTTCGGTGGTGTCCCCGACACGATTCGAACGTGCGACCTTTGGTACCGGAAACCAATGCTCTATCCACTGAGCTACGGAGACCCGCCATCACGGTGTGCGTGACAACACTGGACATGTTATCAGCACCGTGATGTGTGACCTAAACGTGGGGGTCAGATTCCGGGTTAGCGCAGACCCGGCAGGTCGGTGACCTCGGCGCTTCCGCTGCGCAGGTACTCCACCACGGCCTGGTCGACGGCCTCATTGCCCAGGCCGACATGACCGTGGCCGGGGCCGTGGACAGTGACGAAATGGGTGCCCATCAGCTCATGCATGCGGCCGGAGTGCTGGAAGGGGGTCTGCGGATCACCGGTGGACTGGATCTGCAGGGGGCGGTGTTCCAGGCCCGCACCGTTGAGGGTGGGCGGGGTGGTCACCGGGCCCGCGCCCGAGCAGGCGGCCCCGGAACTGAAGGCCAGCGGCGGGGCGGTGAAGATGTCCCCGACCACATAGTTTGACCACACATACTCCGGGATATCCAGCGGGTCGGCGGCCACCTGGTTCTCGTTGCACAGCTGCAGGGACTGCATCATCAGGGAGGTGGTGGCCAGCTCCATCATCTCCTCGGTGTACTCCATGGAGGGGATCGGCTCGGAACCGTTGATCACCGAAGCCAGGTAGGGCCAGTCGGCGGGGCTCGGGATCAGCTGGCGGGTCAGCGAAAGAGTGGGGGAGGTGGCCTGGTTGGAACCGGGGCGGGTCGCCATGTTGAAGAGGTTCTGCAGCTGGACCTGTGCCGGGGCGGTGGCGGTCAGGACATCGGCACCGGCCTGGCCGGAGGAGAGCAGTGCCGGCGGGACATCCCCGACCTGGGCGGGCGGCGGGGCGACGGTGGGGTTGGTGCCCGTCTCGGCGACGATCGTGTTGGACCAGGCCTGGTAGGCGGCCAGCGGAGTGTCACCCAGCCCATAGGTCTCGTTATTATCGGCCACCCAACCGAAGAAATCGTGCAGGGCGGAGATATAACCCTGTTTCTGGCTGTCCAGCACCCCGGACCAGGCATGGTCGGGGTTCATGCCGGAATCCAGGACCACCTTGTCGGTGTGCTCCGGGTACTTGGTGGCGTACATGGAACCCAGGAAGGTGCCGTAGGAAAGACCCATGATGGAGATCTTCTCCTCCCCCAGGGCACGGCGCACCCACTCCCAGTCTTCGGCGGTGTTCTCGGTGGTGATGGAGGCGGTGTAGCCCGGGGTGCCGGCCTCGCAGGCATCCCGGATCACCGCACCGCTCCGGGTATAGAGGGAGACCGGGTCAATATTGGTGGGCTCGGGGCAGTTGACCGGGGTGGAGCCGGCCAGACCACGGGGCTGCACCGCCACGCGGTCCCACTCATTGCGGATTTCCTGGGGCCAGTCGAAACCGGCATTGGCGGCGCCGAAGTAGGAGTAGCCGTCACCACCGGGGCCACCGGGGTTGCCGAAGAGGGCTCCCCGGCTCTGGCCTTCCGCCGGAACCTTGACGAAGCCGACGCTGATCTTCTCGCCCCCTGGATCGGAGTGGTACATCGGGACCTCCACCCGACCACACTGCGCGTTGGGTTCATCGACCTGGACGGGGCAGTCCTCCCAGGTGATCTGGGGGGCGCTCTGCGCATGGGCGACGGTGGTGGCCACACCCAGTGCGCTGACACCGGTCACCACCGCCGTCAAGGTGGCCAGGACTGTTTTCTTCAATGACATGGAACCGTGGTCTTTCCGTTTCGGGGCTAGGCTGATCCAGAAGCTGATGTGCATGCTATCCGGGATTTTCCCTGGTTGCCGGGAAACCACACCCTTATGTGCGGGTGATGCGCCGGAAAATTGGCTGGGAGATCCGGGGTACCCCCCGCCCGGTTCAGCCGATTGGGACTACCTCGGCTAAACTTTTCCCCCATGACACCTGCAGATTTATCCTCCCTGATCAAGGAGACCGCCCGCGCAGTTTTCGCTGAACATGACCTGGACACCTCCGCCATCCCGGAGCAGGTCACGGTTGAGCGTCCCCGCAACCCGGAGCATGGTGACTACGCCACGAACCTGGCACTGCAGGTCGCGAAGAAGGTCGGACAGAACCCCCGCGAGGTGGCCACCTGGCTTGCCGACGCCCTGGGCCGCTCCGAGGCCGTCGAGGTCGCCGAGATCGCCGGCCCCGGTTTCCTGAATATCCGTCTCGCCGCCGCCGCACAGGGTGAAATCGTGGCCCGCATCCTGGCGGCGGGGGAGAGCTTCGGCAACTCCGACATCTACGCCGGCACCCGGATCAACCTGGAGTTCGTCTCCGCGAACCCCACCGGCCCGATCCACCTCGGTGGTACCCGTTGGGCAGCCGTCGGTGATTCCCTGGGTCGTGTGCTCACCGCCAGTGGTGCGGAAGTCACCCGCGAGTACTACTTCAATGACCACGGCGAGCAGATCGACCGCTTCGCCCGCTCCCTGGTGGCCGCCGCCAAGAATGAGCCCACCCCGGAGGACGGTTATGGCGGTGGCTATATCGCCGACATCGCCGCCGAGGTCGTCGCAAAGCACCCCGGCCTGCTGGAGCAGGAACCGGCTGAGATGCAGGAGATCTTCCGTGCCACCGGTGTGGCGATGATGTTCGAGCACATCCGGGAATCCCTCAAGGAGTTCGGCACCGAGTTCGACGTCTACTTCCACGAGAACTCCCTCTTCGAGAGTGGTGCCGTCGACCGGGCCATCCAGACCCTGAAGGACAACGGCAACCTCTACGAGAATGAGGGTGCCTGGTGGCTGCGCAGCTCCAACTTCGGTGATGACAAGGACCGTGTGGTCATCAAGTCGGATGGCAATGCCGCCTACATCGCCGGTGACATCGCCTATGTGGTGGACAAGATCGAACGTGGTCATGACCTGTGCATCTACATGCTCGGTGCTGACCACCACGGTTACATCTCCCGCCTCAAGGCCGCCGCCGGGGCCCTGGGCTATGACCCGGAGCGGGTTGAGGTGCTCATCGGCCAGATGGTCAACCTGCTCCGCGAGGGTCAGGCGGTACGCATGTCCAAGCGGGCCGGCACCGTCATCACCCTGGACGATCTGGTTGAGGCGATCGGCATCGACGCCGCCCGCTACTCCCTGATCCGTTCCTCCGTCGACTCCTCCCTGGACATCGACCTCGCCCTCTGGGCCTCCCAGTCCTCCGACAACCCGGTGTACTACGTCCAGTACGGCCATGCCCGCCTCTGTTCCATTGCGCGCAAGGCCGCTGAGCTCGGGGTCACCCATGAGAACCCGGATCTTTCCCTCCTCACCCACGAAAGGGAGGGGGAGCTGATCCGTACCCTCGGTGAATTCCCCGCGGTGATCAAGTCCGCAGCTGAATTACGGGAACCGCACCGCGTGGCCCGGTACGCTGAAGAACTGGCCGGTGTATTCCACCGCTTCTACGACAACTGTCAGATCCTGCCCAAGGGTGAGGAAGAGACCGCGCCGATCCATTCGGCACGCCTCGCCCTCGCCGCCGCCACCCGTCAGACCCTGGCCAACGCCCTGCGGCTGGTTGGAGTCACCGCCCCCGAGAGGATGTAGATGACCTCCGCAGAAAATTTCAATGAGGTCCCGGCCCACGTCTGGCCGCGCAATACCGCCCGTCAAGAAGATGGTGTGATCACCATCGCCGGCGTGCCGCTACCCGAGATCGCCGAGGAATACGGCACCCCCGTGTTCGTCGTCGACGAAGATGACTTCCGCTCCCGCTGTCAGGACATGGCCAAGGCCTTCGGCGGTGGGGACAACGTCCACTACGCCTCCAAGGCATTCCTGAGCAAGACCATCGCCCGCTGGGTCGATGAAGAGGGACTCAACCTCGACGTCGCCTCCATCGGTGAGCTCAGTATCGCCCTGGCCGCCGACTTCCCGGCGGGACGGATCACCGCCCACGGCAACAACAAGAGCGCCGACTTCCTGCGCACCTGCGTCCGGGAAGGGGTCTCGCATATCGTGCTCGACTCCGAGCAGGAGCTGGAACTGCTGGATCTCATCGCCGCCCGCGAAGGCAAGGTCCAGGAGGTGCTGATCCGGGTCAAGCCGGGCATTGAAGCCCACACCCATGAGTTCATCGCCACCAGCCACGAGGACCAGAAGTTCGGTTTCTCCCTGGCCTCCGGCTCCGCCTTCGGTGCGGCCCGGGCAGCCATCAACGCGGAGAACCTGAAGCTGGTGGGCCTGCACTGCCACGTGGGCTCCCAGGTCTTCGACGCCGATGGTTTCTCCCTGGCGGCGGAGCGCGTACTCGGCCTGGTCTCCCGCATCCATGCGGAGCTCGACGCGGAGAGCCTCAGCATCCTCGACCTCGGCGGGGGCTATGGCATCGCCTACACCGCAGCTGAGGAACCCCTCAACGTGGCTGCCGTGGCCCAGGACCTGATCGCCAAGGTCTCTGAGCATGCCGCCTCCCTGGGCATCGACACCCCGCAGCTGATGGTGGAGCCCGGCCGTGCCATCGCCGGCCCCTCCACAGTCACCGTCTACGAGGTCGGCACCATCAAGGACGTTCACGTCGACGATGACAAGACCCGCCGCTACATCTCCGTCGACGGCGGCATGTCGGACAATATCCGCCCCGCCCTCTACGGCTCCGAATATGATGCCCGGGTGGTCTCCCGCTTCGTCGACGGGGAATCCACCGCCTCCCGAGTGGTGGGCTCACACTGCGAATCCGGTGACATCCTCATCAACGATGAGCAGTACCCTGCGGATATCCGCACCGGCGATCTGCTCGCCCTGGCTGCGACCGGAGCCTACTGCTACGCCATGAGCTCCCGCTACAACCAGTTCACCCGCCCCGCCGTGGTCGCGGTCCGGGCTGGTCAGATCAAGCCCATGCTGCGTCGCGAAACCCTCGAGGATCTGCTGGCGCTGGAGGTCTAGACGGTTTGGTTCCCGCCCCTGGGAGGGGCCGCCGATTAACGGCCCCGGGGCCCCAGGGATGGGGTACGGGGTCGTTCTTTGCTTCCCACACTCAAGCGGAGACAATAGGAAAAAGAGGTGGCAGTCAAGCTGTTGAAGAGCTTGACTGCCACCTCTATTTACCCCGTGCATGCGGGGGACCGGGCCGGTCTCAGGGCAGGCTGCGATAGGGGAGAAGTACCACCAGCATCCCCACCAGGATGGCAATGGCCAGCGTGATCAGGGATCCCGTGGCCTGCCCGGGCTGGCTGCTCTCAGCGAGCTGAGTTTCCTCCACGGTATCGGCATAATTCAACTCACGTGGAGCAGCGGCCAGGACCTCTTCGGTGGAGGTGGTGTCCTGAATGACCTTGTGCTTCGGCGTGGTGTCACCCTCACCCGGGGCAAGGAGGGGGAATTTCCCGGAATATCCCTCGGCGCAGGCATGATAGGCGGCGTTGACGGAGATAATGTGATCCAGGTAGTCAATGTCCTTGGCCGCCTGGATCTGCAGGTCCAGCAGGCCTTCCGAGGCGCCGGGGATCCGGGCGGGCCAATAAGCATCCAGATCATCTTCCACCAGGGGTTGGAAGTTCAGGAAGAGTCGGGTGTTGGAACGATCCCATTCATCCTGGGACACCAGGGTGGCGGTTTTATAGCGCAGGCTGTGGTCCCGGTGGGCGGCGGGAAGGGAAGCGAGATTGATGACGGTTTCGGGGAGCTCCCCATCATGGAAACCGGTGGCCATACCGCGCTCATTGATGTGGTCATAAGCTCGGGCAACATAACCCTTGTTGGGAATCAACGGGACCCGGTCCGGGTGGGAGGTGGCCCATTGGTGCAGGTCCTTGAATTTCATTTCCAGATCAGGGTTTTCCCGGATCAGACGCTGGTGCACCGCCTCCTGGAGTTCCTCCTCAGCATCCAGCGTGGCGCGGATATCTGTCTCACTGACCTCGAAGGAACATTTTTCGCCCTTCACTGAGACGGAGATGGCGGAAGCGGTGGGTGCCATGAAAAGGGTGACCCCTGCCAGGGTAATGCCGCTCAATGTGAGTGCGAGCACCCTGGGGCGGGGGCGGGACTTCCGGAGCTCATTCACCTTCATCAGAGAAATACCTTTGTCACCTGTCTTGGAAAACCTTGTGGACACCGAAAACCGATGCCATTCCAAGGACAAAGATATATAACAAAGGAGTCTCGCAATAGCCACATTTTAGTGTGACCCGCAAAGTGGGGGCAGGAGGTGGAGGTGGTGTGGGCCCCGACATTTAGGGGCATTCTAAAAAATCCCCAGGGGTCTAACATGAGAGATGCCCTATTCCTTGATGATAGATTACTAAAACATGACAATAAGAGTCCTTGCAATTGATGATCACCAGGTAACCCTGTTGGGGGTTCGTTCGATCCTTGCCGCAGCCGAGGGCTTTGAGTTCGTCGGCGGCCATTACACCCTGGCCGAGGCACTGGATCAGATCAACGATCCCGACCAACCCGAAATAGATGTTGTGCTGCTGGACCTGAGGCTGGGTCCGGACAGCGATCCCTATGACAATGTCCAGGCACTGGTGGCAACCGGGGTGGAGGTGCTGATCTACAGCTCCCTGGAAAGCCCCTTCCTCGTCCGCCGTGCGATGAGCGCCGGCGTCGCCGGAATCCTGGAGAAGTCCGTGGAGCCGCAGATCCTACGGCGCGCCCTTGAGGTGGTGGCAAAGGGCGGAACCTACGCCACCGCTGAATGGGCGGGCATCATTGATGCTGATCCGCTCTTCAACGCCGTGGATCTTTCGCCCCGACAGCGTGAGGTCCTCGAACTTTATGCGATGGGGGAGTCCGCCAAGCGGGTAGCCACCATCACCGGCCTGGCCCAGGAGACGGTCCAGGATTATCTGGGCCGGATCCGGGTCAAGTACTCCCTCGCAGGGCGTCCCGCTGTGAGTAAGGTGGAGCTCTACCAACGTGCACAGGAGGATGGGTTCCTACCGGGTCCCTTTGAATCATGACACTACCCGGCTGGTTCTTTGAACCTGCCCCGCTACGACGCCCCGGTGTTCTCGCCGAGGGCGTCGAAAAGCGTTATTGGCGCAGTCGGAGCGCCATCCAGAATCTGATGCGGATGGTGGCCTTCGTCTGCGGTTTCGGCCTGTTCTTCGGCGTCATCCTGCTGCGGGGGCGCTGGGATCAGACAATGAACCCGGGCAGCTGGCAATTCAACCGGATCGATGTCTGGGTCGAGATTCTCTTGGCGATGTCCGCACTCTCGGTCATAGTCGCAGGGTTCCGGCACCAGTGGGAATGGTACCTGCTCACCTTTCGGCTCACCGCGGGAATCTACATCTCCGCCCTGACCTACCAGGTGATTGGCCTGCTCAACGGTTCCTCCCCACTGGGGGATCTGCACCTCTCGGACTTCGCCGGCTATCCGGCGGTGCTGCTGATACTCTCGGCACCCCGGAAGATCGGCTTCCCCCTGGCCTTCATCATGATGGCGGTGGTCAGTGCCACCCATCAGGGATGGCCGTTGACCATGGCCAATCTGGTGGAGGCAGCCTGGGCCTTTCTCGTCGTCCTGCCCTTCATGCTGCTGCTGATCTCAACGTTGCGGGTCTGTGAGGAGATCGATCAGGAGGCCAGCCGAAGACATGCCGCTGACCTGAGACTGGCACGTTCACGCTCCCTGTTGGAGGCGGAGACCCGCTTCCTGGGGTACATGCATGACCAGGTGCTACACCACCTGGATGGGGTACGACGGGGATTGATCGCCCCGGAGCCACTGCCGGTGTACCTTCCCTCCGACATGCTGGAGGTGGGTGGCTCCCTGAAGATGCGGCCCGAGCGGGCGGTCCTGGAGCTGATTGACACATTGCACCGTCAGGATCCGGAGCTGCGGGTGGATCATCCGACAGAGTTTCCCAGCTCCGGGGGTGTTCCGGCGGATGTCATGAACCTGATCTCCGATGCTGCCCTGGAAGCCCTGGACAACAGCATGAAGCATGCGGCGGGAAGTGATCGTCACGTGGAGATCTCCTTCCTCGTGGGGGACGATGATGATTGCACGGGCTTCACCGCGACCCTGGTGGATGAAGGGCCGGGATTCCGGGTTGAGCAGATCCCGGCGGAACGCGCCGGGGTCCGGGTCTCCATCCTCGGTCGCATGAGTTCCATGCCGGGGCTTTCCGCCAGGGTGGATTCCACACCGGGAAAGGGAACCCGGGTCCGGTTGAAGTGGCGGGAACCGAAACAGCAGATGACTCAGGGACTCCCGGGGGAGCAGCCGCGGAGTATCCGCAATATCTTTGATCCGGGCCGTATCTACAACCCCATATTTGCGGTCTTCGTCTTCCTGGTCTGCGGCCTCATGGGGCTGGGCCACCAACATGGGGGAAACGGGTTCGAGTTCGCTGTGGCCATGTTCCTGTTGCTGCTGGCGATGGTGGGGCTGATGCGGGGCAAGGAGAGCAAGCTTCCCCGGGGCACCACCCTGATGGTGGTGGTCTGTATCTGTCTATTCCTGCTGGTGGCTGCCCGGGAACCGCTGGGGGAGAATGGGCTCTGGCCACCGGTATGGTATCCCCTCGTACTCACCCTGATGTGCCTGCTACTGGCGATCCGGGGCCGGATCATCTTCGCCTGGATCCTGAACGTGGGTGGGTTCTTCGCCATCCACTGGATTGAACAGGACCTCTTCGTCCTCGAATACCTCAGTCCGGAGAAGATGACTGGTCTGCTCCACCTGCTGATCCCCGGCACCCTGGCACCCCTGGCGGTCCGTTGGATCCTGAAGAGCTTATCCGCGGTGATGCTGGGGGATTCAGCGAAGGAAACTGACCTGGTGGTGGCTGCCACCAGGCGTAGCTACCTCACCGACTCCGCCGCCTGGCTGGAAAGACAACTCAGTGCAGTGCTGGATCCGGCCCTGTCTGAACCACGGCGAATCTTCAGCGCAAGCCTGTTGGAGCTGCGGCTGCGTGATGCGATCCGTTCCCCGGGTTTCGATGAGCGGGAAACCAACCGCCAGGTCTGGCAGGCTCGGCGCCGTGGGGTGACCGTCAAACTCAGTGATGACCGCAGTGATGCCCACGGGGTGGACCCCGATCCACAACCCCTGACCCATGCGGCCACCCATCATGCTCTGCAGCGGATGCTGTGGGTGGCTGATATCCGGGTCACCGCCCGTATGCTTCCCGTCGGCCGCAGCATCTATGCCACCATTCTGGCGGAATTCTGGGGAGATGACGGGGAACCGGATGTGAAGCGGATCCAGATCACCCCGGGAATGTCGCTGAGTGAGGTGGATGCCCACTTCGAGGGGGAAGAGGGGAATCTTTCCCCCTCAACGGAGTGCGAGCAGTTCGAAGCGGATAAAAATTAACCATGGGAAACTTCGGGGGAGACTTCACGCACCCCAGTTTCCTGGTGAACCAAGGCGGATCACTTCCCCTATTCTCATTTCTCATATAATTATCAGTAAATGCAATATGGCTCCTCAGTTAGGGTTCTCCGAACGTGATATCAGGGCCCTGGTGGGCGCTTAGTGAACATCACGGATCCCATTGACGAGAGCAAATGCAAAATTTCCGTAGAGATTATCATTAATACCCTTAAATAAGAATATTGGAAGATTCTTGCCTATTTCCCTTAATTCCCTGCTACTTTAAGGTTATGACAATCAAAGTGGTGGCCATTGATGACCATGCTGCGGCGCTTGCCGGCGTCAGCCATGTGCTGGGGGATACCCCGGATTGCGAAGTCGTCGCAATGGTTCACACCGTCGATGAGGCCCTTGACCGGATCTGCCGGAGAATTCCCACCGACATTGACGTGGCCCTGCTCGATCTACGGCTCACTGGTGGCAGTGACCCCTTCAACAACGCCAGGTCGCTCATGACTGCGGGGGCACATGTGCTGGTCTACAGCTCTTTGGAGAGTCCCTTTCTGGTGCGCCGGGCCCTGAAAGCCGGGGTATCGGGAGTGGTGGACAAGTCTGCGGACACCGACACCCTGGTCACCGCAATCCGTGAGGCGGCTGAAGGGAAAACCGTGGCCAATGCCAACTGGGCGGGGATCATCGACTCTGATCCACTGCTCAACGCGGTGCAACTCTCCCCGCGACAGCGGGAGGTGCTCGAACTCTACGCCATCGGAGAGTCCGCCAAGCGGGTCGCCTCCATCACCGGGCTTTCCGCGGAGACCGTGCAGGATTACCTCAGCCGCATCCGCACCAAATATGCCCTGGCTGGACGCCCGATCCAGAGCAAGATTGATCTTTATCGTCGAGCTCAGGAGGATGGCTTCCTGCCCGGGCCCAGGGACATGTGATGCCGGAGTCTACTCATCTGCGGCCCCATGCCACCGCGAGCGCCGAACTGCCGGCGGACTTCCACGAACCAGCCCCACTCCGGGAGCCGGGACGACTTTCGGAGGGTGCGGAGCAGGGTTATCTCCGTTCTCGGACGGTCTCCCTGAGTCTGCTGCGGATGGTCTCCCTCGGCGCAGGACTGCCCTGGCTCGCTTATATGCTGCTGGGCGTTTATGGACGTCGCGAATTGGTCGAGGGTTCCCGGTTTCCCGCCGACCCTCTGATATCCAGCGTGTGGCTGCTTCTGATCAGCCTGGCGGTGGTGGTTATCTACGCCGGTTTCATTCACCGGAAACGCTTCTACTTCTGGTCCATGCTGACCGCCGGGGGCATCTTCGTCGCGATACTCCTGGTGCATGTCAGTCTGATGCTGGTCACTGGAGACTCACCGCTGAAAGAGATGTATCTGGGGGATTTCACCGGCCTTCCGGTAGCTCTGATGGTCACGGTGCTGCCCTCGCCGTGGGCCCTGGGCATGGCGTTGGTTGGAGTGGCTGCCGCGGCCGCGGTGAATCAGGGTTCCCCGCTCGGATTCAACATGGCCCTGGAGATCGCTCATTCGGTTCTGGTCATGCTGCCTTTCCTGCTGTTCCTGCAATCCGGGCACAGGGTGGCCAGGCTGCTGGATGACCTGGCGACCCAGGCCCACATCACGGCCAGTCGGCTGGCCCGGACCAAGGCCCTCAGGGAGCTGGAGACCCGCTTCCTGGGTTATCTCCATGACAATGTGATGAACACCCTCGACGCCATCCGCCGCGGGGTGCGCAAACCAGAGATCAGTGCCTTAGGCTTCCGCACCTTCGAAACCGACACTGCTGCCGGATCCGTCCAGCTCAGTGCACAGGAGGTGGTCGAAGAGCTGATCTGGCAACTCCGGGAACTCGCCCCGAATCTCCAGATCCACGCACCTGGGAAGCTACCGGAGTCGGTGACCATCCCGGCGGATATTTCCGCCGTGCTTGGCGACGCCGCGCTCGAGGCCGCCCACAACACCCTCCGCCACGCGACCGGGGCACCTGCCTATGCCGAGATCGATGTCGAGCTGGACGGGGAGGAATGCATCGGTCTCAAGGTGCGCATCCGGGATGAGGGGCCAGGTTTTGACCCGGAGAAGATTCCCGCCAGCAGGGCCGGGCTCCGGGTGGCGATCGCCGGCAGGATGCACGCTGTGGACGGATGCGACCTGGAGCTGCACACCGCGCCGGGGGAGGGCACTGAAATCATCCTGTCCTGGCACCGGGACGGGCCGGTGGGCACCTCCTCCGATGTTGAGGTGCCCACCGCCTATGACCTGGTGGGCATGGGCCGGGTCTTCCGGCCCCGCAATGTCCTGATCGCCTGGGGGGTGTTCTCCGCCATGAGTCTGAACAACGCCCACCACAGTCCCTGGCTGTGGATATTCTCATTGGCGCTTGTCCTGATTGCACTGCTGATGTGTGTCCAGGGAGATCAGCTCCGGTTGCCGCTCAGCTCTACTCTGGTGGCGGCGGTTGCCGCGTTGGTCTTCTTCACGGTGGCCAGATTGGATTTGGCGGGCGCCGCCCCCCTGTGGCCACGTGCCTGGTACCCCTGGGTGTTCATCCTGTTGTGCTCCTATCTGGCGCTCCGGGACCGGGGATGGGTGGCCTGGGGAACCTGGGGAACTGGCCTGATCATCAGCGAGTTGCTCTCCCAGCGTTATTTCACGGAAGTGGCGGAGCTGGCCTCGGTGATCGCATTGTCCAGTGCGGTTCTCCTGCCGGCCACCTTGATTCCCGCCGTCATCAAGATGACCGCCCGGGCGCTGCCGCTGGCGTTGGCCGCCAGCCAGGATGAGGTCATCTCGATGGAGGTGGTCGCCGGGCAGCGTCGATTTCTCAGCGACACCTCCACCTGGATCAGCCGGCAGGTCTCAGCCATCTTGGAACCCCGTTTCCCCGCGGATATCCGCCGCATCAATGCGCACCTGCTGGAACTGAAACTGCGGGACGCGATCCGTTCCCCGGCCTTCGTCTCCGCGGAATTGAACCGGGCAGTCTGGGATGCCCGGGCCGCTGGAAGGGGAGTGCAGATTCTCGATGACCGTTCCGAACCGGGCACCCCGCCAGGAGAAGAAGACCGTCTGCCGCTGCGCAAGCTGCATGAACATCTGATCGAGCTGCTCGAAAACGAGGATTTCAGGGAGTTGACGGTCCGGCTCTTCCCGGTGGGCCGCGCCCACTTCGCCACCATTTTGATCACCCCCCGGAAAGGTGAGGAGATCCGCCGGGTGGATATTGCGAATGAGAGCTCCGTGCCGGGAGTCGGATGAATAATTCCCGGCCCTGAACAAAGACAAATAAGACAGCTTTGTCTATACTTGTCCGGGTGCGGTGTGACGCCTGGAAGTCGCACCCCCCCCGGGTGTGATCCCTGTGCCCGGTCCGGTGGGACTGAGAAATACCAGTTAGAATCGCCGGAAATGTGCCCGTCGTATCCTTCGGCGGGCGAAAATGCTTGATTGACCCCGACCCTGGAGAGATATGACCACGACAGCTCAGCGCACATACAACCCCGGCAAGGGCGTGGGAGAGCCCGTCGGTATCGCCATTCTGGGCCACGGCACCGTAGGCCGGGAGGTCGTGCGCCTGATGCACGAGTACTCCGAGGATTTCACGCAGCGTATCGGGGGACCCCTGGAGCTCAAGGGGGTCG
The DNA here is from genome assembly GCF_009734425.1 of Corynebacterium occultum. Taxonomy (NCBI): domain Bacteria; kingdom Bacillati; phylum Actinomycetota; class Actinomycetes; order Mycobacteriales; family Corynebacteriaceae; genus Corynebacterium; species Corynebacterium occultum. The sequence goes on from NZ_CP046455.1 coordinate 1,188,725, forward strand.
CCGTCTCCGACAAGGAGAAGCACCGTGGCACCCTGGCCGAGGATCTGCTCACCGATGACGCCATGTCGCTGATCGAACGCGATGACGTCGACCTGGTCGTCGAGGTCATCGGCGGCATCGACTACCCCCGCAAGCTGGTCCTGGCTGCGCTGAAGGCTGGCAAGTCCGTGATCACCGCCAACAAGGCTCTGGTGGCTGCGCACGCCGCAGAACTCTCAGAGGCTGCCGATGCGGCGAATGTCGACCTCTACTTCGAGGCCGCCGTCGCCGCCGCCATCCCGGTGGTCGGCCCGCTGCGTCGTTCCCTCGCCGGTGACCAGATCGAGTCCGTCTCCGGCATCGTCAACGGCACCACCAACTTCATCCTGGACGCCATGGACTCCACCGGTGCCAACTACGATGACATGCTGGCCGAGGCCACCGCGCTCGGTTATGCCGAGGCTGACCCGACCGCCGATGTCGAGGGCTATGACGCCGCCTCCAAGGCCGCCATCCTCGCCTCCCTCGCCTTCCACACCCGCGTCACCGCCGATGACGTCTACTGCGAGGGCATCACCAACATCACCTCTCAGGACATCGAGGCCGCCAAGAAGGCCGGTTACACCATCAAGCTGCTCGCCATCTGCGAGAAGCTCACCGATGCCGAGGGGAAGAAGTCCATCTCTGCCCGTGTCCACCCCACCTTGATTCCCCGGGAGCATCCCCTGGCCTCCGTCAGCAAGTCCTTCAACGCCATTTTCGTCGAGGCTGAGGCTGCCGGTCGTCTGATGTTCTACGGCAACGGTGCCGGTGGTAACCCCACCGCCTCCGCTGTGCTGGGCGATATCGTCGGCGCGGCCCGCAACAAGGTCCACGGTGGCCGTGCCCCCGGTGACTCCACCTACGCGAACCTGCCGATCGCCGACTTCGGTGAGGTGCCCACCCGCTACCACATCGACATGGAGGTCATCGACCGCACCGGTGTGCTGGCCGAGATCGCCAGCCGCTTCTCCGCTGAGGGCATCTCCCTGCGTACCGTCCGCCAGGAGGAGGCCGGCGAGAACGCCCGCCTGATCGTGGTGACCCACACCGCCCTGGAATCCGATCTGGCACGCACCGTGTCACAGCTCCAGGAGAGCGAGATCGTCAAGTCCGTCAACAGCGTAATCCGCCTCGAAGGCGAGTGATATGGCGATCGATCTGGAAATCGGGACCAAGGCCAAGGTGACGGTCCCTGCCTCCTCCGCCAACCTCGGCCCCGGTTTCGACACCCTCGGCCTGGCACTGAGCCTCTACGACACCGTCGAGGTTGAGGTCACGGCCTCCGGCCTGGAGATCGAGATCTTCGGGGAGGGCGAGGGGGAGCTCCCCCTCGACGGCTCCCACCTGGTGGTCAAGGCCATCCGGCAGGGCCTGGCGGCAGCGGATGCTGACGCCCCCGGCCTGCGTGTGGTCTGCACCAACAATATCCCGCAGTCCCGTGGCCTGGGATCCTCCGCCGCTGCCGCGGTGGCCGGTGTGGTCGCGGCCAACGCCCTGGCAGGTTTTCCCCTGGATGAGGAGAAGATCGTCCAGCTCTCCTCAGCATTTGAGGGCCACCCCGACAATGCCGCCGCCTCCGTGCTCGGCAATGCGGTGGTCTCCTGGACCGAGATCCCGGTGGACGGCCGCAGCGTGGCCTCCTACCGGGCGGTTGAGATTCCGGTGCACAAGTCCATCCGGGCCACCGCCCTGGTGCCGAACTTCCATGCCTCCACCCAGGCGGTACGACGTGTGCTGCCCAGCCACGTCACCCACACGGACGCCCGTTTCAACGTCTCCCGCACCGCGGTGATGACCGTGGCCCTACAGAACCACCCGGAGCTGCTCTGGGAAGGCACCCGTGACCGGTTGCACCAGCCCTACCGGGCGGATGTTCTCCCCGTGACCGCGGAGTGGATCAACCGCCTGCGCAACCGTGGTTATGCCGCCTACCTCTCTGGCGCTGGACCCACCGCGATGGTGCTCTCCCAGGAGCCCGTCAGCCCGGAGATTCTGAACGAGGCCCGCGAAGCTGGGCTGCGCGTTCTGGAGCTTGAGGTTGCCGGACCGGTCAAGGTCGAGGTTTCCGCGGCTTAGGTTTCTTCCCCGCCGCAGGGAATAAGGAAAAGGCCCCCTGGGGAGATGCACTGCTTCAGTACATTTCCCCAGGGGGCCTTCGGCATGCAAGGGGGGTGAAGCTCAGCAGGACTACTCCGCGCTGACCTCCGGGTTTTGCTTCCCCTCCAGCTGGAAGTTCACACTGCAGCGCCCCGGCCCATCAAAGGGGCGGATGCTGATCTTCATCGGGCCCTGCGCTCCGACGCTCTCCTGCAGGAACCCCTCATGGATGGCGCAGATGAAAGGGGAGGGACGCTGCTCCCCGATGATGAAGGGGCAGCTGAGCAGGGAAAGCTCGGCACGGTCCTCCTGCTGTTCGGCGGTGTGGGGGTCATAACCCATCTCACGGAGCTTGTGGAAGAGCTCGTTCAGCGGTTCCTCCAGGCCCTTCCATTCATGATTGGTGGTGTTCATGTGGATGGCCCACTGCGCGCCGATGGCCTTGGCCCGGGCGATGGCTTCCGCATCCGGGTGCGCGGAATCCCCCAGGGATCGGGCGAGCACCTCGATCAGGGAGATGTACTCATGGGCCACGGCCCGGTTGTCGGGGACCCGGACCTGGAAGATCAGGGAGGGGCGCCCCCTGCCGGTGGCGGGTGCGGTCACGGTGCGTACCGCTTCCTGGGCGATGAGTTCCTCCAGGTGGCCGCGAACGGTGTTGACGTGCATCCCCAGCTCAGCGGCGATTTCCACGGCTTTGGCACCCTTTGGGTATGTCTGCAGGACAGCGAGAACCTCCCGCTGTTTCGGGCTCAACCGGAGTGATTCGGCGAAGATATCGGGTGCTGAACGGGGTGGGGGTGTGCTCATGATTGACTTCTCTTCCGGGGTGGTCGGGCGTGGATGTTCACCGCAAGTGCCTTGGTCACGCACTCCACCTCCATTCCTTCCTGCAGTTCCAACGCGACGGCGGACCGCCGGGTCACCGGGACCGTGATCTCATTCTGTCCGGGAAGTTCCACCCGGAGTACCACGTGGGATCCGGGCACCGCATTTACTGCAATGATCCTGCCCCGCCAGTTATTCCGAAAAGATTCCCGGGGCTCGCTTCCCGGCAACCGGATCGAGGTGGCCTCCGGTGGGAAGGTGGCCACGGCATTTTCACCGACCAGGGCCTTATAACCGGAATCCGGAACCCCGGTGATCAGCAACCCATTTACCTCAATGCTAACTGTGTCCGGGGTGATTCCGGTAATTTCACCGGCCATCCGGTTGAGCCCGGCGAGGCTGGCGACGAAGTCATTCGGTGGCACGTTGAGCAGGTCGGCAGGCCTGCCCTGGGCCACGGTCCGCCCCGCCTCCAGCACCACGAGGTGGTCCGCCAGTCCGGAGATGTCCACCGGGTCGTGGGTGACCAGGATGGTGGTGCGGTCCCTGGCGGTGGCCTTGAGCAGGCGACGCCAACGTGCGGTGGCGGCCACATCAATGGCGGCCAGGGGTTCATCGAGGATGAGCACCCTGGGTTTTGCCGCCAGCGCCCGGAGTAGGGCGACCTGGGCGGCCTGCCCACCGGAAAGCGCCGGCACCTTCACCTCCGCCAGCTCCTGCAGACCAGCGGCCTCAAGCAGCTGGAAGCTCAGCTCCCGGTCACGGGTGACCATGGTGACCGTCGCGGCGACGGTGGCGGTGCGTGGCAGACCGGGGCGCTGGGTCAGCAGCACCACACCCCGTTGGTGTGCCGCCCGGAACTTTTCCCCGTCCACCACCTGATCACCGATCTTCACCCGGGCGCCGCGGAGCCGCCCGGCCAGGGTGCCCACCAGGGTGGTTTTGCCCGACCCGTTGGGCCCGATGATGGCGGTGGTGATATTGGCGGGGAATTCGGTGGTCACACCGGCTGCCTCATGGGTCAGGGGGAGACCCGAGTCGGGGCGGCACAGTTCCCGGATCCTCGCGGTATCGAGCGGGCCGATGGCGCGTGGGGTGGGTTTCGGTTCACGTTTCAGCGCCAGGGGTAATCCGGCGATGGCCAGGGCGAGGATCGCCAAGAGGATCAGGATGACGGCCAGTACATAGGAGGCACCGGGGTCGATCTCACGTTGCAGGTAGATGCCCAGGGGCATGGTGCGGGTGCTCCCCGGCATGGAACCGGCGAAGGTGAGGGTGGTGCCGAACTCACCGAGGGAGCGGGCGAAAGCCAACCCACCGCCGGTGGCGATGGCCGGTGCGACAGCGGGCAGCGTGATCTTGGCGAGCACCTCCGTGGGGCTCAACCCCACCCCGGCGGCGCTGGCCGGTATTTCCCGGTCAATCTGCCGCAGACCGGATTCCACGGCGACCACCACATAGGGCAGGGTGATGAAGACATGGGAGGCGACGACACCGGGGAAGGCGAAGGCGAACTGCAGGCCCAGGGCGTCGAGAAGCGGGGCGGTGACCCCACGGTTGCCGATGGCCGCGGTCAACGCCAGCCCGGCGACAACCGGGGGCATGGCCAGGGGCAGCAGCACCAGGAGCCGAACCAGCCCGGATCCGCGGTGCAGCCCCGCCAGCCACACCGCCAGCGGCACCCCCAGCAGCAGGGTGATCAGGGTGGACTGGAGTGCGGCGTAACCGGTGACCTGCAGCAGTTCGAGGGTGTCCGGCTGGCGGAGGACCTCCCCGAAACGTTCCCAGGGCACTCGGGCGGTCAGGGCGAGCACCGGCCCGATGATCACCACCACCGCGATCAGGGCGATGATGAGGACCGGGACCGGAATTCGGGTAGGCGCCGGGCGGGGGGTGGCGCGATGCGCGGAGGCACTCATGTTAACTGGTGGGGGTGAAGCCATTGTCCTGCCAGACCGCGGCCATATCCGCACCTCTGATCAGTTCCACCAGCTCGGCAGCCTGATCCGGGTGGGTGCTGTCAGCGGTGACGGCAGCGTAGAGGGTGTTGGGCACTTCCCCGGCACCGGGGATGTCGATGACCTCGACGGCATCCCCGGCGGCCTGGGCATCGCTACGGTAGACCCAGCCGGCATCCGCCTCCCCGGAGGTGACCTTGCCCAGGGCGTCCGCGACGGAGTGCTCGAGACTGACCGCCTCAACCTGGTAACCCTGGTTGCCGATGATCTCCGCGGCGACCCGGCCACAGGGGACCTGCGGATCACAGAGCACCACATTGGCCTCAGTGAGGGAGTCATCCACCCCGGTGATGCCCGCCGGGTTCCCCGCCGGAACCACCATTACCATGGAGTTCGTGGCAAAGGCCACCGGATCTGCCACCACGCCGCTTTCCACGGCGGAATCCATGACCGCCCGGTCGGCGGTGAGCAGCACATCACCCGGGGAACCATCAGTCAACTGCTGCACCAGGGTGGAGGAACCGGCGTTGATGAACTCCAGGTGGTGCCCGCTCAACTCCGCCAGCTCCTCATTGACCACCCGTGTTGATGCCGCGCCCAGCACCATCAGCTCCACCGACTCAGCGGTGGTGCCGGAGATAGCGGGGGAGCAGGCAACCAGCAGGATGCTGGCGCCGGTCAGGGTGATCAGGCTACGCAGGGCGGGAAATTTCAACATGGGGGCGGTTTTCAGCTTTCCATCGGTATGTGCTGGACACTTACTCAGCATATGGAGAAATCCGTTGAACCAGGAGAACCCGGTTTCCACCCCGGATTCAGGTGAGGGACAGACATCCCATGGGAGTCGAAAACCGGGCCCAGACAACCCATGTCCGAACCCGGTTTCCGTGGGGGAAGCAGATCAGGCACCGTGCCAGCGGGCTTCTTCGTCAATCTGATCCTTATTGGACTGCACCGGCTCCCAGGCCACGTGGTGTCGCGCCGGGCTGGCGGTGATATCCCGGGAACGATAGATCACATAGGGGCGGGTGACATAGCCGACGGGTGCGGAGAAGGCGTGCACCAGGCGGGTGAAGGGCCACAGTGCCATGAGGGTGAACCCGGAGATCACGTGCACCTTGAACTGCCAGGGCACATCCGCCATCAGTTCCGGCTGGGCGTTGAAGACCAGCAGCTGGCGCAACCAGGGGGAAATGGTCTCCCGGTAGTCATAACCGTGCGGGCCGCCCAAAAGCTGCAGCGAGATGGTGGCGATGGTGCCCGAGAGGATCGCCAGACCCAGGAAGAGGTACATCACCTTGTCGGAACCGGAGGTGGCCAGGAAAACCGAACGGTTGACCACCCGGCGGTAGAGCAGTCCGGCCAGACCCAGCACCACCGCGATCGCCGCCAGGGTGCCCGGGTAGGTGGCGATGACGTGGTAGAGCTCATCAGTGATGCCCACCGACCGGGTCCAGGACTTCGGGATCGCCAGTCCCATCAGGTGGCCGACGATCACGAAGACCATGCCCCAGTGGAAGAGCGGGGAGGACAGGCGCAGCAGCTTGGATTCGTAGATCTGGGAGGAATGGGTGGTCCAGCCGAACTGGTCGGTGCGCCAACGCCAGAACATGCCGAGGAAGAAGGCGACGATGCACAGCCAGGGAAAAGCCACCCACAGGAAAATTTCATAGGAGGACATGAGGGGGACTCCTTGCTAGTTATGGTCCGTTTGATGGGTCGGGAAGGGAAGGGGTGTGCCGATACCCACCATCTCTGCTGGTGGACCACTGCGGATCAGTTGCATGTAGTTGTCGGCTGTTTTCTGGTCGATCTCCGGCAGCCCCATGGTCAGGGCCACCACCAGGTGGGCGAAGGGGGAATCAACCTGCTGCAGGGCGGCGCGCAGGACCTCGATCCCGTCCCGGTGGGCGGAAAGAATCTCGGTGGCCCCGGCATGGGCGGTGGGGTCCCCGGTGGCCGCGGCCTCCAGGATCACCCCCAGGTGATCCGCCAGTTCCTCACGGGCGAACTCGAAGCCCAGGCCCTGCAGTTGCTGACGGAACGCCAGGATCGCGGCCCCACGCTGCCGGGTGTCACCCACGGCGTAGTAACTCAGGTACAGCGAACAGCGACGCCGCTGGTCGAAGGTCTCCACGAAATGGGTCTCCATGCCACGGAATCCCATCCCCCGGGCAGCTTCCAGGAACTCATTGAGTTCCAGGGCCACCGGTGCCGGCAGCCCCTCAACCTGCTTGTCGACGGCCGCGAGAATCTCGCCGTAGCGCTGGTCGGGGTAGTCCAGCAGCAAGGAGGCGATCATGAAGAGGGCACGGCGCTGTTGCTCATTCATCCGTACCGGTCTGGCGAATTTCTCGGGCAGCCGCCCGGTGAAGGTCCGTTTCATCAGGACTCCCTGGAGTCGGGGAACATCGAGTCAGGTCGTTCATCCGGGCCCCAGGACAGCAGGTTGACGGTGCCGGCCTTGGTGCCTGAACCACCACCGCAGCCCTCATCAGAGCAGGCCGACGGTGCGCCCATACCCAGGTCATCGAAGTGCGCCAGGGGTTGGGTGGGGTCCATGTCGCCGAAGGGGTCCAGGCTGGTGATGCCACGCGGGGTTTCCGGGGAGGCGGTGGGGATCACATAACGGTCGTCATACTTGGCGATCGCCAACAAGCGGTACATCTCCTGGATCTTCTTCCCCGTCATGCCCACCGCCTCGGCGATCCGCTCCTGTGGTTCATCCCCTAAGTTGATGTCACGCATATAGGAACGCATGGCCACCAGACGACGCAGGGAACGTTCCACCGGGGCGGTGTCCCCGGCGGTGAAGAGCCCGGCCAGGTACTCCAACGGAATCCGCATCGTCGACAGGGCGGTGAAGAGCACCTTGTCATCCTCACCGTCATTGCCGGAGGCGGTCACCTCGTCCACGATCGGGGAGAGCGGTGGGATGTACCAGACCATGGGCAGGGTGCGGTACTCAGGGTGCAGCGGCAGAGCCACCTCGTACTTGAAGATCAGGTCCCACACCGGGGACTGCTGGGCGGCGTCGATCCAGGAGTGGGGGATGTTCTCCGCGATGGCGGCCTCCACCACCCGCGGGTCATGCGGATCCAGCAGCAGGGACTTCTGGGCCTCATAGAGATCCTGGGGATTCTCGGTGGCGGCGACCTCCGCGACGCGGTCCGCATCATAGAGCAGCACGCCGAGGTAACGCAGGCGGCCGACACAGGTCTCCGAGCACACGGTCGGCTGACCGACCTCCAGGCGCGGATAACACAACGTACACTTCTCGGCCTTGCCCGAACGGTGGTTGAAGTAGACCTTCTTGTAGGGGCAGCCGGAGACACACATGCGCCAACCCCGGCAGTGGTCCTGGTCAACCAGGACGATGCCGTCCTCGGTGCGCTTGTACATCGCACCGGAGGGGCAGGAGGAGACACACGTGGGGTTGAGGCAGTGCTCGCAGATGCGGGGGAGATAGAACATGTAGGCGTCCTCGATCTCCTTGGCCACCTTCAGGTTCATCTCCTTGAGCACCGGATCCTCATCCAGCGTGGTGGTGGAACCACCCAGGTTGTCATCCCAGTTGGAGGACCATTCGATCTTGGCCAGGGGACGGCCGTCGATCTGGGAGATCGGGCGGGCCGTCGGCTGCGTCTTCTGCCCCTTCGGCGCACTCAGCAGCTTGTCGTACTCATAGGACCAGGGTTCGTAGTAGTCCTTGATGCCCGGCATATTGGGGTTGTGGAAGATGGTGGCCAGCTTCTTCAGGCGGCCACCCGCCTTGGGTTTGAGCTTGCCGTTGGCGGTGCGGACCCAACCGCCCTTCCACTTCTCCTGGTCCTCCCAGCCGCGGGGATAACCCACGCCGGGCCGGGTCTCGACATTGTTGAACCAGATGTACTCGGTGCCTTCACGATTGGTCCATGCCTGCTTACAGGTGACGGAGCAGGTGTGGCAGCCGATGCACTTATCCAGGTTCATGACCATGGCGATCTGAGCCATAACCTTCATTAGTACTCAACCTCCTGGGAGCGGCGACGGATCCGGGTGACCTCATCGCGGTTGTTTCCGGTGGGCCCGATGTAGTTGAAGCCGTAGGTCAGGTGGCCGTAGCCACCGGCGACATGGACCGGCTTGATCATGATCCGGGTCAGCGAGTTGTGGGTGCCACCACGACGCCCGGTGTGTTCGTTGATCGGGGTGCCGGTGGTGCGTTCCTGGGCATGGTTCATGAAGACCGTGCCCGCCGGAATACGGTGACTGACGATCGCCCGCGCAGAGACGATGCCGTTGCGGTTATGGGCCTCCACCCAGTCGTTGTCGGCGACACCGAGCTTCTCGGCATCCTTATTCGACATCCAGATCACCTGGCCACCCCGGGACACCGAGAGCACGTGCAGGTTGTCGTAGTACTGGGAGTGGATGGACCATTTATTGTGCGGGGTGAGATAACGCACCGTCACCTCCTGCTCACCACGCTCACCGGTGACCATCTCACCCGGGCCGGTCTCACCGTTGAGGTGCAGGCGGTCCAGCGGCGGGCGGAAGATCGGCAAGGACTCGCCGTAGTCCATGTACCAGTCATGGTCGAGGTAGTAGTGCATCCGACCGGACAGGGTGTGGAAGGGCTTGTCGAACTCGATGTTGATGGAGAAGGCGGTGTAGCGGCGGCCATTACGCTTGTCACCGGTCCACTCCGGGGAGGTGATCACCTCCGCCGGACGTTCCTTGACCATGTCCCAGTTGATGTGGGTGCCCACCGAGTCCTCATAGAGCGGGGACATGTCCGTACCCACCCGCTTGCCCTGGTTGGTGAAGCCCTCACGGGCGACCGCACCATTGGACACACCGGAAAGGTGCAGGATCATCTCCGCCACCTTCGGGGCGGTGTTCAGGTCGGGGAGTTCCCCCGCGGAGAGAGTGGGGGAGGTGCCGTTGATCAGCTTCAGTTCTTCCACCTGCTGGGACACATCATAGGAGGTGCCATGCACTCCGGTGCCCTTCTCCCCGGTCAGCGGACCCAGGTGCATCCACTTCTCATGGACCTTGGTGTAGTCCCGCTCCACCGGGATCAGCTTGGGCATGGTCTTGCCGGGGATCAGGCCAACCTCGGCGATGTCGGGGATGACACCACCTGGCATGTTCAGCTCATCCGGGGAGTCATGGCCCAGCGGGGCGGTGATCACATCCTGCTGGGTCCCCAGCCAACGCTCCGCCAGACGGGAGAAGGTCAGGGAGAGATCCCGGAAGACCTCGAAATCGGTGCGCGCCTCCCAGGGCGGGTTGATCGCCGCATTGAAGGAGTGGATGAAGGGGTGCATGTCCGTGGTCGAGAGATCATGCTTCTCGTACCAGGTGGCCGCCGGCAGCACCAGATCAGAAACCAGGGTGGTGGAGGTGTTGCGGAAGTCCGTGGTCAACATCAGGTCGAGCTTTCCTTCGGGGGCCTTCTCCCGCCAGCGGATCGACGCGGGCCGCTCCTCCGGACCCAGCTCCTCAGCGGTGTCATCCGAGTCCACGCCCAGCATGTGGCGCAGGAAGAACTCGGTGCCCTTGGCGGAGGAACCCATCAGGTTGGTGCGCCAGTTCAGCAGGATGCGGGAGTAGTTCTCCGGGGCATCCGGATCCTCGCAGGCGAACTCCAGGCGGCCGTCGGTGAGCTCATTGACGATGTGATCCGACACCGGGATCCCCTGCGCGGCGGCCTCGGAGGTGAGTACCAGGGGGTTTCGGTTGAACTGCGGATAAGCCGGCATCCACCCGCGTTTCATCGACTCGATCAGGGTGTCGGCGGTCATCTTCTCACCCACGCTGCCACGGTTGGCCAGCGGGGAGGCCAGCCGGTCGGCACGGGTGTTGTCATAGCGCCACTGGTCGGTGAGCAGGTAGTAGAAACCGGTGGTGATCATCTGGCGCGCCGGGCGTTGCCAGTCCAGGGCGAAGGCGTACTGGGACCAGCCGTTCATGGGCCGCAGCTTCTCCTGGCCGACGTAGTGGGCCCAGCCGCCGCCGTTGACTCCCTGGGTGCCGCACATGGAGGTCAGTGCCAGGAAGGTGCGGTAGATGGAGTCGGCGTGGAAGTAGTGGTTGACACCGGCGCCCATGATGATCTGGGAGCGACCCCCGGAGTCCACCGCGTTCTGGGCGAACTCCCGGCCCAGGCGGATGGCCTGGTGGGCCGGCACACCGGTCAGTTCCTCCTGCCAGGCGGGGGTGCCCACCACAGCGGCATCATGGTGGTCATCAGGCCACTGGCCGGGCAGGTTCAGTTCCGGTCGGTTGACCCCGTAGTGGGCAAGCATGAGGTCATAGACGGTGGTGACCTTCTGTCCGTCGACCTCCCGCACCGGGACGCCGCGGTGGACCACACCAGCACCGATGGGGCCGGCCTGTCCCTCCACGCCGGGCAGATCGAAGCGGGGGAAGAGCACCTCGGCGGTGCCCTGGGCACCTGCCTCAGCCACGGACATCACCGAGGTGACACCGTCCTGACGCAGGTTCCACTTGCCGAGGCCCTCTTCACCGAAGCGGTCAGCGACGGTGCCGCCCGGGTCGACGACCGAGCCATCTGACTGCATCACCAGCAGGCGGTGGGCGGCGTTGGGGGTCCGGGCGAGCTCCTCGTCCTCGGTGGTGGCGGCGGTGAGGAACTTACCCGGGGTCCAGGTGCCGTCTTCCCGCTGATCCAGGGCGACCAGGAAGGGCGAATCGGTGTATTTACGCATGTAGTCCATGAAGTAGGGCGTGGACTGCCCGACATGGAACTCGGAGAGTATGACATGCCCCATGGCGAAGGCCAGCGCGCCGTCGGTGCCCGGGTTGATGCGGGCCCATTCATCGGCGAACTTGGTGGAGTCGGCGAAGTCGGGGGAGACCACGACCACCTTGGTGCCCTTGTAGCGGGCTTCCACCATGAAGTGGGAGTCCGGGGTTCGGGTGACGGGGATGTTGGAGCCCCACATCATCAGGTAACTGGAGTTGTACCAGTCACCGGATTCCGGGACGTCGGTCTGATCACCGAAGGTCTGGGGTGAGGCCGGAGGCAGGTCGGCGTACCAGTCATAGAAGGACAGGGCCACACCCCCGATCATCTGCAGGAAACGGGTTCCCGCCCCATAGGAGATCTGGGACATGGCGGGGATGACGGTGAAACCGGCGATCCGGTCCGGGCCGTACTCACGGATGGTGTAGACGTGCGCGGCGGCGGCGATCTCAATGGCTTCCTCATAGGGGACGCGGATCAGGCCGCCCTTGCCGCGCTGGCTGACATAGGCGTGGCGTTTCTCGGGGGTTTCCACGATTTCCCGCCAGGCCAGCACCGGGTCCCCCAGCCGTTGCTTGGCCTCCCGGTAGGCGTCGACCAGGGCGCCGCGGGCGTAGGGGTAGCGGATGCGGGTCGGGGAGTAGGTGTACCAGGAGAAGGAGGCGCCGCGGGGGCAGCCGCGGGGTTCGTAGTCCGGCATTTCGGAGCCGGTGGAGGGATAGTCCACCGCCTGGGATTCCCAGGTGATCACGCCGTCTTTGACGTAGACCTTCCAGGAGCAGGAACCGGTGCAGTTCACCCCGTGGGTGGAGCGGACCATCTTGTCGAAGGACCATCGGTTGCGGTAGAAGACATCGGCCTGGCGGCCGCCCTGGAGGAAGATCTGCTGTCCCTGACTGCCGCTGCTGCCGCGGCGCAGGTAGGTGCCGAACTTGAACAGTGGGTTGGTGCTCTGCTCAGTCCCTGACTTCGGGTGAGTCGTGCTCATGTGGGTCCTATGCTTGTCGTTTCAACGGAGGCCTTGTTCAGTTATCAGGCGTGCTCCGGATGGGGGCTGGTCCTTCCGGAGCACGTCCGAGCATGAGGATTTCTAGCCCGGGTAGGGCGCACCAGGTCGGGCGTAGAAGATCCAGGTCAGGGTGGTGGCGAAGGCGAAGAAGACCACGCAGCCCCAGAAGAAGATGGTCGGTGCCATCAGTGAGAGCAGGATGCCGGCGATGAAGGGGCCGAAGGCGGCGATCGCCCCGGTCCAGCCGATCACCCCTCCGGACTGTCGTTTGGGCAGGATCATCGGCATCTGTTTGAAGGTGCCGGCATTGCCCAGACCGGTGAAGAAGAACATCACCAGCATGGAACCGAGGAACCACCAGAACTCATCCGGGGATTCCGGGTTGAGGAAGAGGGCTGCCACGGCGGTGAAGATGGTCATGCCCACACCACCGATGAAGGTCCAGATTGCACCGCCGAAACGGTCACAGAGTGGGCCCCACATGGCTCGGACGGCGGCCCCGATCATGGGGCCGAGGAAGGCGTAGGCGGCACCGCGGGGCAGGTCTTCGATGGAGTAGGTCTCGGCGAAGGGTGAGCTGAGGCCGAAGACATTGTTGATGATCAGGGCCAGCTGGGCGGCGAAACCGGAGAAGGCCCCGAAGGTCATCAGGTATACGACGGTAAGGACCCAGGTGTTGACATTGCCGAAGATGTCGATCTGCTGCCGGAAGTTGGCCTTGACCGGAACATCCTTGAGGTAGATCCAGGCGATAACGGCCATGATGACCGCCCAGGGGGCCAGTACGATCGCCGGGTTGTGGACGAAGATGCTCTCCCCGTCAGCGGCCCGCTGCGGGGCGAGGAAACCGATGCCCAGCAGGGTGAAACCCATCAGCCAGGGGGCGACCAGCTGAATGAAGGACATGCCGAAGTTACCCAGACCGGCCTGCAGTCCCAGGGCGGTGCCTGCCATCCGCTTGGGGAAGAAATAGCCGGTCGAGGGCATGAAGCCGGAGAAGACACCCCCGCCGATTCCGGAGATGAATGCCAGAACCAGGAACCACCAGTAGGGGGTGGAGGTGTCCTGCACGGCGAAGAACCAGCCGAGCATGGGGATCACGAAGAGCAGGGAGGAGAGACTGACCAGCTTCCGGGTTCCCAGGATCGGTGGCAGGAACATGAAGATGAGTCGGAAGATGCCGCAGGCCAGGCCTGGGATCGAGGTGAGCCAGTAGAGCTGGGAGGTGCTCAGATCAAAACCGATCTGGTTGAGCATCGGTGCGATGGCCGAGACCAGGTACCAGGTGGCGAAGCCAATGAAGAGAATGGTCGTGGAGATCCAGAGGGTTCCCCAGGCGATCCTGGAGTCCCAGGTTTCCTCGTTCTCCGGATTCCATCCCTCGAGGACCCGTCCCCGGGTGTTTAGAGCTGTCACAGATTCCACCTCACAGATAAGTAAGTTGCAATAGTTTCTTCTGGGCCAGCTGGTGTTCTGAATCATTCTGAACCGGGGGGCTGACGGCGAAGACTCACCTCAAGAATATATGGGCTGACCTGCGCTGTCGACTTTAAAGACGATCTTTTCCGTAAATAAATAGGGCATATTAATGTGAGCTAATTTGTTGTCGCAGGTCACAATGGGGGGCGCGCTCGCAGATGTGGGTCTGTGCTTCAATGTGGGATATCAAGAGGTTCTACGGAAAGAGGGGAGCGGCCGAGATGGAGGGTCGTCAAAGTGTTCCGGGGGCGGTCATCGTGGTCTCAGACCGCTGCCTCAACGGGGAGCGTGAGGACACGGCCGGTCCTGCTGCGGTGGCCGCCCTGGCGGAGTACGGGGTGGAGGTGGAGGAGGTCATCCTGGTGCCCGAGGGAATGGATGAGCTCACGGCGCAACTACGTGCGGCCCTGGCCGCAGGTGTCAGGGTGATCATCACCGCCGGCGGCACCGGGGTCGGGCCCCGAAATTTCACCCCGGAGGCCACGAAACCATTGTTGGAGCTGGAACTTCCCGGGGTGGCCACCCAGATTCTGCTGGCCGGGTTGGCCTTCACCCCGCAGGCGGGCCTGTCGCGCGGACTGGTCGGGTTGACCGGCCGGGGGCCCGATGCTGCGGTGATCCTCAACGCCCCGAGTTCCCGGGGTGGGGTGCAGGACGCGGTGGGGGTGCTCGGCCCCCTGCTACCGCGCCTGCTGGACAAGGACTAGCTGCTCAAGGCTCAGGCCTCCGGCAGCTCAAAGTCCTCGAGAGCGGCCAGATCCTCGAGAGTGTCGAAGTCACGCTCCTCACCGGTGCCCGCGACCTCGACGACCGTGTTCGTGGCGTCGATAAGCGCCCGGGCCGCCCGGTCGGCGGGGTCACCGAGTTCCTCAAGTGCCGCCCAGAGTGATTCGGTGTTCCACACCGCACAGAGCGGCTGCAGGTGACCCCCGGCCTCGCGGATCACCGCGACATCAGCATCAGCGGTATCATCCAGCCCCTCGAGGAGGTCGGGGATCAGGGTGGCGGACTCCGGGGCATCAACCGCGAGGATGGCGGTGCGTTCCGCCGCCTCGGAACGGAGTTCATCCACCCCGGCCGCGATGGCGGAGACCGGCCCGGAGAAGGCCGGTTCCTCCGCGGTCTTCTTCACACCGGGGCGGACGGTGAGATCACGGGAGGAGACCACGACCACCTGCTGCAGGGCATCGAGGAGAGAAACCTCGTCCAACAGCAGGTCAATGAGACGTTCGCCGCTGATACGGACCGTCGCCTTGTCAATGCCGCCCAAACGGCTGCCCCGGCCACCGGCCAGGATGAGGACATCTAGTCCAGGGATGGTGTTCATGACTGGGGTAGCTCCCGATTCCAATCGCCGGAACGACCGCCGGACTTGGCGGTGATTCCACAGGTACGGATATAGGCCGAACGATCAACACCCTTGACCATGTCAATGATGTTGAGGGCGGCGACGGTGACGGCGGTCAGCGCCTCCATCTCCACCCCGGTGCGATCCGCGGTGCGGACCGTGGCTTCAATGGCCACATGATCCTCCCGGATCTCCAGGTCCACCGAACAACCGTGGACCCCGATGGTGTGTGCCAGGGGGAGTAGCTGGGGAACCTGTTTCGCCGCCGAAATGCCGGCGATCCGGGCCACCGCCAGGACATCGCCCTTGGGGACGGTGCCCTCCGCAAGGGCGCGGAGGATATCGGGTGAGCAGGCGACCTCGCCACGGGCGGTGGCGTTGCGCACGGTCGGCTGCTTTTCGGTGACATCAACCATGTAGGCCGTGCCTGCCGCATTGAGATGGGTCAGTTTGGGTGCTGTCATACCCGCCCAGATTAGCGGAGAAGCAGGACCCGGATTTTCTGTTCAGCCTGCGGATACGCAATTTCAGGGGTGAGGGACACCGCCGGGGCGCCCGGCGCCAACACCACCAGACCATTGACCCCGGAGAGTGAGGCGACGCGGTGGCTGCCCTTCCCGCTGAGGGTGAAAGGCGTGGCCACCGCACCATCCTGGTCCCAGGACACATGCACCGGAACCACCAGTGGACGATTACCGGGCAGTGGGAAGGCGGCCCCCGGGCGGGCCGGGATCGCAGGTCGTTCCAGCAGCCCCCAGGGCACCTGATCACCCGCCAGGTGGCGCAGCAGTGGTCGGATGAAGATGTGGAAGGAGACGAAAGCGGCCACCGGATTACCCGGCAGACAGATCAGGGGGGTGCCCTTCCAGGTACCCAGACCCTGGGGTTTACCGGGTTGTATCGCCACCGGCCCGAACCACATCGAGGAGTCCTCATTGGTGGGGTCCTCGGCCACCTCGCGCACCACATCAAAGGCCCCGGCGGAAACCCCGCCGGAGGTGATCACCAGGTCGGAGTCCTCGCTGGCCAGATCCAGCTGGAAACGGAACTGGGCGAGGGAATCTGCCACATGTCGGGTGGAGATGTCGGTGATACCGGCCTCCCCGAGCAACGCGGCGATCATCGGCAGGTTGGAGTCCGGCAGCTGACCCGGCCCCGGGATCTCCCCGGCCGGAACCAGCTCATCACCACTGCTGATCACCGTGACCCGGGGGCGGGGATGGGCCAACACCTTAGTGACCCCGGTGGCGACCAGGGCGGCCACGGTGCCAGGGTCGATCACCGAGCCCGCGGTTGCGACGATCTCCCCGGGGGCGGTGTCCTCCCCACGGCGACGGATATGGGAACGGCTGTGCTTGCCCTCGGCGATGACCACCGTGGACGGCAGCGGGCCCGGACCGCGGGGGATGTTGGTCTCCTCCACCGGGATGACCCGCATATCCACCGCCGGGGGATCACCCACCGGGGCACCCGTCATGATGCGCAGCGCCTGCCCCTCCGGCAGTGTCAGCGCCTCCCGACCCGCCGGCACATCACCGGCCACCGGCAGCTCCCAGGGCCCGGTTCCGGCCAGATCCCCGGCGCGCACCAGGAAGCCGTCCACAGCGGAGTTACCGAAGGGCGGGACCGGTAAAACAGCGCGGGTGTCCGCGGCAAGCACCAGGCCGGCTGCCCGGGTGGTTTCGACCTGCTGGGTTTCGGGTGGGGGGATCAGGGCAAGGGCGGCCGTGAGGTGTTCTTCGATGCTACGGGTGGGTTGGTTCATCAGTTCTGCTATCCCCCGATCGCGGACATGGTTCGGCGGGGCTGCAGGAACCCGGGGTCGTCGATGCCGTGGCCGGGTAGTTTGCCCCACATGGCCTGCGCCCAGGCGGTGGCCAGCTCTGTGTCGGTGGCACCGCTGCGCAGCAGCTCACGCAGGGGGGTTTCAGTGTTGGCGAAGAGGCAGTTGCGGATGGCGCCATCGGCGGTGAGCCGGGACCGGTCGCAGTCCCCGCAGAAGGAGTGGGTGACAGAGGCGATCACGCCGATATGTTCGCCGGGGTATTCGGCGACCTCCCAGAGGGCGGCGGGGGCGGAACCGCGGGGTTCGACGGCCGGGGTGAGGCTGAATTCCTGCTGCAGGTGGGCGAGGATATCGGCGGCGGTGACCATCTCACTGCGTTTCCACTGGTCCCGGGGGCCGAGCGGCATTTGTTCGATGAAACGTAGCTGGGCACCCTGTTCCAGGCAGTAGCGGGCCAGGGGGACGATGTCTTCTTCATTGACTCCGGGCATGACGACGGCGTTGATCTTGACGGGCTCAAGTCCGGCGTCGATGGCGGCCTCGATGCCGGCGAGCACATCCTTGAGCCGGTCGCGACGGGTCAGCGTCTTATAGCGTTCGGCGTCGATGGTGTCCAGGGAGATGTTGATGCGGTTCAGGCCGGCGGCGTGGAGTTTCCCCGCCTTTTTGTCCAGTCCCAGCCCATTGGTGGTCAGGGCGGTCTGGACAGGTTTGTCCTCATCGGTGCGGAGTGCGGAGGTGAAGGCGATGATCTCCGCCAGTTCCCGACGCAGCAGAGGCTCACCGCCGGTGAAACGGATCTGGCGGATGCCCAACAGTTCTACGGCGATGCGGATCAGTCGGGTGACCTCCGTGTAGCTGAGGGATTGCTCGGTGGGCAGCCATTCCAGGCCTTCGGCGGGCATGCAGTAGGTGCAGCGCAGATTGCAGCGATCGGTCAGGCTGACCCGAAGGTCCCGGGCCACCCGGCCATGGCGGTCGAGCAGGGTGCGCTGGCCCTGTGGTCCGGCGGCGGGGAGATCCACGGCAGGTGTCCCACCCTGGTGGGGTGGGCTGGTCCGGAGTGTCAGGTGGGTGGTCATTATTCCCCAATCCTAGGAGCTGGAGGTTTTAAAGCAAGGGTATACGTGGATATTCCGCTGCCGCCCCGGCCTAACCTTCACCCGGGCCCTTGAGCTTGATGATCTCAAGTTCTCCCGCGGCCAGATGCTTACGCAGGTCCTTCTTGTCGAACTTGTCCACCGAGGTCTTGTCGATGTGGTCCACGAAGGACCAGTACTCCGGCAGCATCCAGCTGGGCAGCTCACTGCGGAGTTTATTGCGCAGCAGTTCCGCGGTCTCCCCGCTGGGTTCAACGGTGTCGTAGAGCACGGCGACCGCCAGGGGGCGTTCCCCCCATTTTTCATCGGGGTAGCCGATCACGGCGCACTCCACCACCTGGGGGGCATCCATGATGAGGTTCTCCAGCATGACCGAGTAGATCCACTCACCACCGGAGCGGATGACATCACGGGCACGGTCCTGGACGGTGAGGAAACCGTCGGAGGTCACCGAGCCGACATCGCCGGTGCGCAGCCACCCATCCGCGGTGAACTGGGTTTCGGCGGTGTCAACCTCCCGGCCGCGGAAGAGGTGGGCGGAACCCTCCTCATTCTCGGTGGGGGAATGGTAGTAGGCGTCGGTGACCCAGTTGCCGCGCACCTGGATCTCACCCTGGTTGCGGTCGGTGCGGGCCAGGACCTGACCGTCACTGACCACCCGATACTCCACCGAGACCGGGAAACGACCCTGGCTGACCCGGTAGGCCCAGCGGTCCTCGCCGGAGACCCCGGTGGGAGGCCGGGAGACGGTACCCACCGTGGAGGTTTCGGTCATGCCCCAGACGTGGATGACATCCACGCCGTAGCGTTCCTCCCACAGTCGGATCAGGGTGGGCGGGGCGGGGGAGCCGCCGACGAAGATCTCGGTCAAGGACATCCGCTCCGGGGGGTTATGCAGATAGTGGACCATCAGCTGGGTCCACACGGTGGGCACGCCGTGGGCGACCCTGGGGTGGGCGATGGCGATCAGATTGGCCAGTGCCGGTGGGGAGGTGTTGGTGCCGGGGAAGACCAGTGGGGAGCCTGCCATGAAGGCGGCGAAAGGCACTCCCCAGCTGAGCACGTGGTAGATCGGCACGCAGCAGAGGAAGGACTCGCCGTGGGTGACCGCCAGGGAATCATTGGAGCGCAGCGACATGGACTGCAGGTAGATCGAGCGGTGGGAGTAGACCACGCCCTTCGGGGCGCCGGTGGTGCCGGTGGAGTAGCAGATCGCGGCGGGGGAGCTCTCCTCGATCACCGGCCATTCATAATGAGTGGAACGGCCATCCAGCAAAGCCTCATATGAGTGGACGGAAATGTGTTCCGGCAGGTGCTCGGCGAAGGCCCGGAAATCCTCCGTGCCGATGAAGACCACGGCACGGACGCTGGGACACTCCTGCAGCACCCTTCCCAGCTGCTCAGCGAGGCTGGGATCGGCGATGATCACCTCATCCTCGGCATGGTTGATGATGTGCCGGATCTGATCATTCATCAGCTGCTTGTTCAAGGGGTTGAAGACCGCGCCCATGCTGGTGATGGCGAACATCGCCTCCAGATGTTCCGCACAGTTGAACATCAGGGTGGCCACCCGCTGATCCCCGGTGATGCCCAGGTCATCGTGGAGGGCATGAGCCAGGGCGGCAGCCCGGGCACCGATGGCGGCGAAAGTGGTCTCCTGGGTGTCACCCTCGAAGAAGGTGGTGACCTTCGTGGTCCCGTGGACCGTGGATCCGTACTCCAGGACCCGGGAGATCAACAGTGGGAGGTTCTGCATCGTGGAACGCATGGAAACCACTCTAGCCGCAGCACAGGTGGGGAAGGCATACCTGCCCGGGGGCACCTTAGATCCCCGCCCCGCTTCATTCTCATCCCTGCCCTGCGGTGTTGCGGGTACCGTACCGGGCACCCAAATTCCGCGGCGGGGTGCAACATACGCTAAAGTATCTGCCAGATCGACTAGGCACCTGTTTTCGCCTCGGACGAACATCAGCACACGTGGCCGATCCCCCTGCATTCAGCGGGGTGTGATCCCCCAGGGTGCCATCACTTCATCGGTCTGCTGAAACCGGAAGTCACCAACATTCCGGCGTCATATTCTTTTCTAGAGGGCTCCGCGTCCAGGTGGTCGCGGGTTGATGCCTCCTGTATTCCAGGATGGTCAGGTCCGTAGCCAACTTGCCGCGTGCCCCGGCAATTACACAGAAGAAAAGCTCCAGCCGTTTTTCGGCCGCTCCCACATCTGGGTGAGCATCGCCCTTACGGCTGCTGAAGCGATGAAAGGACATCTGTGACCCAAACGGATAGCGCCGCGGCAAACGCCGGCGGCGAGCAGCAGAACCTGACCTCCCTCCGACTGCCCGAGTTGCGCAAGATCGCTGCAGACAAGGGACTCAAGGGTGTGTCGGGACTGCGCAAGGGGGATCTGATCACCGCGATCCAAACCGGAAGCGTACCCACCGCCAAGAAGGAGGCTGCGCCGACCGCCATTGCGGAAGCACCACAGGCGGCAGCACCCCAGCCGGAGGCTTCCCAGGCAGAAACCACCAGGGCTGAGCCTGCCAAGGCCAGCCGCCGTCGGGTGGTCAAGCGCACCGCCCCCGCCCAGCAGGAGACCCCGGTACCGGAAGAAGCCCCCACCAGGGCTGAAACCGCCGAGGCGGCGGCACCACAGGCGGAAACTCCCCGCCACGAAACCAACCGCCACAGCGAACCCGCTCGTGAGCAGCACCGCCACGACGACACCGAGGACAGTTCCGACCAGGACGGCTCCGAGGGTTCCGCCGATGATGATGGCCGCTACGAGTCCCGCTCTGCAGCGCGCCGGGCGCGCCGCAACCGGGCCCGCCAGAGTCAGCGTGAGCGCAGCCATCATGAGCCCCGTGACTCCCGCGACGACCGTGATGAGCAGCGTGGCCAGCAGTCTGAGGCGCAGGAGGACCACGAGTCCCCGGCGCGGCAGGATCAGCAGCAGGAGGCCGAGCACTCCCCGGAGCAGCAGGGCAACCAGCGTCCGCAGCGCGGCACCCGGGACTTCCACCGGGACAGCAATCGCGAGCAGGGGGAACGTCGTGAAGAACGTTCCCGCGACTCCCGCGACTCCCGTAACGACCGCGATGAGCAGCGTGGCCAGCAGCAGCGCAATGACCGTAACGACCGCGATGAGCACGATGAGCAGCGTGGCCAGCAACAGCGCAATGACCGTCATGATCGCAATGACCGCGATGAGCACGATGGTGACCGTCGGGGACGTCGCAACCGTCGGGGACGTCGCACCCGTAATGACCGTAATGACCGGGACCACCGTGACCACCGCAATGAGCGCGATACCCAGCAGCACGATGATTCGCAGCAGCACGCGGATAACCTGCAGGATGTCGCCGGTATCCTGGACATCCTGGATCAGAACACCGCTTTTGTCCGCACCACCGGTTATCACGCCTCTGCGGCTGATGTCTTTGTGCCGAACCAGCTGATCCGGAAGTTCGGGCTGCGTCGCGGTGACGCCGTCACCGGGCAGGTCAAGATGTCCGGTGCCGGCAACAGCCACCAGGGTGGCCGTGGCAACCGCCAGAAGTGGAACAGCCTGGTCCGGGTGGACAGCGCCAATGGTCTCAGCCTCGAGGAGGCCCGGAAACGACCGGACTTCGCCAAGCTGACCCCGCTGTACCCGAACCAGCGTCTGCGCCTGGAGACCGACTCGAAGATCCTGACCACCCGCGTGATCGACCTGATCATGCCGATCGGTAAGGGTCAGCGTGCGCTGATCGTCTCGCCGCCCAAGGCCGGTAAGACCACGATCATGCAGAACATCGCCAACGCGATCTCCACCAACAACCCGGAGTGCTACCTCATGGTGGTCCTGGTTGATGAGCGTCCGGAGGAGGTCACCGACATGCAGCGCAGTGTCAACGGTGAGGTCATCGCCTCCACCTTCGACCGTCCCCCGGGAGAGCACACCGCCGTGGCTGAGCTGGCCATCGAGCGCGCCAAGCGCCTGGTGGAGCAGGGCAAGGACGTGGTGGTTCTGCTGGACTCCATCACCCGTCTGGGCCGTGCCTACAACAACTCTTCCCCGGCTTCGGGACGCATCCTCTCCGGTGGTGTGGACTCCAACGCCCTCTACCCGCCGAAGCGTTTCCTGGGTGCCGCCCGCAACATCGAGAACGGTGGCTCCCTGACGATCATCGCCACCGCCATGGTGGAGACCGGTTCCGCCGGTGACACCGTGATCTTCGAGGAGTTCAAGGGCACCGGCAACGCCGAGCTGAAGCTGGACCGCAAGATCTCCGAGCGTCGGGTATTCCCGGCCGTGGATGTCAACCCCTCCGGCACCCGCAAGGATGAGCTGCTGCTCCAGCCCGATGAGGCTCGCATCATGCATAAGCTGCGGCGTATCCTGTCGGCACTGGATAATCAGCAGGCCATCGATCTGTTGATCAAGCAGCTGAAGAAGACCAAGTCCAACGGTGAATTCCTGCTGCAGGTCGCCTCGAGCGCACCGATGGCCGCGGACATGGAAGATGAGGACTACTCCTAGTTATGAGTTCACAGGTATCAGCGGTCGATGACATTCTGGCCGAGTACCAGGGCCTGGAGGCCCAGCTGGCGGATCCGGAGCTGCACAATGATGCCGCTGCCGCCCGTCGGGTGGGTAAGCGTTACTCCGAGCTCCAGCCGATCATCAACGTCCACACCGAGTTGACCCAGGTCACCGAGGATCTGGCCGATGCCCGGGAAATGGCCCACGAGGACCATGAGTTCCAGCCCGAGGTGGAACGCCTGAGCGCGCTGCACCTGGAGCTGGAGGAGAAGCTGGCTGACCTGCTGGCCCCGCGTGACCCCCAGGATGGGGATGACATCATCATGGAGGTCAAGGCGGGTGCCGGTGGCGAGGAGGCAGCACTCTTCGCCGCTGAACTGGTGCGCATGTACCAGCGTTATGCCGACAAGCACGGTTTCGCCACTGAGGTGCTGGGCCTTTCCGAGTCGGATCTCGGGGGAGTCAAGGACATGACCCTGTCGATCCGGGCGAAAAAGCCCGGCCGTGACGGTGCCTGGGCGGCCTTCAAGTTCGAGGGTGGTGTCCACCGCGTGCAGCGCGTGCCCGTCACCGAGTCCCAGGGCCGCATCCAGACCTCTGCCGCAGGTGTGCTGGTCTACCCCGAACCGGATGAGGTGGAGGCGGTGGAGATCGATGAGAAGGATCTCCGCGTCGATGTCTACCGTTCCTCCGGTAAGGGTGGTCAGGGTGTCAACACCACCGACTCCGCGGTCCGTCTGACCCACCTGCCCACAGGCATTGTGGTCACCTGTCAGAAGGAACGCTCCCAGATCCAGAACAAGGCCCGTGCCATGCAGGTGCTGGCTGCCCGGTTGGAGCAGTTGAACAAGGAGAAGGCGGATGCGGAGGCTGCCGAGCAGCGTGGCTCCCAGGTCCGCACCATGGACCGTTCCGAGCGCATCCGCACCTACAACTGGCCGGAGAACCGCATCAGCGATCACCGCATCGGCTTCAAGGCCAATAACCTTGATGCCGTGCTCAACGGTGAACTCGACGATCTCTTCACGGCCCTGAAGGCCGCGGAGCGCGCCGAGCGTCTCGAGGCGGAGTAAGGCCTGAGGTGAGAATCCTGTCCCAGGCATTGGTCGAGGCCACTGCGGTGCTTAAAGACGCCGCGGTGGCCTCGCCCGCCAATGACGCCCGGCTGATTGCCGGCCACCTCCTCGGCGTGGATAAGCTCATGCTCTTCCTGCGTGGCGATGATCCTGTCCCCGCCGGTTTCGATGAGATGATTGCCCGTCGTGCCGGGAGGGAGCCCCTGCAGCACATCCTGGGGGTGGCACCCTTCGGTCCCCTGGAACTTGAGGTCGGCCCCGGGGTGTTCATCCCACGACCCGAGACTGAGGTGCTCGCGGACTGGGGAGTCAAGTCCCTGGATGGGATTTCTGCGCCTCGAGTGGTGGATTTATGTACCGGATCCGGTGCCTTGGCCGCCTACATCGCCCATGAGCGAAGCGACGCTGAGATCGCGGCCGTCGAGAAGCAGGCTGCGGCCGCGGCGTACGCCCGTCGCAACCTTCCGGCTTCGGTGCGGCTGATCCTCGGTGACGCCACCTCCCCGGAGGTGCTTTCCGAATGGAATGGCAGCTGCGACCTGGTGATCTCCAACCCGCCCTATGTCCCGGAGACCCCGGACCTGGATCCGGAGGTCTACCAGGATCCCCATGAGGCGGTGTTCGCCGGTGATGACGGGATGGGTGTGATCAATGAGATGGTCGCCCAGATCCACCGTCTGCTCCGCAGCGGGGGAGTGACCGGAATCGAACATGATGACGCCACCTCGGAGCAGGTGCAGCGCGTGCTGCGGGAGCACGGTGGATTCCAGAATGTGGCACCGCTTCTGGATATGACCGGGCGGGCACGCTTCGTGTGTGCGAGTAAGGTGTGACAATGATTCAACAACGCGAGGGAATGGAAGCAGGCCAGTGAGCAAGATCTACCGATGCGAAGAGAGCGAGACCCGGGCCAGCGGAGTTGCGGCCGCGGTGGAGGCCGTCCAGTCCGGCCGCCTGGTCGTGCTGCCCACCGACACCCTCTACGGGCTGGGCTGCGATGCCTTCGACAATGCCGCCGTGGCCAACCTGCTGGCCACCAAGCACCGTGGGCCGGACATGCCGGTGCCGGTGCTGGTGGGTAGCTGGGACACCATCCAGGGCCTGGTCCGGGAATACAGTCCACAGGCCAAGGCACTGGTCGAGGCTTTCTGGCCGGGTGGATTGTCCATCGTCGTCCCCCAGGCGCCCAGCCTGCCCTGGAACCTCGGTGACACCCGCGGCACCGTGATGCTGCGCATGCCGCTGCATCCCGTCGCCATCGAATTACTGCGCCAGACCGGACCAATGGCTGTCTCCAGCGCCAATATCTCCGGCCAGCAGCCCCCCACCACCGCCGTCCAGGCCAAACAACAGCTCGGCTCCGCCGTCTCGGTCTACCTTGACGGTGGCACCACCCCGGTGGGTCAGCCCTCCTCCATCGTCGACCTGGCGGGCCCCCTCCCGCGCCTCCTTCGGGAAGGGGCGATCTCCGCCGAAAGGATCGCCGAGGTGCTCGGCATGGATGCCGACACCCTGCGGGGCGCCCGTTAGATGGGTCTCGGGGTAGCCGGGGTACCGCTGCGGGAACTGGGGCTGGTGCTCCTGGTTGCGGCGGTCATCACCTATCTGCTCACCGGGGTCGTGCGCTCGGCGATGGTGCGGACCGGACGCATCGCCGAGATCCGGCAGCGTGACGTCCATACCCAGCCCACCCCACGCATGGGTGGGCTGGCCATGTACTCCGGCTTCCTCGCCGCGGTCTTTTTGGCCAGCCAGCTGCCGGCTCTGACCCGTGGTTTCATGCCCGTCACCCCGGAGATGCTGGCGGTGATCTGGTCCGGCTTCGTCATCGTCGTCGTCGGGGTGATCGATGACCTCTATGAACTGGATGCCATCACCAAGCTGATCGGCCAGGTCCTGGGCTCGGTGGTGATGAGTCTGCTGGGCCTGTCCTGGACCGTGCTCTACCTGCCGGTGGGGGATGGCACCACCGTGGTTCTCGACCAGGTCCAGGCCACCATCTTGACCTGTCTCTTTACGGTGACCCTGATCAATGCCGTGAACTTCGTCGACGGGCTTGATGGCCTAGCCGCCGGGCTCGGTATGATCGCCGGCCTCGCCATCCTGGTGTTCTCCCTGACCGTGCTTTATGACCAGGGTGGGGCGGTCTCCGCCTACCCGCCGGCCATCATCTCCGCTGGCCTGGTCGGTATGTGTCTGGGTTTTTTGCCCCACAACTTTGAGCCCTCCCGCATCTTCATGGGGGACTCCGGTTCCATGCTGATCGGTCTGCTGCTCGCCGCGGCCTCCACCTCGGCCTCGGGGAAGATCACCATGAGCCTCTACGGGGCCGCCGACCTGGTGGCCCTGATGTCCCCGATCATCGTCGTGGCCGCCGCCATCTTCGTGCCCATGCTCGACCTGGTCATGGCGATCATCCGGCGGTTATCCAAGGGGCAGTCGCCCTTCGCCGCCGACAAGATGCACCTGCACCACCGTCTGCTCCAGATGGGGCACACCCACCGCAAGGTGGTGCTGGTGCTCTATCTCTGGGTCTCGGTCGTGGCGCTCGGAGCGGTCTCCTTCTCCATCTTCCCGGCCAGCTGGGCACTCATCGGCTGTGCGGTGGCCCTCCTGCTCGCCACCGTCTTCACCTTCGTTCCGGTCATCCGCAGAAGATGGGCGGGGCCTTCCGTGGTGAGAATCAGGGTTTCTACAGCACCTTCCGGGAGAGCCACTGATGAGGCTGGGGCTGAAGCTGACGATGACATCGCCGAGGAGAGGGACGGGTCATGAAGCGGCGCTGATTGGATGACCGTGGTGGGCAAAGGGTAGGATTCCACCCCGTGAGCACCCCCAATGAAAGCAATCCCGCAGACCTGAATGAAGAAGGTCTGGATGACACCGTCTCCGAATTCGATGATCCCCGCCGCCCCCTGCTGCGGGCCCTGAAGCTGGGTGGTGTCGCCCTCATCGTGGTCACCCTCCTCTCTCTGATGGTCTGGGGTGCCGTCGCCGAGCTGCCCGGCATCTGGGGCGTGCTGATCGGTGCGGCCATCGGTGGTGGCTTCGTGCTGCTGACCGCGATCAGTGTGCTGGCCACCTCTAAGACCGATATCGTCACCACCGCGGTGGTGATCCTGGTCGGCTGGCTGATGAAGATCATCATCATGCTGCTCATCTTCTGGATCCTGAGTGGAATGACCTTCTACGACACCTGGGCCTTCGCGATCACGATCATCATCTCCCTGGTGATCGTCCTGGTCGCCGAGACCTGGGGAGTGATCACCGCACGGGTGACCTACGTCAGCTGAGTCTGAATCTCCTCCACTGCTCCCCGGCCACTGCCCGCCGGTGAAGGGCAAAAGGGGCGGAAAACGGTGAAAAGCCGTTTTCCGCCCCCTTTTGGTCTCTTTTCGGGTTTGGAGTCGGGGGTGGACGGCCCACCTTGGCGGTGGGAGGTCCCCCGACCCAGGAACAGGAGAGGCCGGGACGCGAGCTTGGGGAGGCCGGAGGGAGTGGCGTGGCTCGCACATGGGGTGGGAAGTGTGTTCTGGAGCTCCGAAATTTATTTCCTGAAGGTGAAACCCCGGGATGGGGGAGGTATTTTCAGGCTGAGCATTTCATTAGGTCGCAGGGGGTGAATCACCCCCAACCGGGGCGGGAGGGTTGTGGTGTGACCGACCTTACAGCTTCCGGAAAGGGCTTAATAGCGGCAGTTTCCGCCCTTCGGGGGGAGCGGAAAGTCCGACATTGTGGGCCCACATGCAAAAAACCTGAGGTTGGCTGATAGTCTTTATCGCGGGTTACCTCGGCAACTCTCTGCGCGTTTTTGGCACGTGGAGTCGCTTACTGGGGGACATCCCCTGTGGCCACCGCGCTGATGTGCGACGGAGTCGGTGGTGGACACAGAAAGTTCTACAGACGTCCATCGCACCGTTTAAGTACCCACTTCAACGGCCCGAACACGGGAGAGAACGCTGAGCGTTACAACACTGTCCATGAAGGGTGAGTTTCATCCACCCAACCTGGATCAAGAATTTTTCCCGGGGGAATACTATGGCGACATCATTTTCAATGAGTTCGCCAATGGATGGTTCGCATTAGACCGCTTCATGCTGATCCGCCTTCTCATGGCGGCTCTGCTGGTGGTCATTTTTGCTGTCGCTATGCGGAACCCCAAGCTGGTTCCGTCTGGACTGCAGAACGTCGTTGAGTACGCGCTTGATTTCGTCCGGGTGCACATTGCAGAGGACATTCTCGGCAAGAAGGAAGGCCGTCGGTTCCTGCCGGTCATCGCCACCATCTTCTTTGCCGTCCTCTTCATGAACATCCCCGCAATCATTCCGGGTATGAATGTTTCGCCCAACTCGCGCATCGGCATGCCGATCGCGTTGGCTGCCCTGGGCTATGTCACGATGATCTACGCCGGTGCCAAGCGTTATGGCTTCGGTAAGTTCATCAAGTCCTCGGTGGTTATCCCGAACATTCCGCCCGCGCTTCACATTCTCGTGGTGCCGATCGAGTTCTTCTCGACCTTCATCATGCGTCCGGTCACTCTCGCACTTCGTCTTATGGCGAACTTCCTGGCCGGTCACCTCATTCTGGTTCTGCTCTTCTCTGCCACGAACTTCTTCGTCTGGCAGATGAACGGTTGGACCCTGATGGGTGGTGTGACCCAGCTTGTCGCTGTTTTGTTCACGGTTTACGAATGCATCATCATCTTCCTGCAGGCATATATCTTCGCCCTGCTGGTTGCGGTGTACATCGAACTGTCGCTGAACGCCGACGCACACTGACCGACTCGCGAATCACGCGGTCAAACTGAATTACCCCGAAAACCTCATCGCCCGGCAATAGACCGGGCACCAAGAAAGGGAACGACTTTCACATGAACGAGATCATCCTGGCACAGGCAGCAGAGCCGGCAGCAGTCGCACACCTCGGCGCCATCGGTTACGGCATCGGCACCATCGGCCCGGGCATCGGCATCGGCATCCTGGTCGGCAAGACCGTCGAGGGTATGGCTCGCCAGCCCGAGATGGCCGGTCAGCTTCGTACCACCATGTTCCTGGGTATCGCCTTCGTTGAGGCCCTGGCCCTGATCGGCCTGGTCGCCGGCTTCCTGTTCAGCAGCATTTAATTTCAGAACAGATAACGAAGACTGGAGACTCATGACGAACGTCATTCACGTGCTTGCGGAGAGCGTTGAGACTCTGCCCCTCGAGGGCGGTAACTCGATTCTGCTCCCCAAGGCCTACGACATCGTCTGGTCCCTCATCCCGCTCATCGTAATCCTGTTCGTCTTCTGGAAGTTCATTCTTCCGAAGTTCCAGGAGGTCCTGACTGAGCGTGAGGACCGGATTAAGGGTGGCATTCAGCGTGCCGAGGCCGCACAGGCCGAAGCCAAGTCTGCCCTTGAAAAGTACAACGCACAGCTCGCCGAGGCCCGTGCCGAGGCAGCCGAGATTCGTGAACAGGCCCGTGAAAAGGGCAAGCAGATCGAGGCTGAACTCAAGGCAAAGGCCACTGAGGAGAGCAACCGCATCATCGAGTCCGGTGAGAAGCAGCTGCTGGCCCAGCGTGAGCAGGTCGTGGCAGAGCTTCGTCAGGAGATGGGGCAGAACTCGATCAACCTTGCTGAGCGACTGCTCGGAGGCGAGCTCTCCGACGCTACCAAGCGCTCCGGCACGATTGATTCCTTCCTGTCCGACCTCGACACCGTGGCACCGGCAGGAAAGTGAGCAACATGCACGCAGCTAGCCGCGCCGCACTAGCGCAGGTTGAATCCCATCTGGACGCTGCACTGTCCGGGGCAGACAACGCCATCGCAGTCGCCGCACAGCTCGGTACCGAACTGTTCGACGTCGTCGAGATTCTCGACGGGGACCGCGGCCTGCGTGTCGCCGTCGCTGATGCCTCGGCACCCGCCGAGAGCCGCACCGGCATTGTGTCGGACGTTTTCGGCGGCAAGGTTTCGGACGCCACCCTCGAGGTCCTGAAGGACGCCGTCACCAAGGCCTGGTCGACTCCCCGTGAGCTTCGCACCGGTCTGGTTGAGCTCGGCCGTCGTTCGCTCCTGCACTCTGCAGAGCAGCAGGGACAGCTGGGACAGGTCGAGGACGAGCTGTTCCGGTTGGGTCGCATCCTGGACAAGGAAACGCGCTTGACCCAGCTGCTGTCTGATCACGCTGCCTCCGCAGCTGACAGGCGGGGACTGCTGGCCAACGTGCTCTACGGCAAGGTCACCATGATCACTGAGGCGCTGGCGCTTCAGGTCATCGGCCGCCCGGAGCGCAATCCCATCGACGATCTCGCGAAGGTCGCAGCCGATGCAGCTAGCCTGCAGGGCCGCACCGTCGCACATGTCGTGGCGGCTGGCAACCTTAATGCGGACCAGCAAGCTGCGCTTGCTGAGAAGTTGGGACGAATTTACGGTCGTGCGATGAGCATCCACTCTGAGGTTGACCCCAGCCTCCTCGGTGGCATGACCATCCGCGTCGGTGACGAAGTGATCGATGGAAGCACCGCAGGTAAACTGCAGCGTCTCCGTCTGAACCTCGTTTAAGACACGACATCGATTGATTGATAATGCTGGAAGAAACAACCGAGAGCAGGAAGAACATGGCGGAGCTGACGATCTCCTCCGATGAGATCCGTAGCGCGATTGCGAACTACACCTCGAGCTACTCCGCGGAGGCCTCCCGTGAGGAGGTCGGCGTGGTTATTTCGGCAGCTGACGGTATTGCCCAGGTTTCGGGCCTCCCGTCGGTCATGGCGAATGAACTCCTCGAGTTCGCAGGCGGCGTCATCGGCGTCGCGCAGAACCTGGACACCAACTCCATCGGCGTTGTGGTCCTGGGTAACTACGAGACCATCGCAGAGGGCGACGAAGTTAAGCGGACCGGCGAGGTCCTTTCCATCCCGGTCGGGGATAATTTCCTCGGTCGAGTAATCAACCCCCTGGGTCAGCCGATTGACGGACTTGGCGCCATTGCAGCCGAGGAAAACCGTGTCCTCGAGCTGCAGGCTGCCTCCGTGCTGGAGCGTCAGCCCGTCGAGGAGCCGATGCAGACCGGCATCAAGGCCATCGACGCAATGACCCCGATTGGCCGTGGTCAGCGGCAGCTGATCATTGGTGACCGTAAGACCGGCAAGACCGCGGTCTGCATCGACACCATCCTTAACCAGAAGGCGAACTGGGAGTCCGGCGACAAGACGAAGCAGGTTCGCTGCATCTACGTCGCCATCGGCCAGAAGGGCTCGACCATCGCTTCGGTGCGTCGTACCCTCGAAGAGCAGGGCGCTCTGGAGTACACCACCATCGTCGCGGCTCCGGCCTCCGACGCTGCCGGCTTCAAGTGGCTCGCACCGTTCTCCGGTGCGGCCCTGGGCCAGCACTGGATGTACCAGGGCAACCACGTTCTGGTCATCTTCGATGACCTGACCAAGCAGGCTGAGGCCTACCGCGCCATCTCCCTGTTGCTGCGTCGTCCCCCGGGACGCGAAGCATACCCGGGTGACGTGTTCTACCTGCACTCCCGTTTGCTGGAGCGCGCCGCCAAGCTCAATGATGAGCTGGGCGCTGGTTCGATGACCGCTCTGCCGATCATCGAGACCAAGGCGAACGACGTGTCGGCCTTCATTCCGACCAACGTCATCTCCATCACCGATGGCCAGGTCTTCCTGGAGTCGGACCTGTTCAACCAGGGTGTCCGCCCCGCCATCAACGTCGGTGTCTCCGTCTCCCGTGTCGGTGGCGCCGCCCAGACCAAGGGCATGAAGAAGGTCGCAGGTTCCCTGCGTCTGGATCTGGCCGCATACCGCGACCTCGAGGCATTCGCCATGTTCGCCTCCGACCTGGACAGCGCTTCCAAGGCTCAGCTGGAGCGCGGTCAGCGTCTGGTCGAGCTGCTGAAGCAGGCTGAGAACACCCCGCAGTCCGTTGAGTTCCAGATGATCTCCATCTGGCTGGCTGGCGAGGGCGTCTTCGACGTCGTTCCCGTCGCGGACGTCCGACGCTACGAGGCCGAGCTACACGAGTACCTGCGTGCCAACGCTGCTCACGTTTATGAGCAGGTTGCCGGGGGTGCAGCACTCTCCGACGATTCCAAGGAAGCGCTGCTGAAGGGCAATGACGAATTCGTCAAGACCTTCCAGACCACCGACGGCACCCCGGTCATCAACGAGCCTGAGGTTGATGCACTTGACGGTAGCCAGGTCAAGAAGAGCCAGCTCAACGTCTCCCGTAAGACGGCAAAGAAGTAAGGCACCAGTGCCCGAAACGATGACCGTCCAAGTTAAAGAAGGGAGGAGCATGAACCATGGCAACGATTCGTGAACTGCGCGACCGAATTCGGTCAGTTAACTCTACGAAGAAGATCACCAAGGCTCAGGAGCTGATCGCCACCTCGCGCATCACCAAGGCGCAGGCCCGCGTGGAAGCCTCTCTGCCTTACGCCCACGAGATTCAGAATGTGGTCGAGCGGCTCGCTTCGGCGAGTTCCCTGGACCACCCGATGCTCCGTGAGCGTGAGGACGGCAAGGTTGCCGCCATTCTCGTGGTCTCCAGTGACCGCGGGCAGTGTGGCGGTTACAACCACAACGTCTTCAAGAAGGCCACCGAGCTCGAAAAGCTGCTCGAGGACGAGGGCTACGAGGTTGTGCGATTTGTGACCGGCAGCAAGGCCGTCGGTTACTACAACTTCCGCCAGCAGGAGTTCCTCGGTGCGTGGACCGGTTTCTCCCAGGATCCGTCCTGGGATGCCACCCACGATGTTCGCCACCACCTGATCGACGGTTTCGTCGCAGGCTCGAAGGGGCTGGCCAAGGCCCGCCCCGGTGTGGTGGACCGCAGTGCGGAAGAGGTTCGTGGATTTGATCAGGTGCACGTCGTGTACACCGAGTTCATCTCCATGCTGACCCAGCAGGCTCGTGCGCAGCAGCTGCTGCCGATTGAACCCGTGATCACCGAGGAGGAGTTCGAAACCGGCGAGGGCATCCTCTCCGACGCCGAAGCTCCTTCCGCTGACTACGATTTCGAGCCCGACGCGGATACGCTGCTCAGCGCCCTGCTGCCGCAGTTCGTCTCCCGGAGTCTGTACTCGATTTTCCTCGAGGCCTCGGCTTCCGAGTCGGCCGCACGCCGTACCGCCATGAAGGCGGCCACGGATAACGCCACCGCGCTGGTCAAGGACCTCTCGCGCGAGGCAAACGCGGCCCGTCAGGCTCAGATTACCCAGGAAATCACAGAGATCGTCGGTGGCGCTGGCGCGCTCGCCGATAGCGGAGAAAGTGACTAGATTATGACTACAGCTCTTAGTGAGCAGAACGCACAGTCGGCGGTTGCCGCCGGCCGTGTCGTGCGTGTCATCGGTCCGGTCGTCGACGTGGAGTTTCCGCGCGGCGAGATGCCGGCCCTGTACAACGCACTGACTGTCGAGGTCACCCTCGAAGCAGTCGCCAAGACCATTACCCTCGAGACCGCACAGCACCTGGGTGACAACCTGGTGCGTACCGTCTCCATGGCCCCGACCGACGGACTCGTCCGTGGTGCCGCGGTCACTGACAGTGGTAAGCCGATCTCCGTCCCCGTCGGCGACGTCGTCAAGGGTCACGTGTTCAACGCCCTGGGTGACTGCCTCGACGAGCCGGGTCTCGGCCGCGACGGCGAGCAGTGGGGCATCCACCGCGACCCGCCGCCCTTCGACCAGCTCGAGGGCAAGACCGAGATCCTCGAGACCGGCATCAAGGTCATCGACCTGCTGACCCCCTACGTCAAGGGTGGAAAGATCGGCCTCTTCGGTGGCGCCGGTGTGGGCAAGACCGTGCTCATCCAGGAGATGATCACCCGTATCGCCCGCGAGTTCGCTGGTACCTCCGTGTTCGCCGGCGTCGGCGAGCGTACCCGTGAGGGCACCGACCTCTTCCTGGAAATGGAAGAGATGGGCGTTCTGCAGGACACCGCCCTGGTGTTCGGCCAGATGGATGAGCCCCCGGGAGTCCGTATGCGCGTGGCGTTGTCCGGCCTGACCATGGCGGAGTACTTCCGCGATGTCCAGAACCAGGACGTGCTGCTGTTCATCGACAACATCTTCCGTTTCACCCAGGCCGGCTCCGAGGTCTCGACCCTGCTGGGTCGTATGCCTTCTGCCGTGGGCTACCAGCCCACCCTGGCTGATGAGATGGGCATCCTCCAGGAGCGGATCACCTCGACCAAGGGTCGTTCGATCACCTCCCTGCAGGCTGTCTACGTTCCCGCCGATGACTACACCGACCCCGCTCCGGCGACGGTGTTCGCCCACCTCGACGCAACCACCGAGCTGGACCGCTCGATTGCGTCGAAGGGTATCTACCCGGCCGTGAACCCGCTGTCCTCGACTTCTCGTATCCTCGAGCCGTCGATCGTTGGCGAGCGTCACTACAACATTGCCCAGCGCGTGATCGGTATTCTGCAGAAGAACAAGGAACTGCAGGACATCATCGCCATCCTGGGTATGGATGAGCTCGGTGAAGAGGACAAGATCACCGTTCAGCGTGCACGTCGTCTGGAGCGTTTCCTGGGCCAGAACTTCTTCGTTGCGGAGAAGTTCACCGGTCTGCCGGGCTCCTACGTCCCGCTGGAGCACACCATCGAGGCTTTCGAGCGCATCTGCGATGGCGACTTCGACCACTACCCGGAGCAGGCCTTCAACGGCCTGGGTGGCCTGGACGATGTCGAGGCAGCCTACAAGAAGATGACCGAGAAGTAGGGGAAGCGAAGACATGGCTGAAATCACCGTTGAACTGGTGGCCGTGGAGCGCATGCTGTGGTCCGGTCAGGCCAGCATCGTCACCGCACAGACCACCGAGGGTGAGATCGGCGTGTTGGCCGGCCACGAGCCGATGCTCGGCCAGCTGGCCGAGAATGGTGTCGTGACCATCCGTCCGGTCGACGGCGACAGGCTTGTCGCCGCCGTCCAGGGTGGCTTCCTCTCGGTCTCGACCGAAAAGGTCACCATCCTCGCAGATCATGCAGTCTGGGCTAATGAGGTTGATTCCTCTGCCGCTGAGGCTGATCTGCAGTCGGATGACGAAGTGGCCAAGTCCCGTGCCGAGGCCGGTCTGGCAGCCCTGCGCCGCCAGCAGCAGCCCTAGGCTCGAGACTGGAGTCGACACCATTCGGCTTCAACGCGCTTCGCATCACCTGTGCTGAACCCCATCGCCCATCCAGGGCGGTGGGGTTCAGCCGTTTTTTGCCCAGGGGGCACAGTAGTTTGCGCTGTCCGGAGCGCCGGTTTCAGGGACTGGGGGTGTTCCCCCAGGACTCAGAGGCGGTTAACGCTAAATGAACATGATCTGACCATTGGCCCAACTGGTGTCCGTTATTGCCCGGGTCTCCGGCATATTTCTCCGTTATGCGGGGGCCGTGGTGGTGGGTAGACTAATGGAAATTCAGTCGTTTCCTCGGCAATGGGAGTGCAGGTCTTCAAGATCGGCAACAGAATCTAGAGGAGTTCAGTGGACATCATCATCTGGGTACTGATCATGCTCGCGGCGCTTATCCTACTGCTCGCCGCCTGGCGCTTCTTCACGCAGCGCGCCCGCGGTACCGTGGTGATCCTGCGTGGACTGCCCCATTCGGGGACCCATGGCTGGCGGCACGGTTCCATCCGTTACAACGGCGAGGAGGTCTCCTACTATAAGTTGCGTTCCCTTTCCCCCGGGGCGGACCTTATCCTCAACCGCAAGGTGACCGAGTTGATCGGGCGTCGCAAGCCGACCCCGGAGGAGCTGGATTTCATCCCCGCCCATGTCCATATCCTGGAGATCCTCTCGGCGGAAGACCGTTTCGAGGTCGGTATCGGTGGCCCCGGTGAAATGGCGCTGACTGCCTGGATCGAGGCGGCCCCGGATCGTCGTCGAGAGCGTTCCAGCCATGAGGAACTCAAGCGCAACATCACCCGTCGACAGTCGCGCGGTCTGTAGTTGGCTATCCTGACAGAATGCGCCTTGTGATTGCCCGCTGTTCTGTTGACTATGTAGGACGCCTGGAAGCCCATCTACCCAGTGCCGATCGTCTCCTGATGGTCAAGGCTGACGGTTCGGTGTCCATCCACGCCGATGACCGCGCCTACAAGCCCCTCAACTGGATGACCCCGCCCTGCACGCTGATCGAGTCCACCATCACTGATGAGGATGGGGAGGACACCGGCGAGCAGCTCTGGGTGGTGGAGAACTCCAAGGGTGAGCAGCTGCGTATCACCATGGAGCAGATCCACCACGAGAAGAGCTTCGAGCTCGGCCAGGACCCTGGTCTGGTCAAGGATGGCGTGGAGGCACACCTGCAGGAGCTGCTGGCCGAGCACATCTCCGAGCTGGGGGAGGGCTACACCCTGGTCCGCCGGGAGTATCCCACCGCGATCGGCCCGGTGGACATTCTTTGTCGTGATGCCGACGGTGGCACGGTGGCAGTGGAGATCAAGCGACGCGGTGGCATTGACGGCGTGGAACAGCTGAGCCGTTACCTGGAGCTGCTCAACCGTGATGAGCTGCTGCGCCCCGTGCAGGGTGTCTTCGCGGCCCAGGAGATCAAGCCCCAGGCCCGCACCCTCGCGAAGGACCGGGGCA
Organism: Corynebacterium occultum; assembly: GCF_009734425.1. NCBI lineage: Bacteria > Bacillati > Actinomycetota > Actinomycetes > Mycobacteriales > Corynebacteriaceae > Corynebacterium > Corynebacterium occultum. Next base: position 1,225,291 of record NZ_CP046455.1, read on the forward strand.
TCCGTTGTGTCACCCTGGACTATCAGGCGATGCGTGGCATCGAGAGCGATGAACTGCGGTTGTTTTAGGCATGGCCCGTAAGAATCGTCGGGACCGTTCCGCGGCGCCCCACCCCCTGCCCATGGATGGCTCGGTCTACTTCGGCACCCGGGAGCAGGAGGGCCCGAGCTGGACGATGGGGGAGATCTACCTGGTGCGTCAGATGGGTTCCTCGGCGGCGAAGAAATTCTATGTCTGCCCGGGATGCAACCAGAATATTCCGCCCGGGGTGGCTCATGTGGTGGCCTGGCCCAAGGAGATCGGCCGGGGTCCTGATGACCGCCGCCACTGGCACAAGCCCTGCTGGGAGCGGCGTTAACCGCTTATCGACGCCCCCGCTTTCCGGTGCCCCCGCTTCGGTTGCCGCCCACTCGGGTGCCACACCGGGGCAGCGACCCAATTAGCTGGGTAATCTGGAAAGCATGATTGTTGCCTTTTCTGTAGCGCCGACCGTGACCGATAATCCAGAGGCGGAGATGGCGGATGCCGTCACCGCCGCAATCCGGGTGGTCCGGGAATCCGGCCTGCCCAATGAGACCAATGCCATGTTCACCCTCATCGAGGGCGAATGGGATGAGGTCTTCGATGTGATCAAACGGGCCACCGAGGCGGTGTCCGCGGTTGCCCCCCGAACCTCCCTGGTGATCAAGGCTGATATCCGCCCCGGACACGAGGGAATGCTGACCCGGAAGGTGCAGGCCGTTGAGGAGCGCCTGGCCGCGGAGGGGGAGAAGTAGATGAGCACCCCTGATCGTTTCATCTCCGGTGCAGTGGACCTGGGCCAGATCAAGGCCCGGGCTGAGGCCCGCCAGCAGGCACCGCAACCCCAGAACACCCCGCAGCCGGGTTCCGGCCCATCGCCCCACGCCCCGGAATCCCAGGAGGTGGTCACCTTCTTCGAGGTCACCCCCGAAAACCTGGAATCCGAGGTGCTGCGTCGTTCCGTGCAGATCCCGGTGGTGGTGCTGGTGGGTACTCCACGCAGCCCGGAATCCGAACAGCTTAAAACCGATCTGGCGGACCTGGCGGCCGCTGCAGACCTGAAGTTCGTGGTGGGCTATGTCGATGCGGACACTTCCCCGGAGGTGGCCCAGATGATGGGGGTCTCCGCCCTGCCGACGGTCATCGCAATTGCCGCTGGCCGCCCCCTGACTGATTTCCAGGGTGGCCAGCCCCGGGAGGCCCTGGAGCAGTGGACCAACTCCCTGGTGGAGGCCGTGGGATCCCAGCTGCAGGGACTGCCCGAAGGTGCCGTTCCCGCCGGGGACACCGCCCCGGTGGCTCCGGAACCCCCGGCCGACCCCCGTTTTGAGGCCGCCACCGAGGCTCTGAACGCCGGGGACTTCGCCGCCGCGATCCAGGCCTATGAAGACATCCTGGCCAAGGAGCCGAAGAACACGGAGGCGAAGCAGGCACGCGACAGTGCCCGCCTGCTGCAGCGCCTGGCGCAGCAGCAGGAGGTGGGGCAGGACCCGATCGCCGCCGCTGACGCTGATCCCGCGGACGTGGAGAAGGCTTTCGCGGCAGCGGATGCACTGATCGCCGCCGGCAATCCGGAGGCTGCCTTTGACCGGCTGATTGCCCAGCTCAGCAGGACCGTAGGTGATGAGAAGAAACAGGTGCGGGAGCGCCTCGTGGAGCTTTTCGCGCTTTTTGAACCCACGGATTCCAGGGTGATCGTCGCCCGCGGCCGGATGGCCAGCGCACTGTACTAGGTCCCCAGCAACCCGCTCCGGCAACCCCACTGAATTCCTTGGAGGAAGAAGCAATTATGCCCAACAATGAGAGTTTCCAACGTGATTTCGAGGCCTTCCGTTCCTTCCGGGAAGAGATTGTGGCGGCCCCCTTCGGACCGCTTTCCCCGATCGGGATGGCCTGGCTGGATGAGAACCCGGTCCGGGTCCACGGTGCCCCGGGCCAGTGGTCCTTCATCGACGGGGAGGTGCGGCTCAGCCTGAAGGAGGGGGAGAACCTGATGCTGGATGATCAGCCGCTCAACCCGGACTACACCGAGGTCACCCTGAACCTGGGTGAGGTGGATGTGGCGGGCATCTTTCTCCAGGACGGGGAGAAGCGCATTGAGGTGGCCCTGCGTGGGTCCCGCCCGATCGTGCGCCCCCGGGATCCCAGCAACCACCACCTCAACTCCCACCTCAAGGTGCCCACCTTCCCGGCGGACCCCGCCTGGGTGATCGAAGGTACCTTCCGGCCCTATGCTGAACCGGAGGAGATCATCGTCGCTTCGGTGCTGGAGGGGGCGGAGCATCGTCAGATGGTGCGGGGCACCGTGCATTTCGAGGTCGCCGGCAGACCGCAGCGTCTGTTGGCGTTGGCGACCGGGAACCCGTATTCCCTGGGGCTGCATTTCACTGATGAGACCTCAGGAAAGACCACCTGGAAGGATGTGCGCGTCACCACCGCCGCCCTACAGGAGGATGGTGAGACCGTGATCATCGACTTCAATAAGACACTGAACCAGCCCTGTGCCTTCACCGATTACGCCACCTGCCCGCTGCCGGCACCTGGTGATCATCTGGATGTGGAGATCACCGCCGGGGAGATGATCCCCGAGGGGCGTTGAGTCGCCAGGGGCCGGGCCCGCACTAAAAAGGCCCCGGGGGTCTCCGCCCGGCAAGATGCTGGACGGGGACCCCCGGAGCTTTGTAGCGCCTGCTCAAGGCGTGGCTATCAGCGCTTGAGGCGGTACCACTGGACACTCATGGCCGGGGCGTTGACCCGAAGTGAGTAGGGCTGGCCGTCCCAGCCTTCCTCAACACCGCGGAGGATGGTGGCAAGTTCATTGCCGGCACCCTCGTAGCTCTTGTCATCGGTGTTGAGCACCAGCTCCCAGTCGCCTTCGACCGGGATACCCAGGGGGTAGCTCTCCCGTGAGGCACCACCGAGGTTGCAGACCGCCAGCACGGCGGAGCCGTCATTGCCCCAGCGGATGTAGGACAGCAGGTTCGCGGCGGCATCATCGCTCTTGACCCAGCTGAAGCCCTCGGGACCGAAGTCCTGGGTGTGCAGCGCCGGGATCTCGGTGTTGAGCTTGTTCAGGTCCTTGACCAGGTTGTGAACCCCGATGTGGAATTCACCTTCCCAGCCCTCGCGGTCACCCCAGCTCAGGGACTCAGCCTCATCCCATTCCTCCCGCTGACCGAATTCCTGGCCCTGGAAGAGCAACTGCTTTCCGGGGTGGGAGTACATGTAGGCGTAGAGGGTGCGCAGTCCGGCGGCCTTGTTCCAGGCGTCACCGGGCATGCGGTCCCAGAGGGAGCCCTTCCCGTGGACAACCTCGTCATGGCTGAAGGGCAGCACATAGCGCTCAGAGAAGGCGTAGATCATCGAGAAGGTGATCTCGTTGTGGTGGTGGGAACGGTGGATGGGGTCCAGGGAGAAGTACTCCAGGGTGTCGTTCATCCAGCCCATGTTCCACTTCAGGGAGAAACCGAGACCGTTGTGGTGGGTGGGGGCGGTGACTCCCGGCCAGGAGGTGGATTCCTCGGCGATGGTCAGCACCCCGGGGTGGCGGCCGTGAACGGTGGCGTTCATCTCCTGCAGGAAGGAGACGGCCTCCAGGTATTCCCGCCCACCGTACTGGTTGGGCTCCCACTCACCCTCCTCGCGGGAGTAGTCGAGGTAGAGCATGGAGGCCACGGCGTCGACACGCAGGCCGTCGATGTGGAACTCCTCGATCCAGTAGAGGGCGTTGGCGACCAGGAAGTTACGGACCTCATTGCGGCCGAAGTCGAAGACCAGGGTGCCCCAGTCCTTCTGCTCGCCCTTGCGCCAGTCGGCGTGCTCGTAGAGGGGGACACCGTCGAAGCGGGCCAGGGCCCAGTCATCCTTGGGGAAGTGTCCGGGCACCCAGTCGATGATGACACCGACACCGGCCTGGTGGCAGGCGTCGATGAGGGTGCGCAGACCATCCGGATCACCCCAGCGGGAGCTGGGGGCGTAGTAACCGGAGACCTGGTAGCCCCAGGAACCGCCGAAGGGGTGCTCGGCCACGGGCATGAATTCCACGTGGGTGAAGCCCTGCTCGACGACATAGTCGACGAGTTCGGTGGCCAGCTGGCGGTAATCCAGGCCCTTCTTCCAGGAACCGAGGTGCACCTCGTAGATGCTCATCGGGCTGGCGGCAGCATCCTTTTCCTCACGCTGCTGCAACCAGCGGCCATCCTGCCACTCATAGTCGGAGGTGGCGACGATGGAGGCGGTTCCCGGGGGAACCTCGGCGAGCTTGGCCATCGGGTCGGCCTTGTCACGGCGGTGGCCCTCCTTGGTCTGGACGGCGAACTTGTACTTCGCACCCTCGGTGACATCCGGGATGAACAACTCCCAGACACCGGAGGAACCCAGGGATCGCATGGCGTGCTGGGAGGCGTTCCAGCCGTTGAAGTCACCGACCACGGACATGCCGACGGCGTTGGGAGCCCAGACGGCGAAGGCGGTGCCGCGGACGGTGCCCAGGGAGGTCTCATAGCTGTGGACGTTGGCGCCCAACACCTCCCAGAGGCGTTCGTGGCGGCCCTCGCTGATCAGGTGGATGTCCATGTCACCCAGGGTGGGGAGGAAACGGTAGGCATCGGCGATCAGCACCGGCTTGGCATCGGGCCAGGTGATGCGCAGCCGATAGTCACCGGCCTCGCTCTTGGTCTCCAATTCGGCGATCCAGACATCATCGCCGACCGGGACCATCTCAATGCCTCGTCCGTCGAGCAGCAGTTCCACCTGCTCAGCACCCAATTGCCGGGTCCGGACCACGGATCCGGTCGCGGTGGGGTGCCAGCCGTAGAAATCATGCGGGGCGTGGTGGCTGCAATGGCGCAGCCGAACCAGGTCCGCCTCGGGAATGAGGCTGCTGGGGTGGATATTGGCACTGGCTTCGGTCATGCTCGTTCCTTGCGGTATGGGCCCGATGCAGGAGTGACCTGCACATTCTTCATTAAATGAACGTACCTGAGTGAGGGGAATCGGGCGCGTCAATTGGGTGGTTTAGGAAATGGCGGGGGTGAGGCGGCGACCCTCCCATGGAGGTCACCGGGCACCCCCTTAAGGGCGGTAGTCGTTGACCTGGCGGTAGGCCAGGGCCTCACGGAGGTGGGCCGGCACCTGGGGCAGTTCCAGGACGTGGGCGACATGCCCCAACGGTTCCAGGCGGACGAAGTTGTGCTCGGACCAGGTCCAGTCGGCGCCGGAGATGGTGTCGTGGACCGGGAAGACGGCGCCGGGCTCCTGGCCGATGGCAGCCAGATCCAGGTGCACGGTGGCCTCCTGGGTGTTGGTGGGATCCAGGTTGACCACCACGAAAACGGCATCGCCGGTGGCGGGGTCGACCTTGGAGTAGGCGATCATGTTCTCATTGTCGATCTGGTGCAGGTGCAGGTTACGCAGCTGCTGCAGCGCGGGGTGGCTGCGCCGGATCTCATTGAGCTGGGTCAGGTAGGGCTGCAAGGAGTCACCGCTTGCCACCGCACCCTCGAAGTCGCGGGGACGCAGCTCGTACTTCTCGGAGTCCAGATATTCCTCGCTGCCCTCCTTGACCGCCTCATGCTCGAAGAGCTCATAACCGGAGTAGACCCCCCAGAGCGGGGACATGGTGGCGGCCAGGGTGGCCCGGATGGCGAACATCGCGCGGCCCCCGTACTGCAGGGAAGCATGCAGGATATCGGGGGTGTTGACGAAGAGGTTGGGGCGTGAGATGTCCGCGGCATCCCGGATCTCGGTGGCGAACTCCGAGAGCTCCGCCTTGGTGGTCTTCCAGGTGAAGTAGGTGTAGCTCTGGGAGAATCCGAGCTTGCCCAGGCCGTAGAGGCGGGCCGGGCGGGTGAAGGCCTCGGCGAGGAAGAGGACCTCCGGGTGGGTGGCGTGGATCTCCTTGATCAGCCAGGCCCAGAAATCGGCGGGCTTGGTGTGCGGGTTATCCACCCGGAAAGTGGTCACACCCAGATCGACCCAGAACTTGACCACGCGGTAGACCTCCTGGGTGATGGTCTCCCAGTCGTTCTCGAAGTTCAGTGGGTAGATGTCCTGGTACTTCTTCGGCGGGTTCTCGGCGTAGGCGATGGTGCCGTCCGCCAGCTCGGTGAAGAACTCACGGTGGTCCCGGGCCCAGGGGTGGTCCGGGGCGGCCTGCAGCGCCAGGTCGAGGGCGATCTCCAGGTTCAGCTCCTCGGCGCGCTTCATCAGGGCGAGGAAGTCCTCCTCGGTGCCCAGCTCGGGGTGGAAGGCATCGTGGCCACCGGCGGCGGAACCGATCGCCCAGGGGGAACCCACATCCCCCGGTCCGGGGGTGAGGGTGTTGTTGCGGCCCTTGCGGTTGATCTCCCCGATGGGGTGGATCGGCGGGAAGTAGACGGTGTCGAAGCCCATCTCGGCGACCCGGTCCAGGGCCTTGGCGGTGGTGGCGAAGGTGCCGTGCACCGGTGCGCCCTGCTCGTCCCGGCCTCCGGTGGAGCGGGGGAAGAGCTCATACCAGGAGTTGAAGAGCGCCCCGCGACGATCCACCAGCACCTCGTGGACCTGGCCGCGGCGCAGCTGCTGGCGCAGGGGGTGGCGGGCCAGGATCTCGGTGGTGGCGGGATCAAGTGCGGCATGGATACGCGCCTGCAGGTCACCGGGGTTACGCAGGGTCTCGGCGATACGTTCCAGATGTTCGGACTCCGCCCCGGGGGTGCCGGCAGCGGCGAGTTCGAAGAGCTCAACGCCATGCGCCAGGTCATTGGCCAGTTCGGCCTCATCCTGTCCGGCGGCCAGTTTCTTGCTCACCGCATTGCGCCAGGTGGCGATCGGATCGGACCAGGCGTCGACCCGGAAGGTCCAGGAACCGGTCTGATCGGGGGTGAAAACGGCGTGCACCCGATCCACATTGTCGCGGTCGCGGGTCATGGTGAACACCCTCGCCTCGGCATCACCGGGGCCGCGCACATTCAGACTGGCGGCGATGGCGTCATGACCCTCCCGCCAGACCAGGGCGGTCACCGGGATCACCTCCCCGACCACGGCTTTCGCCGGGAGGCGACGCTCAGAGATAAGGGGACGGACATCATCAATCTGGCCGGACATCTTCAACACCTTCAGTCAGGGGGCGGGAACAGAGAAAGACTAACTCAGCTGTGTCACTTCCACAGGGAGACGAAGAATCAGTCATGATGGAGGGTGTGAGCGAGATTAATGAGGACCTGCTGATCGATTTCCGTGACGTCGCCTTCGCCCGTGGCGGCCGGAACCTCGTGGGTCCGGTGAACTGGCAGGTCGAACTCGATGAACGATGGGTCATCATCGGACCCAACGGCGCGGGAAAGACCACATTGATCCGGATGGCCGCCGCCGAAGAGTTCCCCTCTTCGGGGGAGGCGTACCTGATGGGCGAAAAACTGGGCAAGACCGACATGCGCGATCTGCGCTCCATGATCGGGGTGTCCTCCGCAGCCCTGGCGGGCCGCATCCCCGATGAGGAGACCGTGGCGGATCTGGTGATCTCCGCGGGCTACGCCATCCTGGGCCGCTGGCGCGAGGAGTACACCGAACTGGACCTGGACCAGGCTTTCGAGGTGCTGGAGCGGGTCGGGGCCTACCACCTGGCTGACCGCACCTGGGGCACCCTCTCCGAAGGTGAGCGCAAACGCGTACTGGTCGCCCGCGCCCTCATGACCAACCCGGAGCTGCTACTGCTCGATGAACCCTCCGCCGGCATGGATCTGGGGGGCCGTGAGGATCTCGTGGGTTACCTCGGCGACCTGGCGATGGACGCGGACGCCCCGGCCATCGTCATGATCACCCACCACGTGGAGGAAATCCCGGACGGCTTCACCCACGCCCTGCTGCTCGATGAGGGTGAGGTGGTCGCTCAGGGGCTGATCAACACCGTGCTGACCTCCGAGAACCTGACCAAGGCCTTCCACCAGCCGATCCAGGTGGACCGCATCGGGGACCGCTACTTCGCCCGCCGCGTCCGCAGCGGGGGAGCCCACCGTCGCTAAGCCACCTCATCGAGGGATCAGATACACCCCCCGCTGAGCAGTGAAAACCCAACCTCCCCGCCGGACAGGCGGGGAGGTTCTCTAAGATATGAACAGAAAACACCCGGAGCCCGGGGGAGGAGTGATCTGGTCGTGCCCACAAGCGAGGATCAGCACGGTTTCAACGGCGCCCGTCTGGCGGCCACCGTGCTGTTGATCCGGGACGGTGCCCAAGGGCTGGAGGTCTGGGTACAGGAACGGGTCTCCACCATGCGCAACTACGCGGGCATGACCGTCTTTCCCGGTGGCGGGGTGGATCCCCGTGACTTCCCACCCAAGGTCTGGAACAGCGGCGACCTGTGGGCCGGCCCCTCCGTGATCTCCACCGCCCGCCGCATGGGCACCACCAAATACAAGGCCCACGCCCTGGTGTTCGCCGCGGTACGCGAACTCTTCGAGGAGGCCGGCACCCTGCTGGCGATCCACTCCGACGGCACCCCCGTCGCCGACGCCACCCCCTACCACGGGGAACGCCTCGCCTTGGAGAGCCACCGACTCTCCCTGACCGATGTGCTGCGCGAGAATGACCTCAAGGTTCGCTCCGACCTGCTGACCCCCTTCGCTCGCTGGGTCGGTTCCTCCGCCAGCGGCAACATGTTCGACACCTTCTCCTTCCTGGCGGTCGCCCCCGAAGGGCAGGAAACCGACGGTGACACCTCCGAGGCCTCGGACGCCGGCTGGCTCTCCCCACGCCTGCTGCTGGAGGGCTGGCGGGTCGGCCTGGTCCGCCTGGTCATCCCCACCTACGCCCAGTTGCTGGAACTCGCCCGCTGGAACACCGTCTCCGAGGTCCTGGCAGCCACCGAACTAGCCGATGTCTCCCCGGTCATCGGGGACCCCGTCGAAGACCCCCGCTACCGTGATTTCTTCCACATCAAACGCCTGGACCGGATCGGAGAACCTTGAGCTACTCCCTGGCTGAGGTCGCCCACCTCATCACCCACGACGCCGAGATCACCGCAGTGGGCCGGGACCTGCCCCTGAGCCGCGCCTCCATGCTCCAGGACGCCACCGTGCTCCGCGAGCACTTCGGGGACTACGGCCGCGCCGCCGCCGAACTGCTCAACGCCCGACGCAGCAGCGTCGATAAGCTCCCCGCAGGCTGGCTGGCCTGCCACGACTCCGCCCAACAGGCCACCCCACTGCCGGTGGCCAAGGTCCGGGCCGCACACCTGAAAGCCATGCTCGGTGACACCGCAACCGCCCACGACGTCACCTGCTCCATCGGCACCGAAGGCCAGGCACTCGCCGAAGCCGGCCTGGGCTACCTCGGCTCCGACCTGGACCCCTCCCGCACCCGGATGGCCCGACACAACCTCGCCGAGACCCCCCACACCCTCATATTCCAGGCCGATGCCCTCGTCCCCGCCACCCGGGGAGCCGATGTCATCCTGGCGGACCCCGCACGCCGGGAAGGGGGCCGCAGAATCACCGACCCCGCCAAACTCATCCCACCACTCCCGGACCTGATCGACGCCTGGCCAGGCAGTGAACTGGCCATCAAATGTGCGCCCGGCCTGGACTTCAGCAAGTGGGAGGGGATGGTCTCACTCTCCAGCGTCGCCGGAGCCGTCAAGGAAGCCTGCCTCTACACCCCCGGGCTGAGCAACGGGGCCCGCCGCGAGGCCATCATGATCGACCGGACCGGACAGGTCGACCGTCTTGATGACCGCCTCGATCAACGTGCCGGGGAAGACCTGGCTGCGGCACCGGGGCGCTTCATCATCGACCCGGATGGGGCGGTGGTGCGCGCCGGGCTGGTCCGCCATTATGCGGTACGGGAACGGCTGTGGATGCTTGATGAGCGCATCGCCTACCTGACGGGGGATCGCCTTCCGGAGGGGCGTAGTGGTTTTGAATTCATCGAGCAGGTGCCGCTGAAGAAGCTCAAGGGCGCGCTGGCGGCCCATGACTGCGGCAGCCTGGAGATTCTGGTGCGTGGGGTGGATGTGGATCCGGATCAGCTGCGCAAGAAACTCAAGCTCAGGGGTTCGAAAGCGATGACGGTGGTGTGTACCCGCATCGGTTCGCTCGGGGTGGCACTGATCTGTGGTCCGCGTGTCGGGGGGACTACGGTGGAGGGCAAAACCGCCTGAGTCATTCTCGTCTCCCGCCCCCGGCCCCCGGGTTGTGGGTGGGGGAGTCCCGGTAGTGTTTGCTAGACTTGGCAGTTCAAAATAAATAGACAGAGCAGTTCGTTTTACGAGAGGTGAATGATGCCCGCAATCGTGGCGCTTGTGAAGAACGTTCCGGACACCTGGTCCACCCGGAAACTGACCCCCGATTTCCGGCTTGACCGCGAAAGCGTGGATTCCGTTATCGATGAGATCAATGAGTTCTCCGTGGAACAGGCACTGCGCCTGCGCGATGACAACCCGGAGGCCGGTTATCGCGTGATCGCCCTGGGTGCCGGCCCCGCCGGTGCCGATGAGGCACTCCGTAAGGCCCTGGCCATGGGTGTGGACGAAGCCGTCCACCTGGCCGATGAGGCCCTGGCCGGTTCCGATGTGATCGGCACGGCCTGGGCCCTCAACAACGCCATCAACACCATCGAGGATGTCGCCCTGATCATCGCCGGTGCCGCCTCCTCGGATGCTGCCGTGGGTGCCCTGCCGGGCATCCTCGCTGAATACCGCCAGATCCCGGCGCTGACCAGCCTGAGTGAGATCAAGCTCGAGAGTGGCCAGGTTCAGGCGGTCCGGGAAAGCAACAAGGGAACTTACCAGCTGCAGTCCGCACTGCCGGCCGTGGTCTCAGTCTCCGACAAGGCCGATAAGCCGCGCTTCCCCAACTTCAAGGGCCTGATGGCCGCCAAGAAGGCCGAGATCAAGTCCCTGGATCTGGCCGCCATCGGGGTCGCCCCGGAGCAGGTCGGTCAGGCACACGCCTCCTCCTCGGTCACCGCCGCGCAGGAGCGCCCGGCACGCACCGCCGGTGAGCTGGTCCACGCCAATGATCCCGCCGTCGCCGCCGCGAAGATCGCTGACTTCCTGGCCGCCCAGAAGCTGATTTAAGACCGACCCCGAAACCACTAGGAGAATTTTCCCCATGAGCAACGCATATGTCCTGGTAGAGCAGCAGGGCGGCATCCTTGACCCGGTCACCGCGGAACTGATCACCGCAGCCCGCAACCTCGGCGAGGTCACCGCCGTGGTCGTCGGCAAGACCGGCACCCACACCACCCTGGCGGGTGAGCTGGCTGCCATCGGTGCCGCCGCGGTCATCGCCGCCGAGTCGGACTCCTATGACTCCCGCCTGATCCTGCCGGAGGTGGACACCCTCCACACCATCGCCTACAACAACCCGGGCCCCATCGTCGTGGCCGCCACCACCGAGGGCAATGAGATCGCCGGCCGCCTGGCCGTGCGCCTGGCATCCGGTGTGCTCAGCGATGTCATCGCCATCAACGCGGACCGCACCGCCACCCACTCCATCTTCGGCGACACCGTCAGCACCACCGCAGCTGTGGGTGGCAGCTGCCCGGTCTACACCCTGCGCCCCGGCGCCACTGAGGCCGACCCGATCCCGGCAGCCGGCACCGTACAGGTCATCGCCCTGCCGGAGGCCACCGCCAAGGATGTCACCGTCACCTCTTTCACGCCCTCCGAGGTTGCCCAGCGCCCCGCGCTCTCCCAGGCCAAGGCCGTCGTCGCCGGTGGCCGTGGTGTCGGTTCGGTGGAGGGTTTCACCGATCTGGTTGAGCCCCTGGCTGACCTGCTTGATGGTGCCGTGGGTGCCACCCGTGATGCGGTGGATGAGAAGTACTACGGCCCGAACTTCCAGATCGGCCAGACCGGTGAGACTGTCTCCCCGGATCTCTACATCGCCCTCGGTATCTCCGGCGCCATCCAGCACACCTCAGGCATGCAGACCGCGAAGACCATCGTGGCCATCAACGAGGATGAGGATGCCGCCATCTTCCAGATCGCCGATCTCGGCATCGTGGGTGACCTCTTCGAGATCACCCCGAAGCTGATCGAAGAGATCAAGCAGCGGAAGAACTAGCACAGATGGCGGCGGGCGTTTACCTGGATCATGCCGCCACCACGCCGATGCGGCAGGTGGCGGTGGATGCCTGGGTCAGGCATGCGCAGGCACTCAACCCCGGTGGGCAGTACACATCCGGTAGGCGCGCCCGCAGCGTGCTTGACGACGCTCGTGAAACCATCGCCGCCCTGCTGGGCTGCGAGCCGGTGGAGGTCATCTTCACCGCCTCCGGCACCGAGGCCGACAATATCGGCGTGCAGGGTCTTTTTGCCGCCTCAGAGTCCCGAAGGGTGATCTCCACCCCGATCGAACATCCCGCGGTACTGGAAACGGTGCAGTCCCTGGGTGCTGAGGTGGAGTTGCTGCCGGTGGACGCCCAAGGCCGGGTCAGTGACCTTTCCGCCCTGGATACCCCGGCTGCCTTGGCCGCCTGCATGTGGGCCAATAATGAAACCGGTGCGATCCAGCCGGTCGAGCAGGTCATTGGGCGTGCCAGTGCGGTGGGCACCCCGGTGCATGTGGATGCCGTCCAGGTGGTCGGCCATCTCCCCGTGAATTTCGCCGCGCTAGGGGCCACCACTCTGGCGGCCTCCGCCCATAAATTCGGCGGGCCCAGGGGAGTGGGACTGCTGTTAGCCAAACGTTCCCCAGCACCCACCGGGGTACTTCACGGCGGTGGCCAGGAGCGTGGAATCCGACCCGGCACCGTGGATGTCGCCGGAGCCGCAGCCACCGCTGCCGCACTTGAAGAGGCGGTGTCCGAGATTCCGACTGAACTCGGACGGTTGCGTGGCCTGCGGGACCTGCTGCGAACCGGGATCACCGACCTGGTCGAGGATGTGGTTTTTCACACCACCGAATCTTCTCTTCCCGGCCACCTGCACATGTCTTTCCCCGGTGCAGAGGGCGACAGCCTGCTCATGCTCCTGGACAGCCTCGGGGTGGAAGCCTCCACCGGTTCGGCCTGCGCGGCCGGCGTGAACCGAGCCAGCCACGTGCTCCTGGCAATGGGTGTCAGTGAAGCAGAAGCTCGGGGGGCACTGCGCTTTACCCTGGGGCGGACCTCCACCGAATCGGATGTTAAGCGGGTGCTCGGGCTGATCGAGGATGTGGCGGCCCGTGCCAGGGCTGCCGGCATGGCCTTCTGATCGGTGGTGTTGCCAAGTTGGGTGGAGAGCCGGGGGCCAGTAGGCCCTGCCTCCGTCCTCTTCAACGCCAAGGTGTGCCGCGTTATCGTGGAACTCGACTCACTGTCCCTGATTGAGCGCTATCAGACGGTCTAGATGATTGATTCCTGGGGTCACCACGGGAGTCGCTACCGATAAACAAAGCGAGAGTTTTCAAGAATCGAATTTGTGGAAAACGACATGAACACTCTCGCAACAGCACTCTACGTCACCTGCGACGACTACCTCAACACCCACCCCGAGCTTCTCCCGGCCCGCCCGGCCTCCGGGTGCCAGCCCCGCATCAGCGACACAGAACTCATCGTCCTGGCCGGCATGTTTTCCCCCACCTCTCGCAGCAGTCCGGCTATAACAAACGCCAACGCGCCCTCACCAAAGTCATCCAGCACCTCATGGTGCACCTGGCCACCAGCATCGGACTGCTGGGCGATGATGTTTGGATCGTGGACTCCACCCCGGTCGAGTGCGGCCGCTCCCGGGAAACAGCCACACGCTCGGATCTGGCCGGAACCGCCGAATACGGGTACTGCGCCTCCCATTCGAGGTTCTTCTGGGGGATGCGTCTGCATCTGATCTCCACGCTGCACGGGATGCCAGTCGCTTATGCGGTCACCGGGGCGAAGGCCGGTGGACGCGCCACGTTGCTGGCCATGCTCGATCGGTTGCCGGTGCCGGTACCGACCGGGCAGGTGATCATGGCGGACAAGGGCCACAACGGTGCCTGGCTGGATGATGAACTCAGCGACGGTGGTGTCGAGTTGATCCGGCCGGCCCGGAAGGGCGAGGCACCCCGGCCAGGCAGGCAGTTCCTGAAACCGTTGGGGCAGCGGATCGAGTCGGTGTTTGAGACGTTGAAAGGCCAGCTGGTCCTGGAGCAGCATGGTGGTCGCACCGTGGCCGGGGTGGCCAGCCGGATGGTGCGGCGGTTGTTGGCGTTGACAGCGGTGATCTGGCATAGCCACACCACCGGCCAGCCGGCGCTGCGGTCACTGATCGCGCATGACCACTAAACCCCAGGAATCAATCATCTAGCGCTGAGTGACTGTTTCACCACTGAGCCATCCTGGCCTTCGGCACATCGTCACTTCCTGTACCCAGAAAAAGAATCTTCAAGCAAAAACACGTTCTCTCGGTTAATAAACCGAGGGAACGTGATCGCAGCAGGTCAAATGACTTTCTGCTTGCCTTCTAGCGCTGCTTCCGCCCTTGGAGACGCACAATTAATTTCCTGACGTTAGCCAGGGCTGCTCGAGCGAGTATGAGGGGGGTAAAGACCACGAGAGTTTTGACCATCGCTTTTCCCCCCTTTGTCAGGGATGGAAGCCCTTGATCTGCTAGCACTTTGTCGATTTCTTCTCGAGAAAGGTCAGAGTGCTCGTCGATCACTTCTCTGCTAGCCACGAATTCTTTGCGATAGGCCGGGGCTCGACGCCAACGCTGCTCTGCTTTTTCATCTAGCGAATCGATCATTTTCAAAATGTCCATGTTTTGCTGATACGCCTCCACTAACGGCCACGTGCACAAGCCAGTGCAGCAGTGCCGAAGAGGGTGCCGATTGCTGCCCAATTTCCAGTCGTAGCTAGTTCTGCGATCTGAAGTAGTTGCTGTCCACGGATGCTCAGCCCGGCCAAACAACGAATGACAACGAAGGGCAGCGCTGTGGGCTGAACGAGTTCTCCGTCAGCATCCTCTGCGTCCAGGGTGACTGGTTCCCCGACTGAGTCAACGGCAGGTTTGTCCGCGGTGGGCTGGGTGAACTCTGCGCCAGTCGATACGACTGCTGCAGGAGTGGAGATTTCCTCAGCTTGTACGGCGGGTAATGCGGTGAGGGGGAGTGTGATTGTCAATGATACGGCTGCAAGACGGGTGGCGAATCGGTTTCTCATAGCGATCCTCTCGTGATCATTTCTGGAAGCGAGAAAAATACTAAGCCTCAGGAAATAAATCCCTGAATGCCAGATCTATCATGCTGCAGAGGCTGTCGCATGACAACGAGAACTTTTTGTTGCAGCTCTTTAGCCGCCTGGAGTGCTGGCTCCGCCCCAAAGCTCCCCTTCTGGCTCGTTCAAAGGGTGCTGTTGCAAAGTTGGGGGAGTAGGAAGACCCCATTGAACGCCGTCATCCTGTTTTTGCACCACGCGTGATGGCGGGCATCGAAGTTCTCTTGAGCGGCCTTCGAGTACTGGACGGGCAGGGGGTCGTTCTTGAGATTGGTGATGAACCCGTACAAGGAGGCGTGGGTTTCCTCCTTAAGGGTATCCTTGGCCGGATGCTTCTTGATGCCCTTCATTGCACTGCTCAGCTTGCTGTAGGCCTTCTTCGATACCTCTTCCACCCCCTCCGGGGAGCTATGGTCATCGATGATTGAGGGGCTGAAGTAGGTTCTCAAGAGGCTGTTAAGCCGTTGCGTTTCGTTCACACCCGTCACGGTAACCACTTGCGCATCCCTGGGAGCTCTCGGGGTGCCCTAAGAATCAACAGTTTGGCTCATGCCAGCGCACAAAGGAAGGCCCCCAGGCAGCGCGACCAGATTCTTGGGAGGCTAAAGGTGATGCAAAATTCCCAAGGTCGGCTCCACTTCCGGATCATATGAACTACAGGGCGATTAAGCCATGCCGGGCCCAGCGATTATCCCCGTGATGGGCATGCTTTCAAGGTAACAGGCACTGGCGAATCTAAACATACGTATGTTTTAACGTTGTAGTGTCATGTCGATTTAGCGTATAAAAGTTCGGTTCCCAGACCTCTACTTAGTTCCCCCAGACGGGCTCTTTTGCCGTTCTCTCTACAGGAAAGTGGACCTGGCGTTTAGTCAAACTTGTCGAACCAGCCCTCATTGACGGTCGGCTGGAGACTGACTCCGGATTCCCCGTCTTCACGGATCAAATCCGCCAGGCGGTCCCCGTCGATGAGATCAACAGTCGGGATGGTGGTCGTGGCGGCTTTGCGGGCAGGCTCGGTGAACCGGCTAAGTGTCACCAGAATCGCCCGTTCTGCCCCCTTGGTCTGGGCATCGCGCTGGAACAAGGCTACGGTGTCCCTCCCAATGGGTTTTCCGTTCGGATCGTAGCGTTTGACCTGGACCGCTACCCGCGAGGAGAGCACCGGACTCAAAGGCGCGGTGCCGATCCCGTCAATGCCCTCGTCTCTACTTCCGCCGATATGGGTTAGTTGGAGGCCGTAGCGACGCAGTAGGTAGAGCACGAACTTCTCAAACCCCTCCGGGGAAAGCCGGTGCAGGCGCTCCAGCAGCTGGATCTTCCACCCCGAGGCAGAACTATCGTCGTCGGCTTCCGAGACGGCCAATACCTCTGCGGAAGGCTCGTCCCGGTCCTCGATACCCGCAGTGAAGGGGTCTTCCAGTTTCTTTCTGCGCTGCTCCCGGTAGTACTCGCGGTCCAGCTCGCGGATCTTCTCGAAGGCTTCCACCTCCGGCAGGGATAGCAGTTCTTCTCCCAGGTCCGTGGTCAGATACATTCCCCGGGAAGGTTGCTCGAGAGCACCGATGAGTTTGGCGGTGGACCGTCCCCAGGAGGCGCGTTCGGGAAAGACAGCCACGTCTGGGCGATTGGGGTAGGTCACCTGGAGGAGATTGTCCGCATTGGGATAGTTCTCGACGATATGGTCAATAATCTCCTTCGCCTTCGCTGACCCGCCCAGCTCTGCAACAGCGCGAATAGCCGGCAGCACCAAGTGCTGATGAGTGGGCATGCCCTGGTCAGTAAGCGACATCCTATTCCTTCCTCCAGCAAGTATCCCCATCCTTCCAGAAGCCCTAGGGCACGTCCGGAGAAGGGGTCGATCTGTCGATAAGGCTGCGTTTCCCACCCGTCTGCCTTCTTCTAGCTTTATTCCTGATCACCGCTTCCTCTGTAGAGCTCTCTCTCGAATATTTATCCCTGGTGGGCGGTCCACAGTGCGTCGGGAAGACGAAGGGCGGTGGTGTTATAAAATCTGGAAGGGCCCTGGAGTGATCAAGGTCAAAGTGCTCTGACCATTACCTATACGTGTCCTAGGGGGCAATGGCGAGCCTAAACATACGTATGTTTTAACGTTGTAGTGTCATGTCGATTTAGCGTATAGGAATTCAGCTCCCAGAACCTCTACTTAGTTCCGCTCGGATAGGGCTCTGTAGAGGGTGGCGCGGCTGATGTCCAGGTCCTTGGCGATGGCGATCCTGGATTCACCGGCTTCGGCCCGCCGACGGGCCTCCTCCACTCCCTCTGGGGTCAAGGAGCGTTTGCGGCCCTTGTACTTGCCGGCCTTCTTCGCCAAGGCGATGCCCTCGGCCCGGCGTTCGCGGATGATGGAGCGCTCGAACTCCGCAAACGAGCCCAGGACTCAGAGCATGAGGGTGGCCCGCGGGTCGGTGGACTTGGCTGAGAAGGTCAAGTGTTCTTTGACGAAATGCACGGAGGCCCCTTTGGCAGTGATCTGGTCGACGATCCCGCGCAGATCCACTAGGGAACGGCCAGGCGGTCGATGGAGACTACGTGGAGGGTGTCACCGTGGCGCAGGTAGGCGATTCGGCCATTGGGTCCGGGGCGGTTGTCCCGGGAGCGGGTAGAGATCTCGTCGAGAAACTCTTTGTTCACGCCGCCGATCATCTTGCGTTGACGGGCCCCAATCGATACCGGCCTCGTTGGCACTTCGCTCGCCACGTTTCGCTATCCGTTGACGTACGGATCCACGGAGCGGCAATACTCGGCGGTGTTCTGGGCCATACAGTCACCCCACCATTGCTTCCCAGCTATCTCCTCCGGGGAATCGGGGAGGAGATAGGCCGGGGTCTCCATCTGGGAGGGTGGGGGGACAGACCACGGGACCTGTTGGTTGTCGCAGTACCAGGGGTCAGGAACGAAGTAGTCGGTCTGCGGGCATTGATAGGGTGCTTCGGCTCTCTGCTCGTCCAGTTTCTGCTGACATTCAGCCGACCACTGGTAGGACCCGTCGCTCATCAGGGCTTGGCTGGTCCAGGAGCCGCCACCGTAGATACATTCCACGAAGGTCGGGGCTGTGACCTGCTGCGACGTTGCCGAAGGTGCCGGAGGAGGTACTGGTTCTGACGTGGCTATCGTCCCTGCCTCCGGGATAGTTGTTGCCTCAGGGGTTGTTTCTGAGCTGGTGGTTGTTGCCGAGACGCTGCT